>CALJIC010000082.1 GCA_937974195.1 uncultured Roseiflexaceae bacterium | reverse complement strand
GCCGCCCCGCGTGTCCTCTTTCCCAGAAGGTGGAGGGCCGCTAGCCCGCCGAGAGCCTTTTTCCGCGCCGCAGAGCGGCAGAAGAGCGGCTTCCGGGCGCGGCTACGCTTCTTCTAACCCCTCCAGGCTGTGCGGAGGCGTAGCCGCCGCGCCGCCCCGGCCATCTCACGCGCGTGCCGCGTTTAGGCATTACGTTCCACGAAATAGAATCGCATCTAGACGCCATTTCGCAACGAAGTGTGTCTTGCTTTACTACGACGAGTGGTTTATACTTTGGCCGCGTGAGAAGCACGCCCGCGCGGATCACCAGACGAAGGAGGCCAGTCGATGGCTCGCACCACTACACGTCGTTCGCCCCTGTCCCTGCGCCGGCGCCCACCGGAGGTGGCTGAGTCGCAGCCGCTGGCCCGCACAGGGCAGCAGGAGGTGGTGCGCAGCGAGAGCGGCGGCACGGGCGTCGGGCAGCAGGCCCCGCGCCGCGTCCCACGCTTCTCACCGTTCTGGAAGGCGCTGGTCATCACCTCCTTCGTCATCAACGCCGTCCTGCTGATCGTCGTGCTGCTGCTGGTTGGCTTCATCGTCCAGTGGCGCAACCAGATCGCCAACACCACCGTGGCCGCCCAGGGCTTCGCGCGGGACAACGTGGCCGAGCTGCGGAGCGTGGTGGCCGGGCTGGAGGGCGCGACGATCCGCACCACCATCCCGCTCAGCCAGCCGCTCTCGCTGGCGGGCAAAGGCGTGGTGGTGCCGGTGGACCAGGTCACGACCGTGACGCTGGTGGAGCCAGTGCCGCTCACGCTCGCCAACGCGGATATCGACCTGGGCAACGGCAACCGCCTGCGGGCCAACAGCATCAACCTGCTGCTGCCGCGCGACACCCCGCTGACGATCGCGCTGCGCATGGACATCCCGCTCGACTCGGTGACGATCCCGGTCGTGCTCGATGTGCCGGTCGAGATCCCGCTCGCCGACACGGAGCTGGGGCCGCAGTTCCGGCGCCTCGGCGCGCTCGTGGACCGGCTGGCGGGCCCGGCCGCCCCGCTGCTCGGCATGGATATTCCGCCGGCCCCGCCGGCGCCGAGGACCACGCCTGTTCCTACGACGCCGTAGCCAATAGCTCTCGTGTATGAACAAGCTCATCCTCTGGGATATCGACGGCACGCTGATCTACAGCGGCGGGATCGCCGGCGAGTGCATGCGCGCCGCGATGGCGCAGGTGTTCGGCGCCACCCCCACATCCGAGCGCCGCAACTACGCCGGCAAGACCGACCAGCAGATCATTCTGGAGACCTTCCCCGACCGCGAGCCGGCTGAGCTCCTCAGCCGGCTCGACGAGTTCACCGCCTGCTACATGGAGCTGCTCAGCGCCCGCCACGCCGACCTGGCGTCCCCCAACTGGGTGCTGGACGGGGTCCTGAGCGCGCTCGAGCGCATCGGCACCGGCGAGGTGATCCAGTCGGTGCTCACCGGGAACCTCGCGCCGGTCGCGCGCCTCAAGCTCGAGCTGACCGGGCTGCTGCACCACTTCGACCTCAGCGTCGGCGCCTACGGAAGCGACCACCACCAGCGGGCGGAGCTCGTGCCCGTCGCCGCCGCCCGCGCGGAGGCGCGCTACGGCCGCCCGTACGTGGGCCAGGATGTCGTGGTGATCGGCGATACCCCCAACGATATCGCCTGCGCGCGTGCGGCCGGCGCGCGCGCCGTGGCTGTGGCGACCGGGCCCTATACCGTGGACGACCTGCTCTCCCACGCCCCCGATGCGGTGCTCCCCAGCCTCGTCGATACCGAAGCCGCGGTGCGGGCCATCCTGGGCGAGCCGGTGGGCGTGTAACCTGACAGCCATCCATACGTCTGAATCGTAGGGTCCCACGTAGCCTTACGGGGAGGCGTGCAGGCCCATCTCCAAAGGCTCCTTTCTGCCGGGAGATAGTGGCGGGTCACAGCCCTCCACGGACGCTCTTGCGCCGCGGCGTGACGATGTGTCGTCGCCCGGCGGCGCAAGACGGGCTCTCTGGGAGGCTTCGCTTGCCCACACCCACCGGGGGTGCGGCGGGCGAGGCCACGGCGCACGTTGTGTGAGTGAGAGGGCGTATGGGGCGCACCGCTGCCGTAACTCCCGCCACGTTCACCAGCTTCGGCGCGCTGCTGCGCTACCTGCGGCTCCGGCTGGACATGAACCAGCGCGATCTGGCGATCGCGGTCGGGTACAGCGAGAGCCAGATCTCGCGGCTGGAGCAGAACCAGCGTCTGCCGGACCCCGACACGCTGCTGGCGCGCTTCGTCCCCGCGCTCGAGCTGGACGAGGAGCCCGAGCTGGTGGCGCGGCTGATGGAGCTGGCCCACGCCGCGCGCAGCCGCCCTGCGCGCCCTCCCGAGCCCGCTGCCCCGCCCCCCGAGCCTGCCCCGGCCGCGCCGGTCTTCGCGCCGCTGCCCGCGCCGCCGAACGCGCTCTTCGGCCGCGAGCAGGAGATCGCCGCCGTCGCCGGGCTGCTGCGCCGCCGCGACGTGCGCCTGGTCACCCTGACCGGGCCGGGCGGCATCGGCAAGACGCGCCTGGCGCTGGCGGTGGCCGCCGAGCTGCGCGATGAGTACGCGGGCAGGGTGGCCTTCGTGCCCCTCGCCGCGGTCAGCGAGTCGGGGCTGGTCCCGGGCGCGCTCGCCCAGGCGCTCGGTGTGGAGGTCGGGGCCGGCCAGTCCCCGGAGGCCGCGCTGCAGCAGTGGCTGCGCGACCTCCGGCTGCTCCTGGTGCTGGACAACTTCGAGCAGGTCGCCGGCGCGGCGCCGCTCATCTCCGCGCTGCTGGCGTCCGCCCCGGGCCTGTGCGTCCTGGTCACCAGCCGCTCGCTGCTGCGCATCTACGGCGAGCGGGACTTCGCTGTGCCGCCGCTAGCGCTCCCGCCGCGCTCGCCCGAGGCCCCCGAGAGCGACCTGAGCGACATTGGGCGGACCGCCGCCGTGGCGCTGTTCGTGGACCGCGCCCAGGCGGTGCGCCCCGGCTTCCGGCTCACGCCCGAGAACGCCCGCGCCGTCGCGGCGATCTGCGCTCACCTGGACGGCATCCCGCTGGCGATCGAGCTGGCCGCCGCGCGCCTGCGGCTGCTCTCGCCACAGGCGCTGCTGGGCCGGCTGCGCGACCGTCTCGGCGAGCTGGCCGGTGGCCCGCGCGACCTGCCGGCCCGCCAGCAGACGCTGCGCGGCGCCCTGGCGTGGAGCTACGACCTCCTGAGCCCGGCCGAGCAGGCGGCCTTCCGGCGCCTGAGCGCCTTCAGCAACGGCTTCACGCTCGACGCCGCGGCCGCCGTTATTGGGGATGCGCGGGCGGAGCGACCCTCCGGCGACGCTCGGGCTGCGGCCCTCGACATGCTCTCCGCGCTCGTCGACCAGAGCCTCCTGCGGCTCGACGGCGACGCGGACGAGGGCGGGCGGTTCAGCATGCTCGAGACGATCCGCGCCTACGCGCTCGAGCGGCTGGCCGACCTGGGCGAGGAGCAGGAGGTGCGGCGGCGCCACGCGCTGTACTTCCTGCAGCTGGCGGAAGAGACCGAGCGCCAGCTGGCCGGGCCGGCCCACCTCCAGTGGCTGGAGCGGCTGGACGCCGAGCGCGACAATCTGCGCGCCGCGCTGGCCTGGGCGCTCGAAGCGCCCCAGCAGCCGGGCGACGGTGCCTCGCCCGCGGAGCGCGCGGAGACCGGGGTGCGGCTGGGGGCGGCGCTCTGGAAGTTCTGGCGCACGCGCAGCCGCCAGCACGAGGGGCGGCGCTGGCTCGAGGGCGTCCTGGCGCTGGAGGGGGCGGCGGAGCACCCCGCGCGCGGCTACGCGCTGTACGGCGCCGGCTGGATCGCCCACGACCAGGGCGACTTCGCGCGGGCGAGCGCCTGCTTCGAGGCGAGCCTGGGCCTCTACCGCGCCATCGGCCACCGCCGCGGCATCGCCGAGAGCCTGCACGGCGTCGGCGAGATCGCCAGGAGCGAGAAGGATCTCCGGCGGGCGCAGGCGCTGTTCGAGGAGAGCCTGCAGCTCTACCGCGAGCTCGGCGACGCCGAGGGGATCGCCTGGACCCTCGACCACCTGGGGCTCGTCGCGTACGATCAGCGCGACTACCGCCGGGCCGCGGAGCTGCTGCGCGAGAGCGCCCAGCGCTTCCGCTCGCTCGGCCACGGCTGGGGCATCGCGACGACCCTGGCGCACGAAGGGCTGGCGCTGGCCGCGCTCGGCGACTACGCCGGGGCCGCGGCGCTGTTCGCCGAGTCGCGCGACTGCTACCGCGCGCTCGGCAACCGCTACAACAGCGCTGTGCCGGCGCGCCACCTCGGCGAGGCGCTGTTTGAGCTGGGCGAGCACGAGCGGGCACAGGCCGAGCTGGAGGCGAGCCTGGCGCTCTTCCTGGGGCTCGGCAACAAGCGCAACAGCGCCCGGTCGATGCTGAGCCTGGCGCGGGCGGCGATCACGCTGGGGGATGTCGAGCAGGCGCGCCTGCTCGGCGAGGTGTGCGTGGCGCTGTTCGAGGACGACGGCGACGTGCTGCGCGCTCTGCAGGCCCGCCTGGTGCTCGGACGCGCCGCGATCGCCGAGGGCGACTATCCGCTCGCCGAGGCGTTCTTCGCCGGCAGCCAGCACGCGGCGCTGCAGATGCGCGACGCCGCCGCCCTGGCCGCTGTGCTGGTCGCCCGCGCCGAGCTCGAGCTGGCCGAGCAGCACCCGGCGCAGGCCGCCGAGCTGCTCGGGGCCGCCGAGGCCCTCATCGATGAAGGGGCGCCGCTGCCCCCGTCGGAGGCGCGCGCCCTGGAGCGAGTGCGGGCAGCCCTGGCCGCGGCGCTTCCCCCCGACGCGCTCGCCGCCGCCCTCGAGCTGGGCCGCGCGCGGCCGGTCACGGGCTGAGCGCCCCGCGCGCAGCCTTCCTCACTTTTGTTCGAACATCGCCGCGCGGCTGCCGCCCGCGATCCTCCTCCCGGCCGCTTCGGCAGCGACACGCCCTTCCGGCTGATGCACGTCCAGCTCGCCAAGTACCGCGCTCTGCTGCGCGACTACGGCCCGGAGGCGCAGGTGCTGAGGGCGGCAATATTCTGCGCGTGTTGGGGGAAGAAGTGAGGCTGTGGCGCTGTCGTTCGCGGACAGCGCCGACGCGGTGGGTTCGGCTAGAACGCAGGCGATGCGGAGCGGGGCAGCCGGGACGGGGGCGAGGGCTGCCCGCTGCAGGTGGCGCTGCTCAGATTCGCGGGGGCGAGCAGCGCGCCGGACGTCCGGGCGCAGCGGTCACTGCCCGGCCTCGTCCTGATCCTCCACGACCGGCTGCTCCTGGCACGTGCCCCAGATCAGGCCCGCGACGCGGCGCGAGAGCACAATGCGCCGGTCCGCCCGCCGGACCGCGATGCCGTCGCGTGGGTCGGGCAGGCGCACCAGCGGCGTGCCGGGCAGCAGCCCGCGCGTCCACAGCAGCTGGAGCGTGCAGGAGTCCTCGCCGGCCTCCTCGTCGATGCGGCGGATGACGAACCAGCCGCCCACCGGCGCCGCGCTGAGCCGCACGTCGTCGTGCGACTGCTCGCCGCGCCCGGGGATGGGGTTGCCGTGCGGGCAGACGGTCGCATCGCTGACGAGCGCGTCGATGTGGGCCTCGAGCGTCGGCGACAGCGCCGGCTCCAGCAGCGTGGCCTCCCGGTGGACCGCATGCCAGGGCACCTGGAGGATGTCGTACAGGAAGCGCTCCAGCAGCCGGTGGCGCCGGATCACGTGCTCGGCGATCGCCCGGCCGGGCGGCGTCAGGTGCAGCGCGCCGGCGCTGTCGCGGCAGACGAACCCCTTATCCTCCAGCCGGTGCACCGTGTGCGTCACCGTCGGCGGGCGCACGCGCATCCAGCGCGCCAGCTGCGCGGCGATCACCGGCTCGTGGCGGTCCTCCAGGTACGCGATGACCTCCAGGTAGGAGCGCTCGACGGGCGTCGGCTGTGAGTCATCTGTTGTTGTTGCGCTAGCACGCGCGGAGGAGTGGGACACGGCAGTTCCTCCTCTCCACCGGTTTTTTGATACATTGAATTGATACCTGTAGCATAGGCTAACAGCACGCGGCTGTCAAATCGCAGGCCGACCGCCGGCGGCTCGGGCGGCCCTGCCGTAGCCGGTGCCGCAGGAAGGATCGCCCGTGCCTCCCCGAACCCCGCCTGCAGTATGATATTATCTCCTGCGGCACACCGCCTGGAGGAGGGCAGCGTGAAGAACGGGCGTCACCACGTTACTATAGCTGGCAACATCGGCGTCGGCAAGAGCACCCTGGTTGGCATCCTGGCCGAGGAGTTCGGCTGGCAGCCCTACTACGAGCTCGTGGCCGGCCACCCGTACCTCGACGACTACTACGCCGATCGCGAGCGCTGGGGGTTTCACTCGCAGATCTGGTTCCTCACCCAGCGCTACGAGCAGCACCTGGAGATCGCCGACACCCCGATCTCCGTCTGCCAGGACCGCAGTATCTACGAGGACTACGAGGTCTTCGTCAAGGGCCTGCTGGAGCAGGGCATCTTCTCACACCGCGACTTCCGAACCTACCGGCAGCTCTTCAAGGCCCTGACTCACAGCATCACGCCGCCGACGCTGCTCGTCTATCTCCAGGCCAGCGTGCCCACGCTCCTGGAGCGCATCAACGGCCGCGACCGCCCATCCGAGCGCGGCATCCCGGCCTCGTACCTGGCGCAGCTCAACCAGCGCTACGACGAGTGGCTGCGGCGCTTCGAGCTCTGCCCGGTGCTCACGATCGAGACCGACAACCTGGACTTCGCCCACGACGCGGCCGCGCGCCGCGAGGTCGTGGAGCTGATCGGCCAGGCGGCGGGCGTGCGCGGCGTGATGCAGGAGCGCTTCATGCCGTAGCGGCACGGGCGCGGCGACCCTGCGCGGCGCCCGGTCGTCATGCACCTTGGGAAAAGTCCATCATTGAGGAGAATACTGTGACTGAGACTCTCAAGGTCATTAATACTGGGCTCGCGTTTGTTCTTGAACTCGCAATGCTCGTATCACTGGGCTACTGGGGATTTTATGGCGACAAAAGTACATGGGCAAAGTGGATACTAGGTCTTGGTCTGCCTCTGCTGGCAGCCGTTGTTTGGGGAATATTTCTTGCTCCAAAGTCAACTTATCGGTTGGGCAACATAAGCGGCAATCTTCTTGCGCTCTGTCTATTCTTACTGGCAGCAGCAGCACTGTTCTACACACGGCATACCCTTTTAGCAGTCACTTTTGCATTGACAGCAGTTGTGAATCGCGTGCTCATACTTCTCTGGGAACAGTGGTGACTACTCCCCTGGCTCAAGCCTGGGGGCTTCTTTGAAAGTTGGTATCAGCTCGATAGCCTTTTCTAGCGGCGCGGCGCAGCCCAGCGCCAAGCCACGCCCTGATTCGATTGGTGCGCAAGACGCTTTCATCCTCGAAGAAGGTGGCCAATCACATCGGCGCACTGTGGTACGTTACTCACGACCATAGCGCACAGCAACGCGCCAAACATTCCATCACTACCACTGCAGACTACCCGGTGCTCCGAGGCCGCTCTGTTGCGCGCTGGAGCGCGCTCCCCCGAGCCTCTGCTCTAGCGCGCGGGAGGTGACGCACAATGCGGAAGATCGCAGAGCTGGCCGGCGCCGCGCTGGCCTGGCGCCAGCCCTCGATGAGCGCCGAGTACGAGCTGCTGGCCGGCGGGGAGCTGGCGGCGACGCTGCGCTTCAGAAGCGCCTGGGGGTCGCTCGCCACCGCGGAGAGCGCCGACGGCTGCTGGACGTTCAAGCGGGTCGGCTTCTGGCAGACGCGCGTGACGGTGCGCCGGTGCGAGGCGGACGAGGACATCGCCGAGTACAAGCACAACACCTGGAGCGGCGGCGGAACGCTCACGCTGGCCGGCGGGCGCGAGTACCAGGCCAGCACCAACCTCTGGCAGACCGAGATGACGATCGCGGCCGGCGGCGAGCCGCTTCTGCGCTACAGGAACGACGGCGTCCTGCGCCTGTCCGGGGGCATGGAGATCCTGCCGGACGCCGCCCGGCTGCCCGAGCTGCCGTGGATGGCGATGTTCGGCTGGTACCTGGTCGTGATGATGTACCGGGACGCCGGCACTGTCGCGGCCACCACCGTCGCGACCATCGGGTCGTGAGCCTATGGGGAAGGGGCCGCGCGGCTTGCGCAGCCCCTCCTCAAGCGATCGGCCTGGTTCGGCGCCCCGCGGGGAGGTGTGGAGGGCGAGGTGCCCTCCACGCTCCTTTCTACCGGGGAGGCGAAGCCGCCCCAAACCCCTCCGACTAGTTGTTGTCGATCTGCGCCCGCTGCAGCGAGCCGGAGAAATCCACGTAGATCGACTTCCACTCGCTGAACACATCGAGCACCTGCGTGCCCGCCTCGCGGTGGCCGTTGCCGGTGCCCTTCGTGCCGCCGAAGGGCAGGTGGATCTCGGCGCCGATCGTCGGGGCGTTCACGTACACGATGCCGGTGTACAGGTCGCGCATCGCCCGGAAGGCGGCGTTCACATCGCGGGTGTAGATCGCGGACGACAGGCCGTACGGCACGTCGTTGGCGACGTCGATCGCCTCCTCCAGGCTGTCCACCGTGATGATCGAGAGCACCGGGCCGAAGATCTCCTCCTGCGCGATGCGCATGTGGCGCTGCACGTCGGCGAAGATCGTCGGCTGGTGGAAGTAGCCGTGGGCGGTGGCCCCCTCGCTCAGCCGGTTGCCGCCGACCACCAGCCGCGCGCCCTCGTTCTTGCCGATCTGCACGTAGTTGATGATCTTGTCCAGCTGCATCTGGTTGATCTGCGGCCCCATCTGGGTCGCCTCATCCAGCCCGTTGCCGACCACCAGCCGCTCCGCGCCGTCCGCCAGCCGCTCGGTCAGCTCGCCGACGACCGAGCGGTGGGCGATCAGGCGCGAGGTGGCGGTGCAGCGCTGGCCGCTGGTGCCGAACGCGCCCCACAGCGCCCCCTCCACCACCAGGTCGAGGTCGGCGTCCGCCAGGACGATCATCGGGTTCTTGCCGCCCATCTCGAGCGAGACGTGCTTCATGCCCTCGGCCGCCAGGCGCGTGACGCGGGCGCCGGTGGCGGTGGAGCCGGTGAAGGACACCACCTTGACGTCCGGGTGCTGCACCAGCGCCTCGCCGGCCTCGGCGCCGCCGCAGACGATGTTCACGACCCCCTCGGGCAGGCCGGCGTCCAGCAGGCACTGCACCAGGTTGTAGGTCGAGAGCGGCGTGTCGGGCGCCGGCTTGATCACCACCGTGTTGCCGACGATCAGGGCCGGGAAGAGCTTCCAGGACGGGATGGCCATCGGGAAGTTCCAGGGGGTGATCAGGCCGCACACGCCGAGCGGCTGCCGCACCGACATCTGGAACTTGTTCGGCATCTCGGAGGGTGTCGTCTGGCCGTACAGGCGGCGGCCCTCGCCGGCCATGAAGAAGGCCATGTCGATCGCCTCCTGCACGTCGCCGCGGGTCTCCTTGAGCACCTTGCCCATCTCGCGGGTCATGTCCCTGGCGTACTGCTCCTTGCGCTCGGCCAGGAGCTGCGCGGCGCGGAACAGGATCTCGCCGCGCTTGGGCGCGGGCACGAGCCGCCACTTCTCGTAGGCGCGGCTTGCGGCCTCCACGGCCGCGGCGACGTCGCGGGCGTCGGAGTCGGGGAAGATGCCGATCACTTCGCGCGTGTCGGCCGGGTTGCGGTTCTCGATCGTGCGCCCGCTTGCGGAATCGACGAATCGGCCGCCAATCAGGTTCTTATAGACAGGGGGTTCAGACATAACGCCTTCTCCTCGGTGCTAGGCGCCCTCAAGGCGCGCGAGTCCGCCTCGCTGCAGGCGGATTATAGCACTTTGGGATGCCTCCCGTAGGATGTGTCGGCGCCGGCATCGGGCGCTCGCCCCGTCCGCATTCCAGCGGCGCTCCTTTCACAAGTATGCGCTTGACAAAGTGTGCATATTAGATTATTCTAACGCGCGCTCTTCGGTAGGCCCAACAGACGACCACAACGACCAAGGAGATGCGCCGCAATGCGGTACAGAATGCCCCGACGGCCCGTGCTGGCCGCCCTGATCGTCTCCGCGCTAGTGCTAGCGGCCTGTGGCGCCGCCGCGCCGTCCACCCCGGCTACCCCGCTGACGGTCCGCGAGACCGTCGAAGTTCCCGTGACCGTCCCGCCGCAGGTGATCCAGGAGACGGTCGAGGTACCGGTTGAAGTGCCGGCCGACTCCGGCTCGCTCGTCGTCTACTCCGGCCGCAGCGAGGCGCTCGTCGGGCCGATCATCGCGCAGTTCAGCGAGGCCACCGGCATCGACGTCGACGTCCGCTACGGCTCCACCGCCGAGATCGCGGCCCTGCTGCTCGAAGAGGGCGCGAACTCGCCGGCCGACGTCTTCTTCGCGCAGGACCCGGGCGGCCTCGGCGCCGTCGCGAAGGCCGGCCTGTTCGCGCCGCTGCCCGAGGAGATCCTGTCGCGGGTGCCCGAGCGCTTCCGCTCGCCGGATGATCTGTGGGTCGGGATCTCGGGCCGGGCGCGCGTCGTGGTCTACAACACCGACGCCCTGCAGCCCGAGGATCTCCCGGCCGACATCTGGGACTTCACCGACCCGCAGTGGTCCGGCCGCATCGGCTGGGCGCCGACGAACGGCTCGTTCCAGGCCATGGTGACGGCGATGCGCACGGTGTGGGGCGATGAGCGCACCCGCGAGTGGCTGGTGGGCATCCAGAACAACGAGCCGGTCGTCTTCGAGAGCAACGCGCCGATCGTCGAGGCGGTGGGCGCGGGCGAGATCGACGTCGGCTTCGTGAACCACTACTACCTGTACCGCTTCCTGGCGGAGCACGGCGAGAGCTTCAAGGCGCGCAACCACTTCCTGTCCGGCGGCGGGCCCGGCTCGCTGATCATGGTCGCCGGCGCGGGGCGCCTGGCGAACGGCAAGAACGAGGAGAACGCCAAGCGCTTCCTGCAGTTCATGCTCTCGCCGGTGGCGCAGCAGTACTTCGCCAGCCAGACCTATGAGTACCCGCTGGTCGAAGGGACCGTGACCGCGCCGGGGCTGCCGCCGCTGGCCGAGCTGGACGCGATGGCGCTGGAGATCGACATGGCCGACCTGGACGACCTCCAGGGCACGACGCAGCTGCTGCAGGACGTCGGCGTGCTGCCGTAGCACCGGGTGCCGGTCGAGATCGAGGTAATCAGGAGAATCTGTGCTGGTTCGGCGGGCGGCCATGGGCCTGCGCCGGGCCAGCACCTTCCCTTTCTCAGGCAGACAGAGAGAGCAGCACATGAGTCGCGCTGAGGCCAACCACATCCCCGCCAGCTGGCGCTCGCTCCGGCTGCCCCGCCTCGAGGGCTGGCCCTCGCTGGCGCTCTGGGCGGCCGCGGCGGCGTGCGCCGCTGTGCTCCTGCTGCCCACCGTCTACCTGGTGATCCGCGCCTTCACCGCGAGCGACGCGGCGCTCCAGACGCTGCTGCGCCCGCGGACCTGGGAGACGGTCGCGAGGACGGCCGGGCTGGCGCTGGCGGTGACAGCGGCCTCGAGCGTCATCGCCGTGCCGCTCGCCTGGCTCACCGTGCGCACCGACCTGCCGCTGCGGCGCCTGTGGTCGGTGCTGACGCCGCTGCCGCTGGTGATCCCCAGCTACGTCGGCGCCTACCTGTACGCCTCGGCGCTCGGCCCGCGCGGCCTGCTGCAGCAGGCGCTCGAGGCGCCGCTGGGCATCACGCGGCTGCCGGACATCTACGGCTTCCCGGGGGCGCTGTTCACGCTGACGCTGCTGAGCTACCCGTACATCCTGCTGAGCGCGCGGGCCGCGCTGCAGCGCATGGACCCCGCGCTTGAGGAGGCGTCGCGCGGGCTCGGCAGCGGCGCCTGGGGCACATTCCTGCGCGTGACCCTGCCGCACCTGCGCCCCGCGCTCGGCGCCGGCGGGCTGCTGGTGGCGCTCTACGCCCTGCGCGACTTCGGGGCGGTGGCGATCATGCGCTACGACACCTTCACGCGCGTGATCTACACCCAATACCGGTCGTTCGACCGCTCGCAGGCGGCGCTGTTCGCGCTGATCCTGATCGGGCTCACGCTGGTGCTGCTGATGCTCGAGGCCCGCCTGCGCGGGCGGGCGCGCTACGACCACAGCGCCGCGACTCGCCCGCCGGCGCAGGTGGCGCTCGGCCCGTGGCGCTGGCCGGCGCTCCTGTTCTGCGGGCTGGTCGTACTGCTGAGCCTGGCGCTGCCGGCGGGCGTGCTGGTCTACTGGCTCGTCCGCGGGCTGCTGGCCGGCGAGGCGCTCGGGTCGCTCGGGGAGATCACGCTCAACTCGGTCTCGGCCGCCGCCATCAGCGCCCTCGCCACCACCCTCGCGGCGCTGCCGGTCGCCGTGCTGGTCGTTCGCCGGGCCAGCGGCCTCACGCGCGCGCTCGAACGCCTGGTATACTCGGCGTATGCGCTGCCGGGCATCGCCGTCGCGCTGGCGCTGGTGTTCTTCGGCGTGAACTACGCCCTCCCGCTGTACCAGACGTTTGCGATGCTGATTCTGGCGTACGGGGTACTGTTCCTGCCGCAGGCGGTCGGCGCGCTGCGCGCCGCGCTGCTGCAGGTGCACCCGAGCCTCGAGGAGAGCGCCCGCAGCCTGGGCCGCACCCCGCTGCAGGTGTTCGTCACGATCACCGCGCCGCTCATCCGCCCCGGCTTCACCGCCGGCGCGGCGCTGGTCTTTCTGACGGCGATGAAGGAGCTGCCCGCCACGCTGATCCTGGCGCCGATCGGCTTCCAGACGCTGGCGACCGCGGTCTGGTCGGCAGTCTCCGAGGCGTTCTTCGCCCGCGCCGCCGCGCCCGCGCTGCTGATCGTACTGCTCTCGTCCGTGCCGATGGCCCTGATCACCCTGCGCGAACACAGAGATCGCCCATGAACCCTGTCCACTGCGAGCAGCTCTCGAAGTCGTTCCGGTCGGTGCCCGCCGTGCAGCAGTTCAGCCTGTCCGTGCGCCCAGGCGAGATCATGGCGCTGCTCGGCCCGAGCGGGTGCGGCAAGACCACGGTGCTGCGCCTGATCGCCGGCTTCGAGCGGCCCGACGCGGGCCGGATCGCGATCGGCGAGCGCGAGGTCGCGGCCCCGGGCCTGTTCGTCCCGCCCGAGCGCCGGCACGTCGGCATGGTGTTCCAGCACTACGCGCTCTTCCCGCACCTGTCGGTCGGCGACAACGTCGCGTACGGGCTGCGCGGCAAGGGGCGGCAGGCCGCCGTGCGCGAGATGCTCGACCTGGTCGGGCTGGGCGGCCTGGAGCGGCGCATGCCGCACGAGCTCTCGGGCGGCCAGCAGCAGCGCGTCGCGCTGGCGCGCGCCCTCGCCCCGCGCCCGGCGGTGCTGCTGCTCGACGAGCCGTTCAGCAACCTGGACGCCGACCTGCGCGCGGCGCTGCGGACGCAGGTGCGCGAGATCATCAAGCACGTCGGCACGACGGCGCTGTTCGTCACGCACGACCAGGAGGAGGCGCTGTACATGGGCGACCGGGTGGCGGTGATGAACGCGGGCCACCTGGAGCAGGCCGCCGAGCCCGAGGCGCTCTTCGCGGCGCCGGCCACCCGCTTCGTCGCGGAGTTCATCGGGCAGGCGTCCTTCGTGCCGGCCGCGGTCACCGAGAACGGGCTCGACACCGAGCTGGGCTTCGTGCCGCAGCCGGTCAGCGCGCCGAGCGGGACGCTGGTCGAGGCGGTGGCGCGCCCGGATGACCTGGTGCTGAGCGCGGACCCGCAGGGCAACGCGAGGATCGTCAGCCGCACATTCCGCGGCGGCGAGTATGTGTACGAGGTCGCGCTCCTTGGCTCGCAGCGCACCCTGCGCTGCGTCTGCAACCACGTCCACGACTACGCCGCCGACACGCGGGTGCGGGTGGCGCTGGCCCCCGGCCACGCGCTGGCCTGGTTCCCGGTGAGCGAGGCGCGCTGATGGCGGTGCTCGTCGTCGGTGACGCTAACGCGGACCTGAGCGCCCGTCTGCGGCGCTTCCCGCAGGAGGGCGGCGACAGCCCGGTCGAGGCGCTCGGGTGGGGCAGCGGCGGGGCGGCGGTCAACGTCGCGGCCGCGCTCGCGGCGCTCGGCACGCCCGCGCGGCTGCTCGTGCGCGTCGGGCCGGACCCGGCGGCCGACGTGGCGCTCGCCGCCGCCCGGCAGGCGGGCGTGGATCTGTCCGCGGTGCAGCGCGACGAGGAGCTCGCCACGGGCCTGTGCTACGCCGCGATCTCGCCGGGCGGCGAGCGCACCTTCCTCAGCTACCGCGGCGCGAACGTCAACCTGGATATGCCGAACGGCGGCCTGCCCGCCGACACTCGCTGGCTCCACGTCTGCGGCCACGCGCTGCTGGAGGGGCGCCAGCGCCGGACGGCGCTCGAGCTGATCGGCGCGGCGCATGAGCGCGGCCTGCCGGTATCGCTCGACGCCTGCCTGCCGCTGATCGAGGCCCGGCAGGCGGAGCTGGGCGGCCTGGCGCGGCAGCTCGATGTGCTGTTCATCAACGAGCCGGAGCTCGCCACGCTCGCCGGGCTGCCGTCGCTCGGCTCCGGGGCGGGCGCCAGCCCTGAGGCACTCCACGCCGCCCTCGCCGCCGCCGCCGGTCTGCTCCCGCCAGCC
>CALJIC010000081.1 GCA_937974195.1 uncultured Roseiflexaceae bacterium | reverse complement strand
TCTTATCACAATAGCACCTCGCTTTGTAGTGGGAGTGCGGCAGGCATTGCCCCGGCCGCGTACGGTCTGTAACCAGACTAGACAAGGAGGTCTACGATGCGTCACAGGCGGTTCCTCGTGCTTCCCGTGCTCCTCGCGGTCCTCCTGACGCTCTCTGCCTGTGGTGGCGGTGGTGGGTCTGCAATCGGCCTGGGCGTGCCTGCGCCGGGTAGTAAGCCGGATAGTCCTCAGGTCGTCTGGTCTCCCGCAGGGATCTTGGTGAGGATTCCGGGAGGGGTCAAGCGACATGATGTCCCGTCGCATAAGCTCATCATCATGAAGTTCCAGGAGAAGGATTGGGGGTACCTTTACTGGGCCAGTCCGTTCTCTATCCTTTTTCCATCGCCAGATCGTACGCCGCTTGATGGCGCTAACAAGAGTGGCGGTGTGGAAGACATGCTGCCTGGTGACACCGACAAGCGAGTCGGTGTGGAAAACAACAAGCAGTCTCCCCTGACCAAAGATCCTGTCGACCAAAGTGGCTAGTAGTCCGTCAAGGCTAGAGTACTAGGCTCTGTGCGACAACTGCTAGCAGAGACAAAGAGCTTGCAGCAAGTATGTATCAGCGTGCTGATGCATACTCGCTGCAAGCTCTTTGTCACGACCAGGAGACGCCGGAAGACATCCCTGAGCGGAACATCGGCGCGTCCTCAAAGGACTGCTCTGGAAGCTGCGCCCCGGTGCGCCGTGGCGTGATATCCCTGAACGCTATGGCCCTTGGAGCACCATCTACGACCGCTGCCGGCGCTGGTGCCAAGCGAGTCGCTTGAGCCGTATCCTGCTGGCCTTACGCGACACACCCGACGCCCAGGACCGCTCGACTGGCAAGGTGGGGCGACAGTACCAATGTCCGCGCCAGTCATGCCGTCGCAGGTGCATCTAACAGAGGGCCTGTGCACGAGCCAGCCGATCACGCGTTGGGACGCTCACGCGGCGGCTTTGGCACCAAGATCCACCTCCTGTGGATGGCAACAGCCTGCCACTCGCAGCCTTGCTTCTGGCCGGTCAGGCGCACGAGGCGACGTAGGTTGAGACCTTAGCGAGCAGCGTTCGCGGGCGACAAACAGAACGCCCGCGGACACGACCACGACGCTTGGGTGGCGACAGGAGCGAGTATGTCAGGCGTTTTCGGCAGTGGCTGCGTCGGCACGAGATCGGAGCGGTGACACCACCGCTCTGCCCAGCGTGGCGCACGCCGTCGTGGTCGCCCATACAGCTATGATCGGGAGCGCTACCGTGGTCGTAATGTCCTCGAGCGCTGTGTCGACTGGCTCAAAGCGCGCCGTTCGGTTGCGACACGGTACGAGAAGCTAGCCGTGCACTCTCTTGACCTGGTTGAACTGGCGATCATCGAGCGGTATTTGCGCCTCCTGACAGCTGGTTCAGCCTCTACCTGATACCAGTTGCCATACAGAACCTAGCGGGCAGCAGATTGCAGCAGCCATCATAGATCTCTTCTGTCGCTTCCGTGGCTCGTTGTGACCTGCCGTAAAAAGCCGCGGCCGCTCCTGATACTGATATCGCCACGTACCGCCTGTTCCCGCAGGAGCAGCAACGACCGAGAGGTGTGGCAGGAGGCTCGCCGTCGCCGCCTGTCACAGATCTCGTCCGGCTAGCTTGAACACAGCAGACACCCCGCATAACCAATACCGCCTGCAGACGATGCCCGATGAAGCCCGGTGTCTCCTAGCTCACCAAGGTCGGACGCTTCTCGATGCTTGTGAGCACATCGGATGCTGGTTTGACCGTGGTGTCCGACTTGGACACGCGCGATCGTCGAGCAGTTGAACGCGGCACATCTGTTCGACCTCTCAGACGGCACATCGATACTACTGGGTGCTCTTGCTCCCAAGCTGTCTCCGACTCGACCTCTCGTTTACACCAGCCTCACAGTTTGAGGCAACGACTCCAAGGTTTCGGCTGCAGCTCGGCAGCTCCGTAGAAAGGCCCTATGCTCAAGCGCCGTCAGCGCACGAGCTGTTTGGCCCCGCGATGCATCACGCCGTGCGCGCTGGCGCCGCGGCCATCTAGAACAGTGCGGCAGAGCTTCGATGATCTTCCCACCGGTGTACGCGGTGTACGCGGCGCCTGAGCGAGACGAGTTGCTGCGCGCGCTCCGTGCGGCCATCGCTGGCTCTTGCGCGAAGAGATTGAAGCGCAGGAACTGGCGGCGAAAGCCGAGCCGCAGCTCCGCCGGCTGGCTGGCGAACTCGATCGGGGAGGGGAGATCTGATGCCTCGCCAAGCCTCCAATCGTGAAGGCTGCCCACGCACCTCCTTCTACCGCTGGCAGCTCTCGAGCCACGAGCCCCACTGCCTCCATGCATGCCCTCGGCAACAAAAAAACCCCGGCATCGCCTCATCGTGAGGCGATGCCGGGGGAAGTTTGGCCGAATGGTGCTGCTCTCCTGGCCTCAAAGACCCAGCAGCCGCACATCCTGTCGTGTGCTCGCGGCTAGCCAGCGCACGCAGTCGAGGCAGCAGCGGTCACGTATATGCGACCGCTGCTGTCTCAACCACCCGCAGGCCCTGTCCGGCCTACAGATCAGCGCCGCAAGCATGCATCAGTGCGGGCCTTGCGCCCAGACATCGAAGATCGCGTCGATCTCGGCGCCGGCGTCTGCCAGCTGCGGCAGCGCCTGATCAAGCGCGAGCGACCGGCGGCGGCGAAGCAGACGCTGCAGGTGTTGCAGCGCCACAGGCGGCTCATCGCTTGAGCACTCAAGCGCCTCTTGAGTGGCCTGAAGCTCATCCCACAGGTCGGCAGCAGGTGCGTGGAGCATCGCAGTCCTCCTTTCGTCAGGTGCGGCCGCCACGCGCCCGTTGCGCGCCTGGCCGCTGACCAGCTCCTGTCCGCTCTCCAGCCACACGCGCTGAAGCTCGGACAGGAGCCGGCCAGACAGGCCAGGCTCACAGATCATCAGCGTTTCCAGAGCAGAGTAAGAGCCTCGACGAACACGGCGGCTGCCGTCGGCAGGACCAGCCGGACGAAGATTTCCCGACCAGCGGCCACATGCAGAATCGTGACGATCTGGCGCAGCGGAGGTGCCGCGAACGAGGTGGTGGCAGCGACGAGGCGGAGTGCAGCCAGGTGATAGCGTGCTAGTAGCAGGCGTGCCTGGTCCCCGCCGCGTCAGTGAACAGGACAGCTCCCCACAGCCGGACGCCGGCTACAACGAGACGGTCATCATTGAAGGACGTGACGGCTCCGGTTGCAGGCTTGCTGCCCGCCAGCGTTGCCGTCAGGGGCCGCGGGACGTCACAGATGACGCCGTTGCTGAAGCCCACGCGCCACCAGTGGAAGCCGCCGTCCTGCGCGTCGGACACGGACTGGACGGAGGGCATCTGGCCGGCGGCGGTCACAGCAGCGGCGCTGGTGAAGGCGATGCTGACGGCGGTGATCACGGCCATCACGGCGAGGGTGGCAATGGATCGCAAGGTGTGCTCGCTTTCGGAGAGGGCCAACGAGCACACCGCTCCCGCAGGAGCGTTGTGTGCTCCTGGCGGGAGGATGACGGGAACGATAGGCGCGTCGCGCGCCTCTGGGACGAGATCTGAACAGAAGACGAAGGGATGGCGCCGCGCTCGATCACGGAGCCGGTAAGCTGGTCAAGTGGTCGTGAGGCGCCCGGCCTGACTACTTGAAGCGGAGGCCGGCGATGCTCACGTCGCGGCCGTGGACGGGCTACGTACAGCCGGCCGCCGCGGCGGTGGCCTCCGCGCAGGGCGGCAGCCCGCGCTTCGCAAGCGGGACACGCCGCGTCGCTCAGCCAGGACACCATGGCATGGCGTCACTGGTCCAGAGCGGAGCGAAACGACAGGTTAGGTGCGGTTCCGGCTCGGCGGAGGGCACGCGGGCGCTGCAGGGGCGGCTGCGTAGGAGTCGCGTCGCTCAGCGACGATCACCTGCCTCGCCGCATAGCGGTACGAGGGGGAGTGCACGAACAGGCTGCGCGCGTAGGCGCGGAGGCGCCGGATCTCCACCTGGTTGCCCGCCAAGGTCGCCCGCCTGTAGCGCGTGGCGAGTGCGGGCACGGCGGTGATCAGGGCGTCGATCTCCTCGCGGCTGACCCCCTCGGGCCGGCTGGACACAAGCTCCCGGTTGAGGTCGCGCCCGCTGGCGCTGCCCTGGCTGTACTGAATCCCGTTGGCCCGGAGGGTCGGCGTGGGCGTGTCGTAAGGATGCATTGGGGTGCTCCGTGCGCTGTGCATGGGGAGCAGCGCAGCAGCCTCTCGGCGCCGCGCTGCTCTGGCGGTTGTCCAGAGTGCGTGGCTCCTGAGAGGCCGAGCATCGTTTGGTGCAGGCAAGGTCTGCAGCCGGGGACTGGCATCGCCGGCTGGACACCTGTCCAGCCGGCGAGGGCGGAGTGCCCCCGCGCCGTTCTCTATCAGGCCGGCGACACCCCCCGTGCGCTTGGCATGCAGGATGCCGATGTGGCGTCGGGCACAGTGACGGTGCGCGCCGCGACCCTGCGCTGCACGCGAGGCAGCGAGCGCCGGGGCGCGGTGATGCACTCCCCATCCGGCAGCTGGCGGCGAGGGTCAGCCCCCAGGCGGCCATAGGTCTCGGCACGAACGGCGTAATCGACGACGACCATAGGGAAGCTCCTTTCGGCGATACCCGCAGCGTCGCCGCCCCCGGCACGCTGCTCTGGAATGCAGTGTGCTCCTGGGGGCAGGAGGCCGAAACTATCGGCGGCGCAGCCGCCTGAGATGAGGCGTTACTCGATCTCCCGCCTGCTACAGAGAGCGCAAACAAGCTACGGCAGGCCGGTAAGGCCGGCGAGGGTAGCTTCTAGGAGCTCAGGAGAAAGAGCAGAGCGAGCGCGTGGGGAACGTGCGTGGGGATGCCAGGCAGCCACGGGGCGCGGCTCCTGGCTTTGCGGTCTTCGGCTGTGGCACGTACATCCGGCGCGGGCAGGATCGCGACGCACAACCAGCGCTCGATCTGCGAGTTCTCGTGTCTCGTCCGAGCGTGTAGCGGGCGTTGGTATGAGCCCACAGCCTTATCGGCGAGCGCGAGCTAGCAGCGAAGTGCTGGCAGTGCATGGCGATCCGGTGTGCGCCGGTTCGCGTGCCGCTATTCTATCAAGACCACGAACCACGTCATTACCGATGTGAGGTAGCGGCCAGATCTCGTCGAGTACAGTGCCCAGCGAGCCGGCGGACGAGAGATGCCAGGCCAGAGAGAAAGCCGGTAGCTCGGCCGACCTCTCCCTCGATATAGCTCAGAACCTCCCGCCCGCGGTTGTCAAAGCCCAGTGCACGCGACGCCCAGCAATTCCTTCACGCTCAAAGTGCTGAAGCAGAGTGAGGGCGGCAGGAGACCAAGCGCGGCCCTTGCGCCGAACCGCCTGACCGGCCGACTGCCAGGTCCGCACCGCCGTCGAGAGGAAACTCTTGCTCCACCATTGCGTCCCACGCACACAAGACCACCGCTACGCCCCATCATCCTCGTCGAGCGTGCTCAGAAAATAGAGCACCTGCTTCGGGAGGTAGGGATCGCTGGCGAGGCGGGTGAACAAGCGCGCAAGCAACTCGTCGTCCATCAGCAGCGTCGCCGGTGGGATACCGAGTGCCTCGGCAATCGCCGCAACCCGATCGACCGTGATTGCCCGTCTCCCATGCTCGTAGTGGATGAGCGTGTCGCGCGGCCAGGCAAGCCGAGTCGCGAGCTCGGCCTGGGTTAGTCCAGCCGCACGCCGGGCAGCAGCGATGCGCCGCCCGACGCTGTGCGTGAAGGTGCTATTCTGCGACATCATCGACGTCAAGGAAATTCAGCTGCTCGCCGGTCAGCTCGCTACCCGTCAACCGCGCGTAGGCCTGCGTGATGAAACGGACGCAGTCGTCGTACTGCGCGGCCGGGAGATGCTCGTATTTTGCGACCCCGTATTTCCGTTTGATCGTGTTCCAGCACGTTGCGATCGCTCGTCCGTACGGCATCTGCTCGCGGTCGGCGAGCGCCTGCGCCCAGATCTGGACGAGCTGGTAGATGTGGCCGCGCTGTGCATTAGAGATCGGTCCCACCTGTGCCAAACGCGCTTCGAGTTCGCGGATACGCCGCTCGTGATCGAGCCACGCTTGGCGAGCCTTCTCCTGGCTCTCCTCGAGGGAGCGCTGACGCTCAGCAATGCCGGTGATGGCCGCGTCAAAGCGCTCGATATCGCGCAGGTCCTCGATGTTCCGGCTCTGCCCCTCGGGAAGACCAGCTGCACGCGCAATCGAGTCGTAGACTTCGCGGATGATGAATAGCCGGAGGTAGCGCAGCCGCTCTTGGACAATCGGGGTCGCTCGAACCCGATTGACGGAACTAATCCAGGTGACGACGAACTCGAGGATGAGGAAGTCCTGCTCCTGTGGCCCGCCGGCCGTCATGACCCGGAACGACTGCATACCGTCTCGGAGATCCGCATCTCTCCGGAGACGGCGGAGCTGCGAACTCAGGTTGAGCCCGATCGCCGCACAGAGGTCGCGGATCGAGAGATAGATCGTGCCATCCGAGCCGCGAACCGCAAGCACCGGCGTTTCGAAGAAGGTTATGACAAGTGTCTCGGCCGGCTGGCTCATGCTGACCTCCAGCGCTGTAGGAGAGGTTGTCCTCTGTGGACACGAGTGAGTATAGCATACAAATGTTCGTATTGTCGATTCGGGGTGCTAGACCACTCTTCTTGTCCAGAGTGGACAAAAGGAGTCGTCATATGACGACTCCTTCTCCCTATCGCTGATGGAGGTGCAGGCGACATTGGCGGCCTGAAGCATGCGCTTGTGCGCATCGGCCTGTTCGGGTGCCGGTTGCAACTTCAGGTGTGCGAGCTGAGGTAGAGCACAGATGAGCGATTGGCTCACCAACAGCACATTGCGCGCCGCCTATCCTGAGTGTGTGGAGACATCGTGTGGTGCACCTTTCATTCCTCCGCGCGCCCTCCAGCCCGGCAACATCCTGAAAGGAGTCCTGGTGAGTAACGACCTTGGCCTGAGAGGACAAAAGGGGTCGTCATATGGCAATCCCTTTTGTCCTCTCAGGCCAACTCCTCCAACTCGTCATGCTTGTGCTGTCTGCTCTTTCTCACAGACTATGCCGAGCTACACATGCATAAACACCTCCGCCGGAGACCGCCTGCTAAACGCATACGGCGCGGTGGGGTACACGACACCCACCCCTGAACTCGACTGGCAGTACCCTCAGCGATGTCGCTTCCAGGAGCCGCGTCGCCACATCAAGAGCCACTCGCAGGCGCCGAGTCTAGAACGATAGCCGGATGACGGCCGGTGTCACCCCGGTTTTCCATACCCAGATCACGACGGCGCCCCATACGACCGACACGCGGTTTCCCACGCTGTCACCTTCCCGTCATCTTCGCAGACGCGAACCTCGACTAGGATAGCATCCGCACGTTTGTTCGCTCCGGGTGGTGTCCAGGAGGGTGCGGGTGCCAGATCACGAACAGGCATCAGACCGGCGCCAGAACCCGCTCGCCGGCCTCATCGCAGCTGCCCAGCGCCGCTGGGGCTTGCGCGCGCTCACGTGGGGCGCCGGCCGTATCGCCCCGTCGCCGGCGCTTCCGACCGGTCTGCTGCCGCTTGATGCCCTGCTCCACGGCGGCCTCCCCCGCGGCCGCCTCACCGAGTTCCTCGGCACCCCCACCTCCGGGATGACCACCATCGCGCTCATGGCCCTCGCCCATACCCAGGCCCGCGGCGAGCTCGCCGCCTGGTTCGATCTGCGCGCCACGTTCGACGCCGCCTACGCCGCCGCCTGCGGCGTCGATCTGCCCGCCCTCCTGCTCGTGCGGCCCCCCGGGGTCATCGACGCACTCGAGCTCGCGGAGGCGCTGCTGACGAGTGGCGGCGTGGGGCTGGTCGTCATCGACGCCCTCGCCCGCACACGCGCAGCCGGCGAGCGCGCGCTCGCTTCCCCCGCGCTCCGGCGCCTGCTGGCGGCTATCGCGCCTCACCCCGGCGCGCTCCTCGCCCTGACGCCGCTCCCGGCCGCCCGCGCACGCGGACACGATGACGCGCTGCACTCCCCGCTCGCGCAGCCGGCCGCGCTGCGCCTGCACGTCGCCCGCCAGACCTGGGAGGACAACGGCGCAGCTCCGGCGTGCTCCGTGCGGATCACCGTCCTGAAGCGCCGCGGCGGGACGGATGGCGCGGCCACCGTACTACCGCTCACGTTTCCAGCCGACTGGGAGTTCATATGACCTGGATCGCAGTCGTTCACATCGCCTCGTTCCCGATCGCCGTCGCGCGGCGCGACTCCCCACACCGCGCACACCGTCCACTCCTGCTCATCGCCGAGCACGACGGGCAGGCGGTCGTCGTCGCCGCCAGTGATCCGGCCGTGACGCCGGGCCTCGCGCTCCACCGGGCGCGGCTCCGCTGTCCGGACGCGCTCGTGCATCCGCACGAGCCCGAGCGCGATCAGGCCGCGCTGTTCGACCTGCGCGCTGCACTCGGCACCCTCAGCCCGCGCGTTGCCCTTCTCGCCCCTCCCCCCGACGTCGCGCTCGCCGTCGACCTCGGGCACCCCGGCGCATCTCACCTCACGCAGATCGCTCACCTGCTCGCGGAGCGCGTGCGCCGGCGGCTCGGAGTCGTCCCCTCTGTCGGGCTTGCGACCCGCCCAACCGTCGCCCAGCTCGCCGCCCGGGTGGCAACGGCGGGCGAGCCCGAGATCGTGTCGCCCGGGATGGAGGCGGCCTGGCTCGCCCCACGCCCCCTCGACCTGCTCCCGATCGATGAGGCGCTCGTCTGGCGCCTCCAGCAGTTCGGCCTGCGCACCATCGGCGCCGTCACCCGCCTCCCGTGTGATGCGCTCGAAGCCCAGTTCGGCCGCGCCGGCCGCATGTTGTTCGAGCTCGCACACGGGCGCGACCCGCTCCCGTTCGCCGCACCGCCAGACACCCCGCCCCTCGTCGCCGGGCGGCGCTTCGCAGGTCCGGTCACCGATGCGCACGTGCTGGCTGCTGCGCTTGCCCGGCTTGCGGAGCGCCTCGCCCACCACCTCCTCCACCGCGGCCAGGCCGCACGCCGTCTCACGCTCTCCCTGACGCCGGCGCACGGCCCGCCTGTCGCAGCCAGCCGCACACTCGCCGAGCCGGCGAGCGACCCGGCCCGCCTGCAGGCGCTCCTGTTGGCGCTCCTGCGAGGCCTCGATCTCCGGGATGCCTGCGAATCGCTCACGGTCACGCTGGAGCCGGCCGCGCTGATGGCGACACAGCACGAGCTGTTCGCGCCCGAGGTCACGCACGCCGCACGGCTGGAGCAGACGCTCACACGCCTGGCGGCGAAGCACGGCGCTCAGTTCCTGCGCGCCACCCTCGCCAGGCCCGATGCCCGCTGCCTCGAGCAGCGCGTGCGCCTCGCCCGACGGGAGGAGCGATGACGCGCTTCTGGCCACACGGGCTGCCGATCGAGGTGACCTGCGACGCGCTCGCCACACCCGTCGCCGTCAGCATCCAGGGCCGGCGCCTGCCGGTCGCGCGCGTCGTCGAGCGCTGGCGGGTCGACGAGGGCTGGTGGCGGAGACGCGCCTGGCGCGAGTACTTCCAGGTGATCACGGCCGGCGGCCAGCTCCTCCTGCTCTACCACGACGTGCGGAGCGGCCTGTGGCGGCTCCAGCGCCTGTATGACTGACTGGACCACCCCGTATGTCGAGCTGCACTGCCACTCCGCCTACAGCCTCTGCGACGGCGCGTCGCTCCCCGACGAGCTCGTCGACCGGGCGGCCGACCTCGGCATGCAGGCGCTCGCGCTCACCGACCACGACACCCTCTCCGGCGCCGTCCCGTTCGTCCGGGCGGCCGAGGCGCGGGGCATCCATCCCATCCTGGGCACGGAGGTGACGATGGTGGGCGGCTCCCACCTGACGCTGCTGGTCAGAGATGCCTCCGGCTGGCAGAACCTCTGCCAGCTCATCAGCCACGGCCAGGCGCGCGCGCCGAAGGGCGAGGCGGCGCTCCCGTGGGACACGCTCGCCGAGCACACCGGCGGGCTGATCTGCCTCACGGGGTGCCGGAGAGGACCGGTCGCCGCCGCCATCCAGCGCCTCGACATGGGACGCGCGGAGCGGGCGGCGCGCTGGCTGCGCGACCGCTTTGGCCAGGACCACACGGTGATCGAGGTCCAGCACCACCTGCACCCGGGCGACGGCCTGCTCGCGCGCCACCTGCTCGACCTGGCTGCCCACCTGCGCCTCACCGCCGTCGCCACCAACAACGTCCACTACGCCCGGCGCGAGCAGCAGCCCCTCCACGACGTGCTGACCGCCATCCGTCTGCGTACCTCGCTCGACGCCGCCGGCTCGCGCCTGCGGGCGAACTCCGAGTACTACCTGAAGAGCGGCGGGCGCCTGCGCCCGCTGTTCGCCGACCACCCTGAGCTGCTGACGAACACGCTCCGTGTCGCCGAGCAGTGCGGCTACCGCCTCGCCTACGGGCTGCAGGATCTGCCGCGCTTCCCGACGCCACCCGGCTACGACGCCGATGGCTACCTGGCGCGCCTGTGCGCCGATGCACTGCGCTGCCGCTACCCCGGCGGAAGCGAGCGCGCCTGCCGGCAGCTGGCCTACGAGCTGCGCGTGATCGCCGAGGCGCAGCTCAGCAACTACTTCCTGATCGTGTGGGACATCGTGCGCGAGGCGAGGAGCCGGGGCATCCGCTGCCAGGGGCGGGGGAGCGCCGCGGGCTCGCTCGTCGCCTACCTGCTCGACATCAGCCCGATCGACCCCCTGGCACACGACCTGGTGTTCGAGCGCTTCCTGTCGCACGAGCGCCCGGCGCTGCCCGACATCGACCTCGACATCGCCGCCGACCGGCGCGAGGAGGTGATCCAGTACGTGTTCCGCACCTACGGGGAGGCGCACGCGGCGATGGCCTGCACGTTCTCGACCTTTGGCAAGCGCGCGGCGCTGCGCGATGTCGCCCGCGTCCTCGACCTGACGAGCGAGCACCTGCTCACGCCCGGCGACCACGCGGACGACCCCACCCGCGCGCTGGCGGCCGAGCTGTGCCGGCAGCTCGAGGCGCTGCCGCGCCACCTCGGACAGCACAACGGCGGGATGCTGCTGACCCGCGCGCCGCTCGCGACGCGCGTGCCGGTCGAGCCGGCGGCGATGCCGGGCCGGGTGGTCGTGCAGTGGGACAAGACGATGCTGGAGGAGGTGGGGCTGGTCAAGATCGACCTGCTCGGGCTCCGGATGCTCTCCGCGCTGACGGAGGCCGAGGCGCTGGTGCGCGCGACGGCTGACCCGGCCTTCGACCTCGACCGGCTCACGCTCGACGACCCGCAGATCTACCAGATGATTGCCGCGGCCGACACGATCGGCGTGTTCCAGGTCGAGAGCCGGGCGCAGGCGCAGGTGCTGCCGAAGCTGAAGCCGGCCTGCTTTGCCGATCTGATGGTAGCGATCTCGCTGATCCGCCCTGGCCCGCTCCAGGGCGAGATGGTCCACCCCTATCTCAGACGCCGCATGGGCATCGAGCCGGTGACCTACGCCCACCCGCGCCTGAAGCGGGCGCTTGCGGAGACGCTGGGGTCATCCTGTTCCAGGAGCAGGTGCTCACGGTGGCGCGGGACCTGGCGGGTCTGACGCCGGGCGAGGGCGAGCGGCTCAGGCGCGCGCTCGGTTCCGGCAAGGGGCCGGAGGCGATCGCGCCGTTCCGCGAGGCGTTTGTGGCCGGCGCCAGGGCGAGGGGCGTTTCGGAGGCGACGGCAAGCGCGGTGTTCGGGCAGCTCGAAGCCTTCGGCGGTTACTCGTTCCCCAAGAGCCACGCGGCGGCGTTTGCGGTGATCGTCTATCAGTCGGCCTATCTCAAGCGCTACCACCCGGCGGCGCTGCTGGTCGGGCTGCTGAACAACCAGCCGATGGGCTTCTGGCCGCCGGCGGTGCTGGTGCGAGACGCCAGGCGGCACGGGGTGCGCGTGACACCGCTCGACATCCAGGCGAGCGAGGCGCGCTGCACGCTGGAGGGTGGCGCGGTGCGGCTCGGGCTGAACTATGTCGCAGGGCTGGGCGAGGCGGGCGTCGAGCGCATCCTCACGGCGCGGCGCGCGCGCCCGTTTGCGGACCTGGCCGACCTGTGCCGGCGGACGCGGCTGCCGAAGCCGCTGGTTGAGACGCTGATCCTGGCCGGCGCGTGCGACGGCTGGGGAGTGGAGCGGCGGCAGCTGGTCTGGCAGCTCGGGACGCTGCGGTACGAGGCGGACGAGTTGGACCTGCCGATCCCCGGCAGTCCGGTGGAGCTGCCTCCGCTGAGTGCCGGCGAGCAGCAGGCGCTGCAGATGGCGCTGCTCGGCGTCTCGACCGGCGAGCACGTGCTGGCGCGCTGGCGCGAGGCGCTCACGGCGCGGGGGTATACCGGCAGTACGTCGCTGGGACAGCTGCCGGCCGGGCAGCGCGCGAAGGTGGCCGGCACGGTGGTGGTCCACCAGGCGCCGCCGGCGGCGAAGGGCTACCACTTCCTGACGCTCGAGGACGAGGAGGGGTTCATCAACGTCATCATCCGCCCCCACCTGGTGCCGCTGTACCGCGAGCGGCGGACCGGGCGCCTGCTCACGGTCGAGGGCATCGTGCAGCGTGAGGGCGAGGTGGTGAACCTCGTCGCAACACGGCTCACGCCT
The DNA here is from genome assembly GCA_937974195.1 of uncultured Roseiflexaceae bacterium. GTDB lineage: Bacteria > Chloroflexota > Chloroflexia > Chloroflexales > Roseiflexaceae > CALJIC01. Next base: position 532 of record CALJIC010000081.1, on the reverse strand, counting down.
CACTGAGGGAGTGGGAGGGAAGGGAACAGTGACAGAAACCATCGCTGTGCTCCCTTCAACCCTCGCTTCCCCTGCCTTCGCCAACTCAACAAAACGTGCCTCCCTGGCCCTTTTGTACGGAGCTAGGGAATCCCCTCCTGTGCGGGCGCATGCTATACTCGTTGCAGCGCAAAGCCCGCTTGCTCGGGAGCGGGCCCTGCGCTGGTCTTTGATTGTGCGCGACGCGCACGTGCTTTCTCGCACGGTGGGTTGCGCGCGTTGAGTTGCTGATGGCGCCGCCATGCCCGTCCTGCATCCCGAAGAACGCGACCGCCTGATCGCACTCCTCGCGCAGGTCACGGATCCCCTCGATGCATCCGTTCGCGATGCCCTGCTGGAAGGGTTGCCCGACAGGCTGCGTCACGAAGGCACTGATTCAGGCAACCTCCCCGCGGATCTGGCCTCAGTTGTGGATATCGTCAGCGGCAAAGGCTTCCGGCCGGTGCTGCGCGTAATCGCGAACGCCTGCAGCATCGTGCGCGGCTCGAGACTG
>CALJIC010000080.1 GCA_937974195.1 uncultured Roseiflexaceae bacterium | reverse complement strand
GAGCCACTCCCGCAGGCGCGCGCCGAGCTCCGGCGAGACCCGGGCGAGGGCGGCGATGCTGCCCGCCAGCCAGTCCAGCTCATCCTCGAGGGCGCGCCGGCGGCCGAGGGCGACCCCCGAGCGGTGGATGGCTGCGGCGATCAGGCCGCAGGCTTCGACCCCGCTCTCCAGCGTCAGCGGGCCGTCCGCCGACTGCCCAGCCAGGCGCTCCTTGAGCAGCCGCGCGATCTGCGGCCGGCCGGGGATCGCCTCCAGCAGCAGGAGCTGCTGCTCGGGCAGAAAGGCCAGCACGCGCGGGATCTGCACCTGTCCCGCCGCCCCAGCCGCCTGCAAGCGCTCGTGCAGCGCGGCGATAACCGGCACCGTGCGCGCGCCCGTGCCATCGCTGGCGACCTTGCCGTAGACGACCTGCTGGGCCGGTGCGCCGGACGCGTCGGCGCCGTCGAGCACGTAGCGCAGCGTGCAGCGGTGCCGCCGGCCGTACTGGACGAGCTGCACCCGGCACTCCCGCGGCGCGAAGCCCGGCCCCAGAGCCGCGCCCACCAGCTCGGCGGCCCGCGACGGGTCGGTGACGTCGAGGAGCGCGGGCAGGTCGCCGTCGATCGGGAAGACGTGCACGGCCATGTTCAGCTCGTCGATCGGCGCGACGAGCCGGGCGAACGGCGCGAGATCCGGGCGACCGCGGGCCTGCTCCGCAACCGGCGCGAGCTTCTCGCTCAGGAAGGCGCGGCGGGCGTCCTCGTGCTGGAACACGCGCCCGACGGCCAGCAGCTCGATCGGCGGCCCGCCGTCGGGGCCGCGCACCTCGAGCTCGTAGCGCAGGCCGCAGAAGTCGCCGGCCAGGTAGATCGCCTGGCCCGGGTTGCAGCGCTCGATGCGGTAGGGCGAGTCCTCGCCGAACAGCAGCGCCTGCAGCCGCCCGCGCATGGCCTGCTCGTCGAGCGCCGTCGCCAGCCCCGGCAGCTCGCGCTGGAGCACCGGGCTGCGCAGCGGGTCGCACTGGTCGCGGGTGAGGCCGGGGAGCACGGCCGCCATCTCAGTTCCCATCGGCCCCTCCGATCTCATAGTCCAGCAGCGGCAGCGCCTCCAGCGCCTCCTGGAGCACGGCGAGCGCGTTCCTGACCCGCGCCGGCTTGCGCTGCTGCCAGCTGCGGGCGGCGATGCGCATCAGGCTGACGGCCTGGTAGATCGAGACGCGCACGCGCAGGCGGTCGGCGTCCTCGAGCCGCGGCCCCATCGCGGCGATGTACGCGCTGAGGAACTGCTCGCCGAGCCGCTCGCCGGCCGAGCCGTCCGTGTCGCCGGCCTTGTAGGCCGCCACGCGCATGTAGGCGAGGAACTGGCCGAGGTCGAGCGCCGGCTCGGCCTGGCAGATCGTGTCGAAGTCCACCAGCCCCACCCGCTCGCCGTCGAAGAGCACCTGCGCGTGGGTGAAGTCGCCGTGGCTGAAGCGCGCCTCCAGCGGGTCGGACTCCTCGGCGTACGCCTCGAGGCGCTCCAGCCACGCCTGGAGCCGCGCGCCAAGCGCCGGCGAGACGCGCTGGAGGCTGCGGATGTCCTCGCGCAGCGCGGCGAACTCGTCGTCGAGCGAGCGCCGCCGGCCGAGCGAGGTGCTGGTGGTGTGCAGCGCGGCGGCGATGCGGGCGCAGGAGGCCAGCGCCCCCTCGAGCGTCAGCGGGCCATCCGCCGCGCTCCCGGCCAGGCGCGCCTTGAGCAGCTGCGCGACCTGCGGCCGGCCGGGGATCGCCTCCAGCAACGCCAGCTGCATGTCCGGGCGGAAGCCGAGCGCGCGCGGCACATCGAACAGCGCGCCGTCGGCCAGCGTCCGCTCGCGGAGCTGGGCGACCACCGTGGCGGTCGCCGCGCCCTGGTTGCCGGACGCGACCTTGCCGTACACCTCGCGGCGAACGGAGCGGCCGTCGGCCGTCCGCTGCTCGAACTCGTAGCGCAGCACGCAGCGGTCACGCCGGGCGTAGTTGACCGGCACGATCGCGAGGTTCTGGACGCCGCCCTGGTCGGTGCCGTCGGCCGGCAGCGTCTCTTCGAGCACCGCCGCCATGCGCTGGCGGTCGGTCGCCCCCACGAGCGTCGGCAGATCGCCGTCGATCGGGAAGACGTGGACGACCATCGCCAGCGGCTCGATCATCGCCAGCGGGCTCGCGAACGGCGCGATCTCCGGCCGGCCGCGCATCAGCTCGGCGAGCGGCGCGAGCTTATCGCGCATGTAGATCGCCCCCGCGAGCAGGTCGCCGAAGACGCGCCCGACGACGAGCGGCCGGAGCACCTCGCCGGTGGCAGCGTTAGTGAAGCTCAGCTCGTAGCGCAGCACGCAGCTCTCGCCGGTGTAGAGCGCCTTGCCGGGCTCGCAGCGCTCGATCACGTACTCGGGGCGGTTCTTGCCGAACAGCACGCCCTGGAGGAAGCCGCGCATCGCCGCCGCGTCGAACGCCGTCTTCAGCCCAGGCAGCTCGCGCTGCACCACCGGGCTGTCGAGCAGGTCGAGGTCTGCGTCGGCGAGCGCCGCGCCGTCCGCGCTCCCCGCCACCGGGCCGTTCTGCCGCGGGTCGTCCGGGACCGCGCGGATGATCGTCGTCGCGAAGACGTCCGGCCGCGCTGGCTTCGGCGCCGCCGCTGTGCGCGCGGCCGGCGGCGCGGCCTGGGGCGCCGCATCGGCCAGCGGGGCCGGCGACGGGCTCGTGGCGGGCGCCGGCGGGGGCGGCGGCGCCTGGATGAGCAGCGTCTGGAACACCTGCGCGCTGGCCGGCGTCGGCAGCACCTGGCCGATCATCGTGTGGAAGACCTTCGGCGAGACCTCCTGGGCCTCCTCGTCGTCCACATCGGCGGCGGGCGCGGCGCCTGCGGCCGGCTCGAACTGGCCGCCCTGCTCCTCGACCGCCTCGCGGAACTGCTTGTGGTACAGGTCGGCGTAGATGCCGCCCCGCTTGAGCAGCTCCTTGTGCGTGCCGGCCTGCGCGATCCGGCCGTCGGCGATCACGATGATCCGGTCGGCCTGGCGGATCAGGTTCAGGTCGTGCGAGACGATGATCGTCGTCCGGTCGCGCATCAGCTCGCGCAGCGCCAGCCGCACCAGCTCGGTCGACTCAGCGTCCAGGCCGGTGGTCGGCTCGTCGAGGATCAGGATCGGCGTGTTGCGGATGAACGCGCGGGCGATCGCGATCCGCTGGCGCTGGCCGCCGGACAGGTTGCTGGCGCGCTCGCTCAGCTCGGTGTCGTAGCCCTTGGGCAGCTTCTGGATGAAGTCGTGGGCGTTGGCCTGCATGGCGGCGGCGATGATCTCCTCGCGCGTCGCGTCGGGGCGCCCGTAGGCGATGTTGTCGGCCACCGTGCCGGTGAACAGCACGGCCTCCTGGAGCACCACGCTCATCTGGGCGCGCAGCGACTCGAGCGTGAACGAGCGCGTGTCCGCGCCGTCGATCGTGATCGTGCCGGCGTGCGGGTCGTACAGGCGCGGCAGCAGCTGGATGATCGTGCTCTTGCCCGCGCCCGAGGGGCCGACCAGCGCCACCACCTCGCCGGGGGCGATCTCGAACGAGATGTCGTGCAGCGCCAGCTTCGGCTGCGGCTGCTCGCCGGCCCGCTGGTCCTCCGGCTCCGACAGGTAGGCGAAACTCACCTGGTTGAACGCCACGGCGCCCTTGAAGCGCGGCGCGGGGACCGCGTCCGGCGCATCCACGACCGCCGGGCGGCGGTCCAGCAGCTCGCCGATCCGCTCCAGGCTGGCGTAGATCTTGCCGAAGGTGTTCCACTCCTTGATGATCTTCTTGGTCGGCTTGAACATGTCGGCGATGTAGCGCGTGTACACCGTCAGCAGGCCGATCGAGAAGCCGGCGGTCATGGTGGAGAAGCCGGTGCTGAAGAGGCTCGGCCCGAACAGCAGGTACACCGCGAGCCAGATCACCAGCGCGACGGCGACCGACTCGAGGGTGCTGACGGTGGCGCTGAAGAACGCCTGCAGCCGCGCGGCCCTGAGGGCGGCGTCCATCGTCTTGCGGCTCTGCTCGGCGAAGCGCTTGGCCTCGCTGCCGCCGCTGCCGTAGGTCTGGATCACGCGGATCGAGGTCAGCATCTCCTGCGCGGCGGAGGCCAGCTCGCCCTCGCGCGCCCGCTGCTGCTTCGTCGCCGCCTTGATGCGCTGCGAGAAGTAGTTGGAGATCAGCGCCATGAACGGGATGATCAGCGCGGCCACCAGCGCCACCTGCCACGCGCCGGTGATCATGATGTAGAGGATGATCCCGATGCTCAGGAAGCTGCCGACGATGTCCGACAGCGAGGCGATCACGAACTCCTCGACCGCCGAGACGTCGCTCGTCACGCGGGTGAGCAGGTCGCCGGTGCGCTGCCGGCCGAAGAACGCCAGCGACAGCTTCTGCAGGTGCTCGTAGAGGCGGACGCGCAGGTTGTAGCCGATCATCCGCCCGCCGTTCGCCAGGTAGATCTCGGCCATCGAGTCGGTCACGCTGTTCACCAGCGTGAGCAGCACGACCCCGACGCTGACGACGATCAGGGTGTCGATGTCGCGGTTGACGAGCATCGGCAGCCCGAACACCTGCAGCGGGCTGAGCGGCTGCGGCAGCGCCGGGTCGGTGCGCCGGGTGATGTAGTCGATCAGGAAGCCGAGCACCAGCGGGATGCAGGCGGCGGCCAGCGCCTCTGCGATGAGCATGAGCAGCGCCATGAAGAACTGCCAGCGCTGCCCGGCCAGAGACTGGCTCATCAGGCGCATGGCCCGCCGCAGGTCGCTCTCCTTTCGCTGCGGCTTCTCGACGGCGCCGGCGCTTGGCGCCTGGATAGCCTTGGTGTTGCTCATTGCGATCCCTTACCTCGTTCGAGTTTGGCGGCGGCACCGCCCTGCCCTGCAGCGAGGGTGTATGTCTCCTATCCCTGCATCACGCAGCGCGCATGTGGCCAGGGGCCACAGACGTCGTCTGCTCGAACAGCTCGGCCAGCGTCCGCGCGGCGGCGCGCACGTCGAAGTGCTCGACGACGGTGCGCCGCGCCGCCTCGCCCATCCTGCGGCGCTCCTGCTCGTCGTCCAGCAGGCGCGCGAGCATGGCGGCGATCGCCTCCACGTCGCGGGCGGCGCACAGCAGCCCGTTCTCCCCGTGGCGCACCAGCTCGGGGATTCCCGCCACCGCAGTGCTGACGGCCGGCAGCCCACACGCCATCGCCTCAACTAAGACGTTTGGGACACCGTCTCGGTCGCCGTCCTCGGTCACGAACGGCGTGAGCGCGAAGATCTGGGCCGCCTGGAAGGCCGGCAGCAGGTCGCGCTGCGGCCGCTCGCCGGGCAGCTCCAGCTCGTCGCCCAGCCCCAGCTCCGCGGCCAGCCGCTCCAGCTCCGGGCGCAGCGGCCCGTCGCCGTAGATCGCCAGGCGGAAGCGCCGGCCGGACTGCTTCAGCAGGGCCGCCGCGCGCAACAGGTCCGGGAAGCCCTTCTTCTCGACCAGCCGGCCGACCGAGAGGATGAGCGGCCCGCGCGCGTCCGCGGCGGGCGCCGGCTCATCGGCGGGCCTGAAGCCGTCCAGGTTGACGCCGTGGTGGATCAGGCGCACCTTCGCGCGCAGCTCGGGCGGCAGAACCTCATCCAGATAGTCCAGGTTCGCGCCGCAGCACGTCACCACCGCGGTGGCCGCGGCCACGCGCTCGACGAGGACGTGGCGCGGGATCTGGAACAGGTCGCGGGCGTGGGCGGTGAAGCTGAACGGGATGCCGGTCAGCCGGTGGACGAGCAGCGCCACCAGCGTCGGGTCGTGGGCGAAGTGGGCGTGCAGGTGGCCGACGCCGCCCGACCGCTGCAGATGGTCCGTCAGCGCCACCGCCTGGTCGAAGCAGGCGAAGCGCGAGGCCGCCGTGTAGCCGGTGTCCAGGTCGGCGCGCTGGCGCACGTAGGCCCGGGCGGCGGCGTAGCGGCCGGGAGAGCGGCGGGCCACCCGCAGGTGCGCGGCGCGCAGCTCGTCGCGGGACGCCTGGTCCAGATAGCGGACCGGGGCGCGCACCGCGGCCACCTGGGGCTGCACCACCGGCTCACGCGGGTTCGTGGCGGCGAAGATCCGCAGCGGCACGCCGCGCTCCTCGAGCGCCAGGATCTCGCCGAGCACGAACGTCTGCGAGAGGCGCGGGAAGCTGCGCAGGATGTAGCCGATCGGCTGCATGGCTCACTCCTCCTCCCCCGGAGGCGGCGCGAGATGGACGAGCTGCGTCGCGAACTTGCTCGCCAGCGGCTTGCCGCTCCCGGCCGGGAGCGACCCGAGGCCCTGCGCGATCATCAGCGCCACCTGGCGCCGCTGCTCCTCGCCCTCGGGGCGCGGGCGCAGGCCGCGCAGCGTGCAGAGCTGCTTGGCGATCTTGAGGCAGGTGTAGGCGTAGAAGTAGACGAAGCGCTCGTCCGCCGTCCAGCCGGTCCGGGCGGCATAGGCATTCAGGAAGGCGCGCTGGAGCGCCGTGAAGGTGTAGGGCATGGAGCTGGTGCGGTAGGCCAGCAGGTGCAGGTTGGCGCAGAAGTGCGCCAGGTCGAAGTTCGGGTCGCCCAGGCGCATCTCGTCGAAGTCGATGATCCTCAGCCCCTCGCCGACGACGATGTGCCCGTAGTGGAAGTCCTTGTGGATGGGGGTCTCCCGGTCGAAGGTGATCGCCGGCGCCCGCTCGCGCAGGTGGTCGGCGATCCGCGCGGCGTCCCCCGCGAACTCGGGGTAGCGCTGGCCGACGAGCGCGGCCCAGGCCTGCAGGTTGGCCAGCTCGCTGCTGAGCTGGAAGCGCCGCTCGAGCGGCAGCCGCTGGCGGTGCAGCGTCGCGAGCCACGCGCCGGCCTGCTCCACCGCCCAGAGCGCCCGCTCGGTGTTGATCACCTCGTTGAGGAACTGCCCGTGGGCCGGGACGTAGGCGAACATCGCCAGCTCCGGGATGCAGCCGAGCGGGCGCGGCACGCCCACGTCGGTCTGGCCCTCGAACGCCTCCCACAGCGCGCGCATCGTCCGGTTGAGGCGCTCGGCCTGGCTGAGGTCGCCGAAGAGCTTGCCGAACACCTCGAGCGAGCCCGCCTGGCCGCAGCCGACCAGCTCGTAGCGCACCAGCCCGCGGTTGCCCTGCTTGTAGGCCAGCAGCTTGGCGTAGCGCACCGCGGGCTCATCGGCAGGCCCGGCCAGGTCTGCCAGCAGCGGGCGGATGTGCTCGGTCATCCGGGCGACGTCGAGCGCGATCTCCAGGATGGGCAGCTGCGTGGTGTGGAAGGCGGTGGCGTGCTTGTGGATGCTGGTGGAGGTCAGCGCCTGCACGATGCCGCTCTCGCGCAGGTTCGGCTTGGCTGGCTTGTTCTGATCGTTCGGCATCTCGGCTCCTTGATCTCCCCATCGCTTTACCGCTGATGCGACGGCGTGATCGGATAGGCTGAGGATAGCAGCAGCGCTCTCAGAACCGAATGATGCGTGCTAAGCATCTGTGATCGGTCTGTGATCCGGGCATCGGCTAATGATTGACTTCTTTCTCTTTGTGCTGCTCTGCGGCGACTGCGTCGCCGCAGAGCAGCACAAAAAAGTGTCCGCGGAGGGCCTGCGGCCCTCCACACCTCCCGGCAGGAAGTTCGGCCTGTGGCCTTCCACGCCTTCCGGCAGAAAGCGAAAGCCAACAGCCTTCCACGCCTCCCGGCGGAAAGCGAAACCAACAGCCTTCCACGCCTTCCGGCAGGAAGTTCGGCCTGCGGCCTTCCACACCTCCCGGCGGAAAGCGAAAGCCAACAGCCTTCCACGCCTTCCGGCGGAAAGCACGGCCTGCGGCCGTCACACCTTCAGGCGAAAAGCACGGGCCTACAGCCCTCCAAACCTCTCTGTGAGGAGGGCGCTCGGCACACCCGCGAAAGTCGTGGCACTAGTAGAACGATTGGAGGAGCGGATTGGTGGCAGGCATGCCGTCTTTCACACCACCCGGCTTACGAGGGCGGGCGGCACGCCCACAGTGGACGTATCGACGACAGGGCTTCTGATTATGGCAAGCGGGGGAATGGGGCTGGGGAAGCGCACGCCGCGGGTGTCGGTCTGGAACGTCTGCGGCATCCGCTTCGGAACGCCTGCGCGAGACGTCCGGCCACACGATCCCTTCCCCCGGCGCTTGGTGTGCTAAGGGGGCGCGCAGGAGGCTGGAGCAGCGCAGCGCAGGCGCCGCTGCTCCAACAGCTCCTTCGTACAGACGCGACGCCGGTGAGGCGCTAGCCGTTCCGCGACTTGGCGAGCGGCTCGGAGCGCGGCGCAAAAGTCACCGGCGAGTCAAGCCGGAACCCAACGCGTTGGACGGTGGTGATGATCGGCGGCGGCTGGCCGGCGGCCTCCGCCGCGGCGCGCAGGTTGCGGCGCAGCTTGGCGATACAGGCGTTCAGGGCATCCTCGCAGGTGGCCCGGTCGTAGGGCTGGCCCCACACCGCCTGGTAGCTGGCCTCGCGGGTACAGACCGCGCCTGGGGTGGATGCGAAGTAGCGCAGCAGGTCGTACTCGAGCGGGCTCAGCTGGACCTTCACGCCGTGGACGCTGACGATCCGCGCGCTGTCGTCGATGGAGAGCACGGCGGGCCGGACGCTCGCGACTGACACCAGCGTCTCCTCCGGGTCGGAGAAGACGAAGCTGATGTCGTCAGCCCCAAGGGTGATAACATCGCCTGTGACCAGGACCCGGCCCTCGGGCGGCACGGGCTCACCGTTGACGAAGGTGCCGTTGGCGCTCCCGGCGTCGAAGAGGACATACCGGTCGTGGCGCAGCTCAATGCTCGAGTGCAGGCGCGAGATCGTCGGCAGCGAGACGACCACCGCACACGAGCTCGAGCGCCCGATCGTCGTCACGTCCTGGAGGAGAATGTGCTCGGAGACGCCGCCCGCTCCCCGCCGCTCTAGCACACCAGGGGATGTACGAGCCATACGCCATCTCAGGATCTGCAAGGAATGGGACATCTCATTATATCACGGGTGGATTAGCTTGACAACAGGGGGGCAGATGCTAGAATGAATTTGTCTATTTGTGATCTAATTATGATCTAATTGTGATCCAGTAGCCGCTCTCCATCATCGCCAGGCACTCCACGGCAGCGCGCTCTCGGCATCGTTGGCGCACCGGCCAGCCCAAACGGCCACCGGTGCGTCGTTCGAAAGAGAGACGGTGCGGTGAAGGTCCCCCTCGTACCGGAGCGCAAGGTGCTACATGACCGATGAGCTGATCGATACCCGACTGGGACAGTACCATCTCGTCGAGCTGATCCGGCGCGGTGGGATGGCGACCGTCTATAAGGCCTACCAGCCCTCGCTGGACCGCTTCGTGGCCGTCAAGGTCATGCAGCACAACCGCGACCCGCAGTTCGCGGCGCGGTTCAAGCGCGAGGCGCGGGCGATCGCCCAGCTCCAGCACCCCAATATCCTCCCAGTCTACGACTATAACGAGCAGAACGGGCTGCTCTACCTCGTGCTCCAGTACGTCGAGAACGGCATCACCCTGACGGACCGCATGGGCGCGCCGATCCAGCCGCTGACCGCGGTGCGCCTGATGAGCCGCGTGCTCTCGGCGCTGGAGTACGCCCACAGCCGGGGGATCATCCACCGCGATATCAAGCCGGGCAATGTGCTCATGCCGGCCGCCGACTGGCCGATGCTGGCCGACTTCGGCCTCGCCAAGCTGCTGAACGACACCTCGCAGCAGCTCACGGTCCCCGGGCTGGCGATGGGCACGGCGGCCTACATGGCGCCGGAGCAGGCCCTGGCGCGCCCGGTGGACGCCCGCACGGACCTCTACGCCACCGGGGTGATGCTCTACGAGATGCTGACCGGGCGCATCCCCTTCGACGCCGACACGCCGATGGTGGTGGTGACCAAGCACATCTACGAGGAGCCGCCGCCGCCGACGGAGTTCGTCGCAGATATTCCGCCGGCGCTGGAGCTGCTGGTGCTGCGGGCGCTGGCGAAGAACCCCGACGACCGCTTCCAGACCGCGGCGGAGATGGCTGCGGCGCTGGCGGAGATTGACCTGCAGCTGCAGCAGGGCGAGAGCCGCGGCCAGCTCACCAGCCTCTACCAGGCGGGCGTGCAGGCGTTCGCCGCCGGCCACTGGGAGCAGGCGGTGGAGCACCTGGCGCGGCTGGTGGCCCTGGACCCGGAGTACGAGGACGGCGCCGACCTGCTGGCGGCGGCCCGCGAGGCGAGCGCGCGGGCGCGCGAGGAGGCGCGCGAGCAGATCGAGCGCGTGCGCCTGCGCCGCAGCACCATGGGCCAGGCCCACGCCCCATCCTCGACGACGCCGGCCACCAGGGAGACCGGCCGGCGCGAGCCCGCCCCGGCGATCGGGGAGACCAGCCGCGTGACGCCGCCGCCGGCCAGCGAGGAGGTCAGCCGCACCTCGGCGGGCTCCGCCGGGAGCAGCAGCGCCGGCCTCAGACCCGTCGCACGCGAGACCGCCCGCCTCGAGACGGGCGAGGTGCCGGGGAGCCCCACGCCGGCAGCCGGGGCGGAGCGGCTGGTGACCGTCGCCGGTACCGACGAGCAGCATGCGCGCCAGGAAGCCGCCGCGCCGCCCCTCCCCACCCCTGCCGCCCAGCCGGCGCGCCGGCGCGGGACGATCTTCGCGGGGTCGATCGTGGCGCTGCTGCTCCTGCTCGCTGGCGGCACCTACGCCGCAGGGCTCTGGCCAGGCCAGGCGGGCGCGCCCGCCCCGACCGCAGCGCCTCCCCCGACCACAGCCGCCGGCGTCCAGACCGCCGCACCTGCGCAGCCCACTGCCGCACCTGCGCAGCCCACCGCCGCGCCCACCAGCGCCCCGGCCGATCCGGCGGCCGAGCCGCCGCCGCCCGCCGGCAGCGTCGTGCTGACCGATGACTTCAGCAAGGCGGGCGAGCTCACCGGCCTCGAGGACCTCACGCGGGACCCCGAGTTCTCGCGCGGGTTCCACGCGCCCGGCGTCTACCACCTGATCGCCAACAACAGCGACGAGACGCGCCAGGTGGTCATGCCGCGCCACATGTTCGGCGACTTCACCGTGCAGATCGACCTGTGGGACGACAGCGACGATTTCGCCGGCTCGGCGGCGCTGGGCATCATCTTCCGCGCCCGCGATACCGAGCGCTTCTACGCGCTGCTGCTCAACCCGCGGGCAGGCCAGTACACCGTCCGCAGGTACGATGGGCCGGGGCAGTGGGCCGACCTCATCCCCTGGACCGACTCGCCGCTCGTCAGCAGAGGCAAGGAGGTCACCACCGTCCGGGTGGACGCCGCCGGCGACGACTTCACCTTCTACCTGAACGGGCAGCAGGCGGGCAGCTTCAGCGACTCCAGCTACGGCCAGGGCATGCTCGGCATGATCATCGACAACGGCGACGCCGTCCGGCCGCACATGCACTTCGACAACCTGGCGGTCTGGAGCAACGACCCGGCGCCGCTGCCGTCGTCGCTCGAGGCGACGCGCGACACGCCGACCGGCCCGATGGTGCTGATCCCCGGCGGCGAGTTCGTGCTCGGCGCGAACGGCCGCCCCGACGCGCCGCCCCACATTGTGTCGCTGCCGGAGTTCTACATCGACCAGCACGAGGTGACGAACGCCAGCTACGCGCAGTGCGTGGCCGAGAACGCCTGCACCCCGCAGGAGTCGGCCTCGTCGGAGACGCACCCGAACTACGCGAGCCAGGAAGCCTACGCCAACTTCCCGGTGATGCACGTGAGCTGGGAGCAGGCGAACCAGTTCTGCCAGTGGGCCGGCAAGCGGCTGCCGACCGAGGCGGAGTGGGAGAAGGCCGCAAGCTGGAACGCCGAGAGCCGGACCAAGAGCACCTGGCCCTTCGGCGAGGTGTTCGATCCCGCGCTGCTCAACTCGATCGAGTCCAACGCCGGCGACACGACGGCGGTCGACGCCCACGCCCCGGAGCTCAATGGCACCTACGACATGGCCGGCAACGTCGCCGAGTGGACGAGCTCGCTCTACCGGCCCTACCCCTACGACCCGAGCGACGGGCGCGAGGACGCGTCGGCCGAAGGCGATCGCGTCTACCGCGGCGGCTCGTGGGCGCAGAGCCAGGGCAAGGCGCTCAGCGCCGTGCGCAACCACACGAGTCCGAGCTTCGCCGACCGCGAGATCGGCTTCCGCTGCGCCGCGACGCCCTAGCGGCACACCCAGAAGCCGCCGGACGGCCAGGCGACTGTGCATTAGCGGGTGACCCGACTGCCGAAAGGAGAGCCGATGAGACAGGCGAATTTCGTGACTGTGATGGTGGCCGTCGCGCTCGCGCTGCTCCCCACGCTGGCAGGCGCCCAGCCACCCAACCCGAGCGGCACCCCCGTGTACCAGGACGACTTCAGCAACGCGGCGTCAAGCGGCTTCGAGGACAACCTGCGCGCCACCGACTTCTCGCGCGGGTTCCACGCGCCCGGCGTCTACCACCTGAAGCTGTCGCACTCCAACCCGGCGGTCCACTGGACGCTGCTGCCCGGGCACAGCTACGGTGAGTCCACCGTCGTCCTGGACCTGTGGGACGACAGCGACACGCTCCAGGGCGATGTCTCGCTGGGGGTCGTGTTCCGCGCCAGGGACAACACGCACTTCTACACGGTGCTGCTCAATCCGCGCAAGGGCCAGTACGCGATCCGGAAGCTCAACGGGAGCCAGTGGACCGACCTGGTGCCGATGACGGCCTCGCCGCTGATCAAGCGGCAGACCGAGGTGAACCAGCTGCGGGTGGACGCCAGCGGCGACGACTTCACCGTCTACCTGAACGGCGAGACGCTCGCCACCTTCAGCGACTCCTCCTACGCCAAGGGGCAGGTGGGCTTGATCATCGACAACGTCGACGCCGTAGAGCCGCACATGCACTACGACAACCTCAGGCTCTACACCACCGAGGCGAGGCCGGCGGCGCTGCCCTCCACCGGCGCGCCGGACAGCACGCCGCTGGCGGCGCTCGCGCTGGCGGCCCTGGCGGCGCTCGCGCTGGGCGTCGGCGCACGCCTGCGACTCGCGCGGTAGGGCGCCGCGGAAGCACGAAGGGGCCCGGGGAATATCCCTGGGCCCCGTTCCTCTTTTCAGCGGCGCCCGCCCGCCTTTCGAAGCGGTGTGGCGGGCCGCTGGCCCTTCACGTTGCTCGCCTTCCGCCGCCCTCGCGAGACAGACACTTTCCGCTGCTCTGCGGCGACGTATCATGCGGGGAGGTGTGGAGGGCCGTAGGCCCTC
>CALJIC010000079.1 GCA_937974195.1 uncultured Roseiflexaceae bacterium | reverse complement strand
CCGCCTTCCCGAACCTGCGGCGAGGAATGATGCCGGGAAGGCTTCGCTCCCCGGATCCTCCCGCCTTCCTGAACCTGCAGCGAGCAGGGCTGCCCGGAGGCTGCGCCTCCGCGGACCCTCCCGCGTCCCTGATCCTGCGGCGAGTAGTGCTGCCCGGAGGCTGCGCCTCCCCGGACCCCTCCCGCTTCCTCTGAACCGAACCTGCGGCGAGCAGGGCTGCCCGGAGGCTGCGCCTCCCCGGGCCCTCCCGCTTCCTCCAAAGCTGCGGTAACTCTGACGCTGGAGAGGATTCGCCTCCCCTTCCCGCCGCCGAAGCTATGGCGATGTGACGCTGGGGAGGCCGCAGCCTCCCCGAGCCCTTGCAGCGGCGCCTAGACGAACCCGGTGCCGGCCTTCTTGGAGAGGCGGCGGTCGAGCGTGCCGGCGAACGCCTGCATGCTCTCGGCATCGAGCTTCTCCAGCGCGTCCAGCTCCTCCTCGGTGAGATCGTACTCCTTACACGCCTCGCGCGCGTTGTCGATCAGCTGCTTGCGAAAGCTCTCATCGGTGATGGCACGGCCGATGACGCGCTCGACTTCTGACTGGGACATTAGCGGCTCCTTTCAAGCGCGGGAACGAGGCGCCGCAGCTCGCCGTCGGCGCCTATTGCCATGAACGCATCGCGCGCTCGAATTAGATACGCGCGCGCGTCCTCTGCGTTGCCGCGCGCCGCGAGCGCCCGCCCGTAGGCCGCCCAGCTCCGCCCCAGCTCGAAGCGATCCTTGGCGTGCTCGAAGCGCGCGATGCTGGCCGCCAGCAGCTGCTCGAACGGCTCGCCAAGCGCCGCCGCCGCCATGCCCTCCAGCCGCATGGCGATCGCGGCGTCGTCCTCGCTTCCGATCGTCTGCGCCAGCGCGGCCGCCTCGCGCGCCAGGGCCGCCGCCTCGCCGTGGCGCCCCTGCTCGAGCGCGATCTCGGCCAGCACATTCAGCGCCTCCACCCGCAGCACCTGCGCCTGGAGCTCATCGGCGCGCGCGAGCGCCGCCCCGGACGCCTGGAGCGCCTCGTCGTAGCGCCCGAGCGCGGCGAGCACCTGCGCGGTGTGGTTGAGCGCGTTGGCCTCCTCGTGCGCGCTCCCGAGCGAGCGGTTGATCTGCAGCGCCTCCTCGAAGGCGGCGAGCGCGCGCTCGTAGGCGCCCCGGCGGTAGTGGATCACGCCAAGCGTGTTCTCGATCTGCGCCACCGTCTGCTGCGCGTTCAGCTCGCGGGCGATCGCCAGCCCCTCGCGGCAGCGCTCCTCGGCGGCGGCGTAGTTCCCCAGGCTGGTGAGCGCGTAGGCGGCGTTGGTGGCCGCGTGGATCAGCATGTAGCGCAGGTTGATCGTGCGCGCCAGCTCCTCGGCGACGCGGTAGTGGTCGATCGCCCGCTCGTACTCGCCCTGCAGCTGCCACAGGTAGCCGAGGTTGTTGTGCGAGACGACCACGCCGGGCAGGTCGTCGATCGCCTCGCGGGTCCGCAGGCTCAGCTCGATATGGCTGCGCGCCTGGGCGTAGTCCCCGCGCATTCCATATATCGTGCCGAGCTCGGAGTGCAGCCGGGCCTCGATCAGCTCGCCCTGGCGCTCGCGCGGCGGCGGGGGAAGGGCGGCCAGCCCCTCGTGGCACGCGGCGATCGCCTGGTCGAACTCGCCGCGCCGCTTGCGCACCAGGCTGATGTCGGCGCAGATCGTCGGCACCGCCAGCGGCGAGATGCCGGGCGCCCCGGAGCGGGCGATCGCCATCGCCTGCTCGAGCGCCTCGAGCGCCGCGGCGTACTCGCCCTGCTTCTCGAGCACGTTGCCGCGCTTACAGTGCGCCCGGTACGCGGCCTCGGGCGCCACGCCGGGGGCGGCAAGCACGGCTGCGTGCTGCGCCAGCGCCTCGTGGTAGCGCCCGACGGTGGCGTAGACATCCCCGAGCCCGTCGCGCGCCTCCCAGCCGCGCGGGTCGGCCTCGTCGCCGCCGAGGGCCTCGAGCGCCCAGGCGTAGTACTGGAGCGCCTCCTCGTTGGCGTACACGTCGCGCGCCGCGTGCCCGGCCCGCAGCAGGTACTCGACCGCCTTGTCACGCCGGTCGCTGAGGCGGTAGTGGTGCGCCAGCAGCCCCAGGTAGTCGTCCAGGTCGCCGGCGTAGCGCTGCTCGAGGTACTCGCCGATGCGCCCGTGGAGCGCGCGCCGCCGGGCGTAGAGCATGCTCTGGTAGGCCACCTCCTGCACCAGCGCGTGCCGGAAGGCGTGGACGCGCTCCGGCTCGGCCCGCTCCAGGAGCGTGATCTCGGCCTCGTCCAGCCGGGTGAGGTAGCGGATGAGCGCCGCCTCGTCGTCCGGCTGGATGGAGTGCAGCACGCCGAAGGGGATGCGCTGCCCGATCACGGAGGCGGCGCGCACCACGCTGCGGCTGGCCTCGTCCAGCTGGTCGATGCGCGAGAGGATCAGCCCCTGGAGGCTGTCGGGGAGGCTGTCCAGGGCGGTGACGAACGGCGAGCGGTCGCCGGCCGGCGCCTGGGGCCCCTCAGCCGGCGCGCGCCCCTCGCTGGCGGGCAGGACGGCCCGCAGCAGCTCGGCCAGGAACAGCGGGTTGCCGCCGGAGCGCTCGATTAGCTGCCGCCGAACCGCGTCGGGGAGCGCGGCGCCACCGGCCAGCGCCGCGATCAGCCGGTCGCTCTCGTCCGGGGAGAGCTCGCGCAGCTCCACGCTCTCCCCCGCGCCCTGGCCCAGCTCCGGGAACGGGCGGTGGACGCCGACCAGCAGGACGCGGTGCCCGCGCAGGCGGCCCGCGATGTGGCGCCACAGCTCGAGCGAGATCGGGTCGGCCCAGTGCACATCCTCGAACAGCGCCACGAGCGGCGCCTCGGCGGCGGCCTGCAGCAGCAGCGCCTCGATCAGCGCGAAGCGGCGCTCCTGCCGCAGCTGGGGGTCGAGGCCGCGCGTCAGCCGGTTGTCCGGCACATCGAGGCGCGCCAGGTCGCCGAGGAGCGGCAGCCACTCCTGCATCCCCTCGCCCAGCGCGGCGAGTCGCGCGGCGATCTTCGCGGCGCGCCGCTCCTCGCTCTCGCCCGATGCGATGCCGCACAGCGCCTTCAGCCACTCGCCCCACGCCGCGTAGGGGGTGCTGGCGTTGTACGAGAAGCACGCGGCGGGGACGACCCGCGCGCCGGCGGCGCGGGCCTCCTCGGCCAGCGCGGCGGCCAGGCGGCTCTTGCCAACCCCGGCCTCGCCGACGATCCGCACGGCCCGGCCGTCGCCGGCCAGCGCCGCGCGCAGGTGCTCGCGCAGCACCCCGAGCTCCCGCCGCCTCCCGATCAGCGGGGTGGAGGCGCGCCGGGGCGCCAGCGCCTCGGGGCCGGCGTCGCGCTCCCCGGCGATGCGGAACAGGTGCAGCGGCGCGAGCTTGCCCTTCAGCGTCGCCCGGCCGCGCTCCTCGCACACCAGCCGCAGCTCGACGGCCTCGGCGACCGCCGCGCTGCACCAGATCTCGCCCCATACGGCGCGGCTCATCACCCGCGCGGCGACGTTCACCGCGTCGCCCATGACGGTGTACTCTTTGCGCGCCGCGCTGCCGATATTGCCGGCGAACGCGGTGCCGGTGTTGATGCCGATGCGCTGCCGGAGGGCCGCGGGCGGCGCGCTCCGCGCCGAAGGCGGCCCGCTGACGTGGCGCTCGAGCGACCCGGCGATGCTGGCGTTCACCTCCTCGAGCGCGGCCTGCATCGCCAGCGCGGCGCGGGCGGCCCGCTCGGCGTGATCCTCGTGGGCGGTCGGCGCGCCGAAGATCACCACCAGCTTGAGCCCCTCGTCGGCGACGTCCAGCTTGTTGATCACGCCGCCGAAGCGCGAGACGACGGCCTGCATCGCCTCCACGTACAGCTGCACCGCCGCGGCGGCCTGCGCGGGCGCCAGGGTCTCGGCCAGCCGCTCGAGCCCGACCACCTGGGCGAAGATCGTCGTCACCGGGCGCAGGTCGGCCTCCACAACCGGCCGCTGCGGGGCGGCGAGGATCCGCTCGAGCAGCGCCGCCGGGAGGTACGACCGCATGCGGTCCAGCTCGTCGAGCAGCCGCTCGATGTCGCCTGCGGGCGGGGCAGGCGCAGGCGGCTGCGGCGACGCCTGCTCCGCTTCGACCGGGGCGTGCAGCGCCTGGAGCCGCACGAAGGACGGCGCGACCTCGACGCCGGTCGCCAGGTGCCGGATCTGCGCCCAGGCCTGCGGGCCGGCCACCACCTCGCCCGGGCCGGCGTGGGCCTCGGCCGCGGCGACGCCGTTCACAGCGCTGCCGAGCACGCCGTACAGCAGCTCGCGCCGGTCTCCCGCGCCGACCGCCGCCGCGCGCCCGCTCTCGATGCCGATGTGCAGGTGCATCGGGAAGTCGCCGACGCCCGGCACGCTGCGGACGTAGCCCCGCAGCGCCCGCTGAAGCGCCAGCGCCGCGGCGGCCGCGACCTGCGGGTGATCCGGCCCCTCGAACAGCGCCAGCAGCGCGTCGCCGCCGAACGCCACCAGGTCGCCGCCGTAGGCCTGCACCACCTCGGCCATGGTCGCGAAGATCGAGTTGAGGAAGTCGGTGACGATCTCGGTCCCCTCGCGCCCGAGCGCCCCGAGCCGCTCGGCGAGCGCCGTCGAGCCCGACAGGTCGGCGAAGAGCAGCGAGCCGGTGATCCAGCGCAGCCAGGGCGGGTCGCTGCGCCCCCCGAGCGCCTCGCGCAGCACAAGCCGGGGCAGGTAGCTGGCGAGCGCCGTGTGGGCGGCGCTGAGGTGCGCGAGGATGCGCGCCTCGCGCTCGCCGGCCGCGCTCTCGGGCAGATCGAGCAGGTCGGCGGGCACATAGCGCCGCAGCCGCTCGTCGGCGGGCGGGTGACCGGGGGTGGTTGGCGAGGCGGGCGGCAGCATAGGCTCCTCTACGGCGCTGGCTCGTAGGTGCGCGGAGCATTATAGCGGGCACGTGCGGGGGAGGCAACCGTGCCGCGAGGCATCACGCCCGGCGCTCCACCTTGGCGCCGCCGCCCGGGAAGCTGACCAGCAGCGCGCCCGGGCGCAGCGCGTCCTCGGCGCCGTCCCGGCCGACGACCACCGGCCGGACGTCGGGGCCGCAGGCGAGGCGGATGATCGCCTCGGCGTGGGGCGGGGCGAGCGGCGGGTCCACCACGACGATGCGCGACGGCAGCGCGGCGGCGCACTCGGCGGAGGCGAGGCGCCACAGGCTGCCCCCCGGCCCGCTGGCGGCGGCGAAGTACCCCTCGCGGGCGCCCAGCTCGCCGGCCGACCACCAGGCCAGGGCCAGCGCCGCGGCGGCCAGCGCGACCGCGGGCAGCAGGCGGCCCAGCGGCCGCCCCGCCTCGGCGCCCCGCCAGCCGAGGAGCCGGGACGCCCCGCAGCCGATCAGCACGGCGGCGGCGAGCACCGGCAGGTAGGTGTAGCGCGAGTCCGGCGGCGAGGCGAAGGGCGCGGTCGGCAGCAGCACGAGCAGCAGCGCGAGCGCGGCGCGCCACAGCCGGGCCGACGCGCGCAGATCGTAGACCGCCGCCGCGGCGACGGCCAGGGCGACGAGCGCCCCGACGAGCGGCAGCCACTCATTGTCGCCGTGCTGCGTACCGGGCAGCGGCGCGGCGATCAGGCCGAGGGTGCGCAGCGGGTTGAGCAGCAGCTGCGGCCCGGCGCCGTACCCGGCGCTCTGCACCACGGTGTTGCGCGCGATCAGATCGGCCTGCAGCGCGAGGTAGGCCGCGCTGACGGCCAGCGGCAGCAGGCAGCAGACGGCAGGCAGCAGCTTCGCCCTCCGCCCGGCGGCGCTCGGGCGCGGCAGGCCGGCGAGGAACAGCAGGCCGATCCCGATCACCGCGCTCTCCTTCGCCAGCAGCGCCAGCGTGAGGGCTGCGGTTGCCCCGGCGGCGCGCAGGAGCGCCCCGGCGGAAGAAGGCTGGCCGCTCCGCTCAGCCGGCTGGACGCCGTCCCGCAGCTCCCCGTCATCTCCCGCCTGCGGCCCGGGCGGCAGCCACAGGTGCAGCGCCACAAGCAGCAGCGCGGCCGCGAGCAGCTCGCTCTGGGCCGAGATCCACACCACCGCCTCGAACGGCGCCGGGTGCAGCGCGACGAAGGCGAAGGCGAGCGCAGGGGCGAGGAGCGAGAGGGATAGCCGGCGCCCGGCGCCCGGCGGCCATTCGCGCGCGAGCAGCCGCCAGACCAGCCACGCGGTCAGGGCGGCGTTGAAGGCGTGCAGCGCCAGGCTGACAGCGTGGAAGCCCGCCGGGTCGAGGCCGAACAGCCGCACCTGCGCCCAGAGGAGCAGCCAGACCAGCGGCCGGTAGAAGTGAGTCTGCTCGCCGGTATCGAAGGCGCGCCGCAGCAGCTCGGCCGGGGAGAGATCGCGCACGTTCAGCAGCCACTGGTAGTCGTCCGCGGCGAACGGGCGGCCGGGCAGGTCCCGGTAGGCGGAGAGCATCAGCCCGGCGACGAGGAGCGCGAGTGCGATCGGGAGGGCACGGCCGAAGATGCTGCCTGTCACGGTGAGCCCTTGTTCGCTTCAGGGAGGATTCCGCGCCGCTGCGCGCCGCGCGATTATACCACCAGAGCGCCGAGCTGCTCACGCAGCCACTCGAGCTGCTCCTGGTGCAGCCGGTAGCAGGTCGCCGCACCGTCCGGCTCGGCCTCGAGCACGCCGGCGGCGCACAGGATCTTGAGGTGCTGCGAGAGGGTCGACTGAGCGCGCGCGATCTCGTCGGGCAGGTGGAGGAGGATCTCGTTGGCGATACAGCGCGGGTGCTGGCTCACGAAGCGCACGATCTCGATGCGAACCGGGCTCGCCAGCGCCTTGCAGAGCCGGTACAGCCGCTCGATATCGATTTCCTGTCGCTCGTCTACCGTCGTCATCGCCGGCCTCCGGAGTGACGCTACTGTACCCCGCCGCAGGCCGGGATGTCAAGTCTGCTAGGCGCCGGTGAAGATCAGCTCGCGGCGCGAGAAGGTGTACACGGCGAGCGCCAGGAGGCCCAGGGTGAGGAACAGCTGGGCGAGCGGGATGACGCTGTTGAGCCCCTGGTAGTCGCGGCTGACGGACAGGGCGAATCCGGTGAACGCGGGCAGCAGCGGGGTGCTGAACAGGGTGCGCAGCACGTCCAGGGCCGTGGCGACGGCGGGCGGCAGCGAGGCGAGGGTCGGCCCGCCGATCAGGCTCCCCGAGAAGGCCAGCGCGACGAAGGCCAGGATCGCCAGCCGCCAGCCGGTGGTCAGCACCATCGGCGCCAGCAGCAGGAGCAGCGCGCTCAGCAGGGCGACGTTGAGCAGCAGCGGGATCGTCCCGGCGACCCAGCCGAGCAGGGAGAGGCCCTGCACCGGGTTGTAGAGCGCGACGCCGAGGCTGACGGCGCCGTAGGCCGCCGACACGACGGCGAGCGCGGCGAGGTACAGCCCGATCAGATACCCGACGCGCCCCAGGCGCCGGGCGAGCACGAGGTACCCCTGCGGCCGGTCGCCCAAGCCGAGGATCGTCGAGGCGCTGTAGAAGGTCAGCGCGAGCGTGAAGAGCCCGGCGGTGGAGAAGAAGTACTCGGCGGTCATCGGCGTCCCGAGGCGCCTGAAGAACAGGTAGAACACCGCCACCGTCGCCGCCAGCTCCACCAGGAAGCGCCCAGAGCGCACGTACTCCAGGAGCGTGAAGAGAGTAAACCGCAGGGTGCGTAGGATTGAGCTCATAAGCATGTCGCAGGGCCCGGCCGCAGCGCCTCCTGCAACCCGGGCCGTAGAGCGGCCGAAGGGAGGCCCGCTCAGGGCGCGTCGTCGCGCTGGTCGCGCGTGTCCTCCCGCCACAGCAGCTCGCGGAGCAGCGTGTCGCCAGGCCGCGAGCGCCGGGCCGCCGGCCGGTTGTCCTGAGCGCCGGGCGCCGCCTCCTGCGCGGGTGGCATAACCGGCTGCCCGCTGACAACCTGCAGATAGAGCTCCTCGAGCGGCCGGACGTGCGGCTCGAGCGAGATGATCGCGATGTTGGCGTCGAGCAGGGCGCGCACGACGCTGGCCTGCAGCTCGGCCGTGTTCGGCTCGATCGTGATCTCCGCGCCGTCGCAGCGCACGGCCGGCGAGAGAAGGCGCAGCCGCTCCACAAGATCCGCCGGCAGCCCCGCGACGCGGATGGTCACGGCCCGCCCCGGTGCGCGCAGCGCCGCAGCCTCCACCTCGACCGCCAGCCGCCCGCCGAAGAGCACGCCGACCCGGTCGCAGAGCTGCTCGGCCTCATCGAGGTAGTGGGTGGCGATCAGCACCGTGCGGCCGCTTCCGCGCAGCGTGCGCAGCAGGTCGATCATCTCGCGCTGGCCGGCCGGGTCGAGCGCGGTGGTGGGTTCGTCGAGCAGCAGCAGCCGCGGGTTGTGCAGGAGCGCCTGCGCGACCCCCAGCCGCTGGAGCATGCCGCGCGAGTAGGTGCTCAGCATCTGGTCGGCCGCCTGGGTGAGGCCGACGGCGCGCAGCTCGTCGTCGATGCGCGCGTCGAGCTCGGGCCCGCCGAGATCGCTGAACTGGCCGAGGTAGCGCAGGTACTCGCGCCCGGTGTAGCGCAGGTGGTAGCGCAGGCGCTCGGGCAGGTAGCCGATCTGGCCGACCACGCGCGAAGGGTCGCTCGCGCCGAGCACCCGCAGGCTGCCCCGGTCAGGCCGCAGGAAGCCCAGCAGCAGGTGCACCAGCGTGGACTTGCCCGCCCCGTTGGGGCCGATCAAGCCGTAGACCTCGCCCTCCGGCACGCGCAGCGTCAGGCCGCGGAGGACCTCGGCGGTGTGGTAGGACTTGTACAGATTGTTGACAACGATCGCGTCCATGCCTCGGAGGAGCGCAGCCCTCCATACCTCCCGCGGCGGATGCCGCAGCAACAGTGCTGCGTCAGACCTGTAAATGATGACCCGAATGGCGCGCGGAGGGCCAGCGGCCCTCCACAACCTTCCCGCAGACGCGAAGCTACACGATCGCGAGGTAGAGCAGCCCGACGCCGGCGGCCGGCAGCGCGCGCCGCCAGCACCAGCGCAGCGCGGCCGGGAGCGTCACCCGCGGCTGCCCCGCGCCGATGCGCTTGAGCCCCAGGGCCACAGCGACGAAGACAGCGAGCACGAGGAGCAGCGCAGCCGGCGCGGCGATCGACGCCAGCGGCAGCGAGCAGATCGTCAGCCCCATCAGCAGCACGCCGGCGCGCGCGGCGCGGGCAAAGCCTATCAGACGGGCTGTCTGCTCGTCAAGCCCCTCCTCCGCGCCCGCAAGGTTGAGGCTGCGCTCGGGGGCGAAGGGCCCGATGCCGGCCGCCGCGGGCATGGCGAGCAGCCCGCCGAGCGCGGCGAGCACCCGGCCGGGCAGCGCCGCGGCGCTCCACCCGGCCCCGACCCACAGCGCCGCCCCGACCGCAACCCACACGACCACGCGCCCCGCCAGGCTGATCTGGCCCTCGCGCACGACGGCGCGGGCCGCAAGCGGCGAGGGCGCAAGCAGGCCGGGCACCAGCGGCGCCAGAAAGGCGCCCTCGGCTGCGGCCCAGATCAGCAGCGGCTCCCCGACCCACGCGCGCCCCGCCGCCGGGTGCAGCGGCCACGGCAGGAGCGCCAGCGCAGCGGCGCTGAGCAGCAGGCTCACGCCGGCGGCCAGCCCGTCGGCGGTACGCACCAGCGCCGCCAGCGAGCCGGGGAGCGCGAAGCTGTGCCCCTCGACGATCCACGTGAGGGCCGCGCCCAGCACCAGAGTCAGCACAAGGGCCAGGGCCCCAGCTATCAGCAGGTCCAAGAGTCGGTTCTCCGTATCAGCGAGTCTCGCGCCGCCTTTCGGCCAGCGCCGCGCGCACCGCCTTCGCTATCTCGCTCGGGCTCGGCGGCGAGCCGTCCAGCTTGAGGAGCGCGTCGATCTCCGGCCGCTCTGCGAGTCCGCCCTGGCCGTACGGGTGCCCGTCGATCGCGCAGCGCCCGATGGCGATCAGCGGGACCTGCTCCCCCACCTCGGCCAGCAGCGCGTCGACGGCCGGCCGCACGCCCGGCGTGATCGGCCCGGTGAGCAGCAGCGCATCGGCATCGGCCGGGCTCGCCGCCCAGGCCAGGCCGCCTGCGGCCACCGCAGCCTCGATCTCGACATCGCACGCGCCGCAGGAGCCGGCGTTGACCCGGAAGACCTTCGGTGCCTGTCTGCGACTCATTCGCTCCTCGTAGCGCTCATCGGCTGACGTCGCGCGGAGCCCCGGGCTACACCGGGCGCACGAACGTCAGGCCGCGGATCACGTCCTCGATCGTCGCGAGCAGCGGCTGCGGGTACAGCCCGATCGCCAGGCCGAGGCCCAGCAGCACGATCGACAGCAGCGCCAGCGCGCGCGGCTCGGGCTCCAGCCGCCGCACCGGCGGGCGGTCGAGCTCCGTCTCGCCCAGCAGCGGCGGCGGCGGCTCCTCCGGCAGGTCCTCCGGCTCGCCGAGCAGCCGCTCGCGGGCGAGCCGCACCAGCGCAAGCACCGCCAGGGCCGTCGCCGCGAGCAGGCCGATGAGATAGATCTGCCCGCGCTGCGCCGCCGCCTCGTACAGCAGTAGCTTGCTGGCGAACCCGCCGAACGGCGGCAGGCCGATCAGCATCATCGCACCGCCGATCAGGCAGCCGCCAGCCACAGGCCAGCGCCACAGCAGGTCGCGGCGGGCCGACGTCGCCGGCCGCCCGTCCGGCCGCTCCAGCAGCCCGATGCACAGGAACAGCAGCAGCACCGCGATCAGCTGGTTGAACGACTCGAACACCGCCCCGGCCAGCCCCACCGGCGTCGTCGTCGCCAGGCCGAACACCACCGCGCCCGCGTCGTACACCGCCAGGTAGCCGAAGATGCGGCGCATGCTGTTCTGGGCGAGCGCCAGCGCGGCGCCGAGCAGCGCCGTCAGCATCCCGCCCGCCATCAGCAGCTCCATGCCGCGCTCGTTCTCGAGCACGATCACCGGGAAGAACTGGAACGAGTTGATCAGGAACAGCAGGCTGGTGGTGTTGATCACCGCGATCACCAGCACGGAGACCATCGGCGCCGCGTCCTCCGCCAGGTCCGGCAGCCAGGAGTGGAAGGGCACCGCGGCCAGCCGCAGGCCGAACCCGACGACCATCAGCGCCAGGATCAGATGGGCGGGCGAGGCGCGGTCCGGCAGGTCGCCCGGGCGGTAGATGTTGACCAGCACGAAGGCCATGTACATCATCACCCCGGCGATCAGCATCAGCACCAGGTACTTGAGGGCGGTGGCGATGACCGATGGCTCGACCAGGCCCGGGCTGCCGGTGGGCAGGTCGACGATCGCCAGCACGGCCATCAGCCCGGCGCTCACCAGCAGCAGCGAGACGACGAACGGCTCCTGCAGCAGCAGGAGGATGGCGCACACCAGCCCGAGGATGACGAGCGCGATCGGCACGAAGTTCTCGCCGTGCGGCAGGCGCAGCGCGGCCACGAACGCCAGCGCGCCGACGACCAGGAAGGCGACCATGAACAGGCGCCCGAGCGGATCGAGCGTCAGCGTCAGGCCGAGCAGGCGCGCCGGCTCGTCGAGCGGTATGAGCGTGACGAGCGCGATCTCGACCAGCATCGTGAGCACTGCCGCGCCGATCACCAGCTGCGTCTGCTTGCGCAGCAGGAAGCTGCTGGCGCCCATCACGACTGGAAATGTTATGAGAAGCAGATATGCCATAAGAAGAAAGTGCGAGGCGCGAGGCGCAGGGCCGGCGGTGGCAGCGCCGCACCCTGCGGCCCACACGGCGCACTTCGTATGTCAGCGTTTATACAGCTCATTGAGCTCCAGGGTCTTCAGGCGCCCGTAGAGCAGCCCCGACAGATAGGCGACGGCGAGCGCCAGGACGATCGTCATCAGGCCGAGCATCGCGAGCGGGAAGACCTGCACCGTGCTCGAGATCGCGGTGTAGAGCAGGTCGACGCTGCTGGCGCACAGCAGGAGCCCCAGCCCGATCTTCAGCGTGTCGCTGGCCGTGACGAGCGTGAACAGGCCGACCAGCCCGAGCCAGTACCAGGTGAAGTCAACCTCGTTGCTCCCGATCGGGTAGAGCCGCGGCAGCGCCAGGCTGGCGATGCTCGCCAGCACGAGCGCCCAGAACGGCACCACATAGTCGCCGAGGCGGAACGGCTCGGTGGCCTGCTGGCGCTGGGCCCGGCGCGCCGCGCGGCGCAACTCGGCGAGCGAGAACTCGTCCAGGTCCTCTAGGTTGTACTCGCGCGAGAACGTCAGCCCGGTGATCGCCAGAATCGCGGTGGCGGCGAAGCCAGTGATCAGCTTGACCAGCACCGTGGTGCTCAGCTCCACCCCGCCGATCCGCAGGTCGGGCGTGATGAACTGCTGCTGCGCCAGGAACAGCGCGATGCACACGTAGCAGGCGAGCAGCGCGGTGCAGGTGACGCGCCAGTCGCGCACCAGGAGGATCAGCGCGCCCGAGAGGGCGATGCCGACGATGGCCCAGTTGACACTGCCGAGATCCATGCCCGTCCTTCGTGGGCCAGTGCCCACACCGCATCAGCTATGGCAAAGGCGCCGCCGCTAGATAAAGATCAAGATCACGACGATCATGGCGATCAGGAGGCCGGCCAGATAGTAGCGCCGCTCGAACAGCGCCAGCAGGCGGCTGAGGACGGCGCTCAGCTGCTGGATCAGCTCGTACAGCCACAGCAGCGCTGCATCCGGCGCGCCGACCATCGCGATGCCGCGCAGGCTCTCCCCGAGGGCCGCCGGCGGTATCACGCCCTCGGCGCCCATCTCGGGATCTGCCATCTTGCGGCGCCCTTGGGTGCGGGTGCCGGCCAGCGGCACGATCACCAGCAGCGCGGCCGCCAGCACGACCCCGAGCAGCCCGGCGAGGCCGGGGAGGCGCGGCGGCTCAGGAGCAACGTCCGGCGCAAGCGCCCGCTGGACGCCGGCCAGCCACTGCTGCCAGAGCGGGCCGGGCACCAGGGCGCCCACCAGCAGGACGGCCGCCGGAACGGCCGCGAGCACACCTGCCGAGCGCAGCTCAGCCGGCACGCCCCCGTCGGGTGAGCCGCGGCGCCAGAACGCCGCCACCGGCGCCACGTAGCCGAACGCGAGCAGGCTGCTTCCCGCAAGCAGAAGCGGCACAGCCCACGGCGCGCCGCGCCGCAGCTCGTCCACCAGCCACAGCTTACCCCAGAATCCGAGCGTGCCCGGCACGCCCACCGCCGACGCGCCGGCGATCAGCACCGCCAGCCCCGCGAGCAGGAACGGGCCGCTCTCCCCGAGCGCGGTCAGGTCGTCGGTCCCGGCGCGCCGCTCGAGCGCCGCGAGCGCGAGGAAGGCGGCCAGGGTCGTCAGCGCCAGGTTGGCGAGCAGCAGCGGCGCCGCGAGCGCGAGGGACGCCTCGCTGACCCCGGCGGCGACCAGCAGGCACCCGCCCTGCGCGCTCAGCTGCCAGCCCGCGATCTGGCGCATGCGCGTCGTCCTCAGGGCGCCCGCCCCGCAGACCAGCAGCGTGAGCACGCCGGCCGCCACGAGGGCGGTGCGCCACGCGGAGGGCGCGGCCGGCCCGAGGTCGATGGCGAAGTCGATCAGCGTGTAGCCGCCGAGCAGCGGCAGCCCGAGCGCGACGAGCGCCGCGGCGAGCGCCGCGGGGGCCTCGGCGAGCGTCGACACCGCCGTGTGCAGCGGGGCAGCGCCGAGCGCGAGCAGAGCCAGGACGCTGGCGGCCACCAGGCCGGCCACCAGCATCTCCGCAGCCGGGTCGGCGCCGCGCAGGGCAACCGCCGCCGCGAAGGCGAGCAGCGCGCCCGCCAGGCCGGCCACCAGCGCCGTCAGCGGGGCCGCTGAGGCGGCGAGCGCCCCGCTGATCCGCAGCGCCGCGAAGCTGGCGAGCGCCGCGGCCACCCAGGCGAACGGCAGCAGCAGCGGGTCGGTGTTGGCGATCCCCGTGACGGTGATCACCGGCGCGATCAGCAGCGTGGCCACCAGGCCGCCGAAGCCGCGCAGGCTCTGCGGCAGCGCTGCAGCCAGCGCCAGCAGCGCGAGCGCGCCGCCCAGCAGCGCCAGCAGCGCAAACGGCCAGCCCACAGCGTCGAGCCGCATGAGCAGCTGCACGGCGTTGCTCTCGAGCTCCAGCCAGGTGTAGTCCAGGATGACGATCGGGAGCGAGCCGAGCAGCCGCGCGCCCAGCAGGATCAGCGCGGCGCCGAGCAGCGCGGCGGCGCCGGCCGCGGCGAGCCAGCGCGACGCAACGGCGCGGTTCAGCGCCAGGCAGGCGACGACTGTGGCAAGCGGAAGTGCGAAGGCGAGCAAGAGCATAGCAAGATGGCGGGCAACAGGCGGGAGGCAGCGACGTGCGGAGCAGCTGCGCTTCACACCGCCGGCCGCTCAGCTGTCACCTTTCGGCGCAGGCGACACACGAGTCCACCGAGGCGATGATCGCGACTGTGTTATCGGGCAGGGCGCCTGCGAGCAGCGTGCGAGCCAGGAGCCGGTCGAGCTGGCGCGGGCAGTCGATCCGCACCCGCGTCAGCCGGTAGCCGTCGCTCTCCACCGTGTAGCGGATCATCCCGCGCGGCCCCTCCGCGGCGCCGCTGGCCTGCCCCGCGCTGAGCTCCTCAGGCAGCTCGCCGCGCCACGCCCCCTGCGGCAGCTCGCGCAGCGCCTGCTCGACGAGCTTGACGCTCTCGTAGGCCTCCAGGAGCAGGACGACCAGCCGGGCGTACACATCGCCCCCCTCCTGGACGATCGGCCGGATCGCCAGCTGCCCGTAGGCGGCGTAGGGGTAGTCGAAGCGCGTATCGCGGGCGATGCCGGACGCCCGCGCCAGCGGCCCGCGGACCCCGAACTGCTCCGCCGCCGCGCGCGGCAGGGTCCCGACTTCGATCGTCCGCGCCAGCAGCGCGCGGTTGTCGATCAGCCGGTCCACGATGCGGTACAGGTCGCGGTTGAGCGCCGGCAGGTCGGCGAGCAGCTCATCGCGGACGCGCGACACCAGGTCGCGCCGCACACCGCCGGTGACGACGAAGTCCGGGCCGACGCGCGCGCCGGTGAGCGCCTCCAGGTGCCCCTGCGCCCGCTCGCGCAGCCCCTCGAGCGCCGCGCTGCGCTCCTCCACGCCCAGGGCGCGCAGGACCCCGGCGGCCGCGCGCAGGTGGGAGATCGCGCGCTCGGTCTCGGCGGCCGCCACCCGCAGCATGGCGGCGCGCTCGGGCACGTCGATCGCGCACAGCTGCTCGAGCGCCTGGCAGAAGGCCAGGGCGTGGGCGAGCGAGCACGTGCCGCAGATCCTGGTGACCAGCTGGAGCGCCTCGGGAAGGGCGAGCCGCGGGAGACGCTCGGCGCAGCCGCGCTCGTTGAGCCCGCCCTGGTACTCGACGTCTGCGACCTGCTCGCCGGCGATTCGTAGGATGAAGCGCTGTGGCCCGCGCCACGCGGGGTGGAATGGGCCGAGCGCCAGGGTATAGGTCACAATGCGCCTCGCCGCTAGTCCATCCAGACCGCGCATTATACCACACGCCCGCCCGGCGCAGCGGCTCCCAGGCCGGAGCGCTCGCACAGGGCCCGGCCGCTACGCACGTTCTTCAGGCTGAAGGCCACCAGCGCGCGGCGGCCCGCGCCGCCTACTCCCAGCCGGCGATCTGGCTCAGCCGCCGGTAGGCGGCGTCCCAGTCGGCGGCGGGGCGCGGCTCGAAGCGCTCGAGCTCCACCGAGGCGGCCACGGCCTGCCGCGCCGCCCCGATGTCCGGCAGCACGCCGGCGGCGATCGCCTGCACCAGCACGTTGCCGAGCGCCGTCGCCTCGGCCGGGCCGGCGACCACCGGCCGCCCGCAGCAGTCGGCGGTCCACTGGTTCAGCAGCCGGTTGCGGCAGCCGCCGCCGACCACCCGGATCACCTCGATCGGGCGGCCGGTGAGCCGCTCGATCGACTCGATCACCAGCCGGTACTTGAGCGCCAGGCTCTCGAGGCTGCACCGCACGGCGGCGGCGTCGCTCTCGGGCGCGGGCTGGTCGGTCCTGCGGCAGTACTCGCGCAGCGCGCTGGGCATATCGGGCGGCGCCAGGAAGTCGGGCGCGTCCGGGTCCACCAGGCTGGCGAGCGGCGGCGCCTGCTCGGCCAGGCTCAGCAGCTCCTCCCAGCCGTACGACCTTCCGGCCCGCGTCCAGCGCCGGCGGCACTCCTGCAGCAGCCACAGCCCGGTGACGTTCTTGAGCAGCCGGACGGTGCCCGCCACGCCGCCCTCGTTGGTGAAGTTCAGCTCCAGCGCCCGCTCGTCCACCACCGGCGCGCGGGTCTCGACGCCCACCAGGCTCCAGGTGCCGCTGCTGATGTAGGCGCTGCGCTCGTCGAGGCCGGGCACGGCCGCCACGGCGCTGGCCGTGTCGTGGGACGCCGGGGCGATCACCGGCGGCGCGTGGGCCAGCTCGACCTCGGCGGCCACTTCAGGCCGCAGCGGCCCGAGGACCGTGCCGGGCGCGATGATCTCCGGCAGGATGCGCGTCGGCACCCCGAGCTCGTCGAGCAGGTCGGTGGCCCAGCGCGGCTCGCCGACGCGCATGAACTGGGTGGTGGAGGCGTCGGTGTACTCCGCCGCCTTGCGCCCGGTGAGCCAGTAGTTGAACAGGTCCGGGATCATGAGCAGGGTGTCCGCCGCCTCCAGCTGCGGGTCGCGGGCCCGCGCCATGCTGTAGAGCTGGTACAGGGTGTTGATCTGCAGGAACTGGATACCGGTGCGGGCGAAGATCGCCTGCCGCGACACCCGGCCCGTCACCTCCTCCAGCATGCCGTTGGTCCGGCTGTCGCGGTAGCAGACGGGGTTGCCCAGCAGGCGCCCGGCGCGGTCCAGCAGGGCGAAGTCGACGCCCCAGGTGTCCACGCCGATGCCCGCCAGCGGCTCGCGGTGCGCCGCCGCGTAGCGCGCGATGCCCTCCTTGATGCCCTCCCACAGCCGCAGCACATCCCAGTGGAGCGTCCCCGGCACAGCGATGGGACCGTTATCGAAGCGGTGCAGCTCGCTCAGCTCGAAGCGCCGGCCGTCCCAGCGCCCCAGCAGCGCGCGCCCGTTCGATGCTCCGAGGTCGAAGGCGAGGAAGTTCGTGGTCTCTGTCGCCACCGCAGCGCTCCTTTCAGAAGTCACCCCCGCGTCAGCCCGCCCACCCAGCCCGGCGCGGCTGCGCGGGGAACAGAGGCGTCTGCGCCCACGTGCGAGCGCTGGTAGTGCTCTGCGCCGGCCGTGGTACGCAGGTTGCATTAGGTGTGTCGGCTGGCAAGCGCGAGATGGCGCCAGACGTGCGGAACTGGCGCGCCGCGATGAGACAACTAAGGAGGGCCGTGATGACAGAGCGCCAGTATCAGCGCGATCCCGAAGCGCCTGCGGCCGTGCAGCGGGAAGTGTATCACAGAACCGAGACGGCTCGCGACGATATCGCCGCGGCAGATGACGCGACGCGCGATATCTACAGCGAGCGGGTGGTGACGCCGGACGGCGACCAGTACGTGCGCTCCGAGCGCGTCAGCGTGCCGAGCGAGGCGGAGCGCCGGGCCGCGACGGCCGCGCGCATCAAGCAGGTGATCTACTTCATCTCTGGCGCGATCGCCGTGCTGCTCGCCGCGCGCTTCGCCCTGCTGCTGCTCGGCGCCAGCGAGGCGAGCGCGTTCGTGCGCTTCGTCTACGGGCTCAGCGCCCCGTTCATGCTGCCGTTCGTGGGGATCTTCGGCGAGCCGTCCTTCGGCAGCTCGGTGGTGGAGTGGGCCTCGCTGGTGGGCATCATCGTCTACATGCTCGTCGGCTACGGGCTGGCCAGGCTCGTCGAGCTGATCTACGCCCCGGCGCGCCGCGCCTACGACGTGTAGCTTCCGCGGCCTCTGCCGAAGGGGCGGGAGCACAGACAACAGCCGCGGATGCGCGCCCGGTCGACGCATCCGCGGCTGTCATTCCTACAACATCGAACGGCCGGCGCCTCGGCGATACCGCCCTGCGCCCAGCTACCGCGAGGGGTCCAGCGTCACCTTAATCGACCGGTCCCCGGCCGCCACCAGGTCGATCCCCTGCTGGAACTCGGACAGCGGCAGGCGCTGGGTGACGATGTGCTCCATCGGCAGGAGCCCCTTGCGCAGCATGTCGATCGCCACCGGGTAGCAGTACGGCCCGAGGTGCGAGCCGTGGATGTTGAGCTCCTTGGTGTCCCCGATGATCGTCCAGTCCACCGTGACCGGCTCGCGCATCACGCTGAACTCGACGAACGTGCCGAGCTTGCGGATCATGTGCAGCCCCTGCTCGACCGCCGACGGGTGGCCGGTGGCCTCGATGTACACGTCGCAGCCGTAGCCCTCGGTGAGGCTGCGCACCTTCGCCACCACGTCCTCGTGGCGCGGGTTGAGCCCCATGTCCGCGCCGCAGGCCTTCGCCACCTCCAGCCGCCGGTCGTCCAGGTCCAGCGCGATCAGCAGGCCCGGGTTCTTCAGGCGCGCCGCGGCGATCATGCCCAGCCCCAGCGGCCCGGCCCCGGCGATCACCACCACGTCGCCGAACTCGATCTCGCCCCGCTGCACGGCGTGGATCGCGCAGGCCAGCGGCTCGATGAACACCGCGTGCTCCACCGGGATCTCCGGCGGCACCTTGTAGTTCAGCGCGCCGCGCGGGAACAGCATGTACTCGGCCATCGCGCCGAAGGTCCGCTGGCGGAAGCCGTAGATGTCGTGGACCTGGCACATCCAGTACTGGCCGCGGCGGCAGTAGCGGCACTCCCAGCAGGGCACGATCTGCTCGGAGACGGCCAGGTCGCCGATCTGCAGGCCGTACTGCTCGGCCGCGCCCTCGCCGAGCGCCACCACCTCGCCGACGAACTCGTGGCCGGGGATCACCGGCGGCTGGCAGTACCCCTGGCGCTGCGCGTCGCCCCAGAACAGCGGCGCGCCCAGGTAGCACTTGAGGTCCGACGCGCAGATCCCGACCGACTTGACGCGCACCACCACCTCGCCGGGCCCCGGGCGCGGCACCGCCCACTCCTCCAGCCGGTAGTCCTGCGGGCCGCGGCAGACCACGGCGGCCATCTTCTGCGGGAGATCGTAGCTCATCGGTGAGACTCCTCTTTCCATGTCAGGGCTGGCGCGGCCGCCCTGCGGGTCGCCCGCGCCAGCGCTCCGCGGGGTGGTACGGAGGACCGCTGGTCCTCCACGGATATCTTTTCTCTGCCGCTCTGCGGCGACTGCGTCGCCGCAGAGCGGCAGAGAAAATTAAGATCCTGGGGAGGCGAAGCCTCCCCAAGCCCCTCCGCGTCGCACAGCGGCGGCAAAACGGCGTTCCGCGGAGACTCCGCCTCCTTAACCCCTCCAGCAGCGGCGGGCAGGGAAGCAGCAAAACGGCGTTCCGCGGAGGCTCCGCCTCCCGAACCCCTCCGCGTCGCACAGCGGCGGCAAATGGGCGTTCCGCAGAGACTCCGCCTCCCTAACCCCTCCAGCAGCGGCGGGCGGGGGAGCGGCGAGACATCGCTTCCCCTACCCGCGCCGATAGAACGGCGGCTCCCCTTCCCCCAGCAGCCGCGCCATCAGGTTGGCGTGGGCGCACCACTCGAGCCGCTCCAGCGTGTCGTAGGCGTCCGCCAGGTCCCGCCCGGCCACCACCACGCCGTGCCAGGCCAGGATCAGCCCCAGCCCGTTCTTCTGGAACGCCGCCCGCCGCGGCCGCAGCGCCTCCACCACCGCCTGGGCCAGCTCGTCGGAGTGGCTCGGGTAGTACGGCACCACCTCGGTCACGCCGTACTTCTCGGTGTAGTCGGTGATCGGGTACACCGGCCGGCCCGTGGCGGCGAACACCGACAGCTCGCGCGGGTGGGCGTGGATCACCCCGTTCACCTCGGGGAAGGCCCGCAGGCAGGCGAAGTGCATCTTGCTCTCGCGGCTGATCATCGCCGGGTCGCCCTCCACCACGCGCCCCTCGCTGTCGCACACCAGCACCATCTCCTCGCGCAGCCGCCAGCGGTGCCGGCTGCCCAGGTAGCGCGGCGTGATGTAGATCCGCTCGCCGGCGCGGCAGCTCATGTTGCCCCCGGCACTGTTCGTCAGCCCGCGCTCGTAGAGCAGGTGGGCGATCTCGACCATCAGTGGGCGTGGGTCGCTCTCCACGCTGGAACTCCTTTCGATCTTCGCCAGAATAACCGCTGGCGCGGAAGCGATGCCGGCGGCGGCCGCGGCGCGTTCCTGCCGCTCCTTCGCCCTGCCGGCCGGGGCCCCGCACGCGGCCTCGTACCTGCTGCGCCCCCAGCGTAGCCCCCGGCAGCCGCATGCCCTAGCGCCATGGCGGCGCTGCGCATGGTAGCACAGCCCGCCGGCGCGCACGCGGCCCAGGCAGCCGGGCCTCAGCACCCTCTAGCCCCCGCTCCACACCTCCGGGTTCACGCAGAACGGCGCCCGCTCGCCGCGCAGCACCGCCAGCGCCTGCTCGATCGCCGTCGTCCACAGCCGCTCCTTGCCGCGGTCCGAGGCGCCGGCCACGTGCGGCGTGGCCACCACATCGTCCCGCCCGAGCAGCGGGTGGTCCGGCGGCGGCGGCTCGACCTCGAACACATCGAGCGCCGCAGCCCGCAGGTGGCCGCTGTCGAGCGCCTCGAGCAGCGCCCGCTCGTCCACCAGGCCGCCGCGCGCACAGTTGACCAGGATGGCGCCCGGCTTGATCCGCGCGATCGTCGCGCCGTTCAGCATGTGGCGCGTCTCGGGCACCAGCGGCACGTGCAGCGTCACCGCGTCGGCCTGCCCCAGGGCCTCCTCGAGCGTCGCCGCCCGCTCGACCCCCAGCTCTGCGAAGCGCTCCGGGCGCGCCAGCGGGTCATAGCCGACCACCCGCATCCCGAGCGCGCGGGCCACGTGCGCCACCCGCCCGCCGATCCGCCCCAGCCCGATCACCGCCAGCGTCCGCCCGGCCAGCTCGATCGCCCCGTGGTCCGCGAAGTAGTCCTGCCGCGCGGCCGCGCGCAGCAGGCGCTCGCTGCGCGTGACCTGCTTGGCGGCCGCCAGCAGCAGCGCCAGCGTGTGCTCGGCGGTCGAGATGCTCGGCGCGTCGGGGGCGTTGCACACGGCGATCCCGCGCCGGGTGGCCTCCGCCACATCCACGTTGTCGTAGCCGATGCCGGTGCGGGCGATCACCCGCAGCTCGGGCGCCGCGTCCATCAGCGCCGCGTCGTAGCGCAGCCGCGAGCCGGCGATGATCGCCTGGGCGCGCGCGACCCGGCTCAGCGGCGCGGCCGGCGTCTCGCTCGCCGCGCCCAGCACCTCCACGCCCTCCAGCAGCGGCCAGAAGGCCGGCGGGACGGTCCGCTCGAACCAGATGCGGTACATACGCTCTCCTGACAGGCTCAGATGCGGGCGGGCGCCCATCCATGCGGAGGCACGATCAATGCTCTGCTACCACGCAGCGGGCCCCGCGGCCGTGCGGCGGAAGCGTGGAGGTCAAGATTCTCCACAAATTCCCCTTCCCATGAGCGCGTTGCTCCGGTAACATGCAGTCGTGCGCCGCGCCCTCCTTCCGAGGTCGTGAAGGGGGGCGCAGGCCGGCCAAGTTGTTTCCGCTGAGAGGTCCGGAGGGCCAGTGGCCCTCCGAGTTCCTTTTTTCTTCGCTGCAGAACGGCGGAAGAAGGGCTCCGCGGGGAGGCTTCGCTTCCCCGATCCTGCCGCCGGGCATGCGGCGGAGAGGGAGGCTCTGGAGACATTTCGTCTCTCCGCTCCCAAAAAGTGCGGGGGCGAGGCCTCCGCATACGTTCAGAAACATAGCACGAGTTGCGCGGCGCGGCGCAGCCGCCGAGCGAGCGCTTGGCAGCCGCCCCGCCGCGCAGCTCCTAGTCACAGAGAAAGGGTCTTGCTATGCCACGAAAGAACAACGGCACACCACAGCCCGACCCCTCGCTGAACCGCAGGGCGCGCAGCCACCGGCCCACCGAGGACGAGCGGCTGCTCGCCGGGCCATCGCGCGGGGCGGCCGAGTTTCTTCACACCGACACCTGGCGTGTCCTGCGCATCATGGGCGAGTTTGTGGAGGGCTTCGAGGCGCTGGCCGAGGTCGACCGCGCGGTCACGATCTTCGGCTCCGCCCGCGTGAGCGAGGACAACCCCATGTACCGCGCGGCGGTGGATGTCGCCCGGCTGCTGGGCGAGTCCGGCTTCACGATCATCACCGGCGGCGGCCCCGGGATCATGGAGGCCGGCAACCGCGGCGCCAGGGAGGCCGGCGTGCCGTCGATCGGGCTGAACATCGAGCTCCCGTTCGAGCAGGGGGTCAACCCCTACGTCGACATCGCCGTCGAGTTCCGCTACTTCTTCGTCCGCAAGACGATGCTTGTCAAGTACGCCCAGGCGTTTGTGATCTTCCCGGGCGGCTTCGGCACCTTCGATGAGCTCTTCGAGGCCCTCACGCTCGTGCAGACCGGCAAAGTGCAGAACTTCCCGATTATCTTGTTCGGCTCATCCTACTGGCGCGGGCTGATCGAGTGGCTGCGCACCACCGTGATCCCGGAGGGAAAGATCACCGAGGCGGACCTCGACCTGCTGATCGTCACCGACTCGCCGGAGGAGGTGCGCGACATCGTGCTCGAGGCGGCGCACAACGGCCACCGCAAGGAGCAGGAGAGGCCGGCGCAGGAGCAGACGCGCAAGGTCTTCTCGAAGCGGTAGCCGCGCAGCGGGGGAGGGCGAGGCCAATCTCGCCCCCCCGCCGGCTACAGCAGCGTCAGGATCTCCGGCTCGTCCTCGGTGATCGCGATCGTATGCTCGAACTGCGCCGAGAGCGAGCCGTCGGCCGTCCGCACCGTCCAGCCGTCCTTCGGGTCCAGCACCGTCTCCGGCCCGCCGGCGTTGATCATCGGCTCGACGGTGAAGATCATGCCCGGCCGCAGGCGCATGCCGGGCCGCCCGGTGTCGTAGTGCAGCACCGTCGGCTCCTCGTGCAGCCGCTGGCCCACGCCGTGCCCGGTCCACTCGCGCACCACCGAGAAGCCGTTGGCCTCGACGTAGCTCTGGATCGCGACGCCGATGTCGTTCAGGTGGGCGTGGGCCCGCGCCGCCCGGATCCCGCGCCACATCGCCTCCTCGGTCACCTCCAGCAGCCGCTTCGCCTCCGGCGAGACCTCGCCCACCGGCAGGGTGATGCAGGCGTCGCCGTACCAGCCGTTCAGCAGCACGCCCATGTCGATGCCGATGATATCGCCCTCGCGCATGCGGTAGCCGCTCGGGAACCCGTGGCAGATCACATTGTTCGGCGAGATGCACAGCGTGGCCGGGAAGGGCTGGCGTCCGTTGCCGCCCCCGTACCCCTTGTACGCCGGCACCGCGCCGTGCTTGCGCACGAACTCCTCGGCGATCCGGTCAAGCTCGCGCGTCGTGACCCCCGGCCGCACGTGCGGCCGGAGCACCTCGAAGGTCTGTGCCACCAGCCGCCCGGCGGCGCGGGCCTGCGCGATCTGCTGGCGCGAGCGCAAAACAACAGCCATTCCTGGTAATCCTCACTCCTAGCTCACAGCCCAAGCCCGCGCAGGTACTCGCGGGCGGCGCTCATTCCCTCCAGGGGCGTCCGGCCATCGGCGTCGCGCTCGCCGAGCATGTCCTGCTCGACCACCGCCCAGCCCCGGTAGCCGCGGGCCCGGAGGTCGGCCACACACCCGGCGATCTGCGCGCTGCCCTGCCCGAGCGGCGCGAACACCCCGCGCTCCACGGCGGTGACGAAGTCCCACTTCTCGTCGCGCGCCCGCCCCAGCCGCTCCGGGTAGATGTCCTTCAGGTGGACGTAGCGGATGCGCTCGCCGTACTCCGCCAGCGCCGCGCGCGGGTCGCCGCCGCCGTACACGTAGTGCGCGGTGTCCAGGCAGATACCCACCAGCTCGGGGTCGGTGCGCTCGCACAGCAGCCGCAGCTCGTGCGGAGTCTCGACGTAGGTGCCGGCGTGGTGGTGGAACACGCTGCGCAGCCCGAGCGCGAGGCAGCGCCGCGCCAGCCCCTCCACCGCCTGCGCCGCCGCATCCCACGCCGCATCGTCCATGCCGACCGTCTGGTCCGGCGGCACCTGCCCCGCCATCCCCATGCGCAGCGCGTCGCCGGCCGAGGAGAGCACGATGTACTCCGCGCCCAGCGCGGCCAGCAGCTCGCCGATCCGCAGCACCTCGTCCACCGCCGCCGGGAAGGCGCGCATATCGTGCAGCGGCAGCGGCACGAACGCCGAGGTGAGCGTCAGGCCGCGCACCGCCAGCGCCGCGCGCAGCTCGGCGGGGTCGGTCGGGTAGTAGCCGTACGGCCCGAGCTCGGTGGCCTCGTAGCCGGCGGCGGCGATCTCGTCCATCACCGTCGTCCACGGTAGGCGCGCCGCCCCCGCCGCCACCTCGGTCACCCCCCAGGACACCGGCGCCGCCGCCAGACGAATATCTTCCGCCATATCCTCACCTGATTCACATCGTCTCCAGGCGCCCCGCCGCGGCGCCGCTACCGATCCTTGGGGTCCATGGGCATCCGGTACGGCGAGAGCAGCGCCTCCGGCTCGATTCGCTCCGGCAGCGGCGGCATGTCCTGCTGGCAGCCGCGCGGCAGCGGGTTCGGCGGCGTCACCCGGAAGTACGCCTGCATGATCTGCGTCACCGCCGGCACCGCGATCGTCGCCGAGCCGTCGTTCATATCGCCGGCGCCCTCCACCAGCACCAGCACCTCGATCTGCGGGTCCTCATACGGCGCGAAGCCGACGAACCAGGCGTGGCTCTGGCGCACCTCGCGCGTGCCCCTGCCGTCCGGCGACGGCACCGTGATCACCGGCCCGAACTCGGCCGTGCCGGTCTTGCCGGCGATCGACAGGCCCGAGCAGGCGTCGCGCGCGGCGATGTTGACCCCCTCGGTCACCGAGCGCCGCATCCCCTCGCGCGCCACCGCGAAGAACTCCGGGTCGGCCGGCACCTCGCGCACCACCTCGGGCTCGATCTCGCGCACCACCCGCCCCTCGGCGTCCAAGATCCGCCGCACCACCTGCGGGCGGTACACCTTGCCGCCGTTGGCCACCGCCGCCCCGGCGGTGACCAGCTGGATGGGCGTGACCAGCAGGTTGCCCTGCCCGATCGCGGCGTTGTAGGTGTCGCCGGTCGTCCAGGCCTCGCGCATCACCGCCTGCTTCCAGCTCGGCGTCGGCACCCGCCCGCTCTTCTCGCCAACCAGCGGAATGCCGGTCGGCTGGCCCAGCCCGAACCAGCCCAGCCCCTCGGCCAGCGCGCTCGGCCCCAGCCCGCGCTCGATCGTCTTCTCCTCCTCCTTGAGGTTGACGACGTTCTCCTTGTTGCCGCCCGCCACCGACATGAAGAACACGTTCGAGGAGACCATCAGCGCGTCGGAGACGGTGATCATCTGATTGTCGCGCCGGCTGGAGTTCGGGTACTCGTAGGTACGCCCGGCGACGTACTGGTCCTCCACCACCAGCCGGCCCGGGTCGCGCACCTTGGTCTCGGGCGTGATCACTCCCTTCTCCAGGGCGATGACCGCGTCGAACTGCTTGAGCGTCGAGCCGGGCGGGTACTGGCCGGCGATCGCGCGGTTGGTCTGCAGCGCCAGCTTCGCCAGCTCCCGCTGCTGCTCCGGGTCGGTCGGGAAGAACAGCCGCTGCAGCTCGTCGCGCCGCGAGGGGTCCCAGATGTTGTTGTCGTAGGCCGGCCAGTTCACCATCGCCAGCACCCGGCCGGTGTGGACCTCCATGACGATCGCCACGCCGCTGCGGATCGGGTCGTACTCCTGCTTGTAGGCGTTCACGCCGGTCATCGTCTGGCGCCGCCGCTCGCTCTCGGCGATCCAGTTCTGCAGGATCTGCTCGACCTGGTGCTGCAGCGCCACATCGATCGTCAGCACCAGGTTGTGCCCGTCCTGAGCCGGCTCGACCAGCTCCGGCGCGCGCACCGGGTGGCCGAGCGCGTCCACCACAACGCGCTCAGTGCCGAGGCGCCCGCGCAGCTCGGCCTCGTAGCTGCCCTCCACGCCGTCCTTGCCGATCCGGTCGTCGTCGAGGTAGCGCGGCATGCCCAGCGCGAACGGGTCGATCTCCTTCCTGATGATGCCGCACTCCACCGCGTTGCCGAGCGACTGGAGCAGGCCGGTGGCCCAGGAGCGCGCCGGGTTCTGCCGCACCAGCTCGCACTGGTTGATGCGCCCGATGTAGCCGAGCACGTAGGAGAGCGAGGGCACCGTCGGGCCGAAGGGGTAGTGGCGCCGGTAGTCTTCCTCGATCACCACCCCCGGCAGGCTCGGGGCGTTCTCGCGCAGCACCAGCGCCACCTGGCGCGGGACGTCCTGCTTGATCTGCAGCGTCTGGTAGCCGGGGATGTCGCTCTCGTCCACGAGCTTGGCCAGGGGGTTCTCGAGCCGGATCGCGTTGGAGTAGACCTCGCTCAGCCGCAGCGCGATGAGCGCCTTCCCGGCCGGGATCTCGAAGCTCAGGCCGGGCGCCGCGGGCTCGTCCGCCTGGCTCAGGGTCGCCACGCCCCCAGCGGGCCCGAGGCGGTCCAGCCCCTGCAGCCCGAGCCCCTGCGCCAGATCGCTGCGCAGCGCCGGGTCGTTGGCGAGCGCGGTCGTCGACGAGATGATGAGCGTGCTCGGCACGCCCAGGAGCTTGCTGAGCTGGGCGAAGACCTCGGCCCGCTCGCGGCTGCCGCGCGGCGGCAGGTCGGCCGGGCGCACCGACACCGAGTAGATCGGCACCGTCCGGGCCAGCAGCGTCTCGCCGTCGCCCGCCAGCACCTCGCCGCGCATCGGCCGCACCGGCAGATAGCGGGTGGTGCGCTCCTCAGTGGTGTAGCGGAACTCGTCCGCCACCTCGTCCACGAGCTGCAGCTGGTAGAGCCTCCCCACCAGGATGGCAAAGATCACCAGGACGCTGATCTTCGGCGCCAGGAGTCGGTTCATCCCAGTATTGAAGGAGCCAGAAGCCACCGCAGACAGCCTTCGCTACCTACTCAGTACACATCCACCGGCACCTCGCCGCGCCGACGCCCCGCCCACCAGCGCATCAGCATATAGGTCGGCAGCGCCAGCACCAGCGTCACGAGGATATCCGGCAGCGCCGCCACCAGCAGGTACTGGCGCGGCTCCACCGGCGCGACGGTCAGCGAGGTGATCAGGCCGAGCGTCGCGTGGTAGGCCAGCGCCCCGTTCACCCCGCCGATCAGCGGCAGGAGCCAGTTGCCCCGGCTGAGCCAGCTAAGCAGCAGCGTCGAGATCGCGGCCGCCAGCAGCGCCAGCGCGTGCGTGCCCAGCAGGCTCGCCGCGCACAGGTCCAGCCCCAGCCCGCCGTAGAACGCCCAGCGCGACGCGTTCCCCGGCCCGGCGATGAGCGCCTGGCAGATCGTCAGCAGCAGCAGCAGGTTCGGCGCGCCGTCGAGCGGCCGCGGCAGCAGCGTGGTCTGCGCCAGCGCCACGGCGAACAGCGTCAGCGCCAGCAGCAGCTCGCGCGCCAGCAGCTCCTCGACTCGTCGGCGCTGTGAGAAGCCCATCTGCAGCTACTCGTCGGCGCTCAGGATCACCCAGGCGTAGCGCACCCGGTCCGGGTCGACGAACGGCCGCAGGTCGGCCACCTGGCCGCGCCCGGCCGGGCGCACCTGCTCGACCACGCCGATCGGCACATCCTTCGGGATCGCCGCGCGCGGCAGGTCCTCGTTCAGCTCGGCCGTCAGCCCGGCGGTCACCACCACATCCCCCGGCGCGATCGTGTCGGTGCGGTCGATCTCCTGCAGCAGCAGGCGCGAGCCGCGCTGCCACTGGCCCTGCACGATGCCGCCCACCGGGCCGCGGCTGTGGTACACCTGCGCGCTCACCGCGCTGCTGTAGTCGGTGATCAGCAGCACCGTCGCGCTGCGCTCCCCGACCGTATCGAGCACGCCGATCAGCGCCGGCGGGCTGCTGCCCTCGCGGGCGATCACGGCCATGCCGGGCCGCACGCCATGCTGCGACCCGACCGCGAGCGTGATCACGCGCCGCCCCGAGTCGGGGGTGCGGGCGCTCACATCGGCGCCCAGGAGCTGCCACGGCCGCTCCTGCTCGATGCGCACCTGCTCGCGCAGCCGGGCGTTCTCGAGCAGCAGCTCCTGCACGCGGATCGCGTCGGCCTTCAGCTGGCTGTTCTCGGCCCGCAGCGCCTCGAGCTCGGCCCGCAGCGCCTCGATGTCGCCCTGCTCCTGGCCGATCCCGGAGATCGCGTCGCCGAGGTGGCGCATCTGCGTCAGCGCCGGGTTGATCAGCGCCTCGGCCTGGCTGCGGAACGGCCCGATCCTGCCCGAGCGGTCGAGCACGAGCAGCAGCAGCGCCAGCAGCACGAGCAGCAGCACCATCATCGGCGCCCGGTAGGGGGAGGGCTGGGGGATCTTGAGGCGGCGGTCTCGGATCATGGCGTAACGCGCAACACGCTCATACGTAATACGCAACTGGCTGGGCTGTGTCGCGATCGGCGTCTCCCGGCCTCACGCGCCGGCGCATCGTGACAGGGCCTCGGCCGCCGGGGTGTTCGGAAGCCGCGCGGGCGGCCGTCCGGGCGCTGGCGGCCTTCCTTCCCGACCTGCGGCTCACGTGCTCCGATCACACATCGCGCACTACGCACCACGCATCACGCACTACGCCCGGCCATCAGTAGCGCACACGCCGCTGGCGCTGGGTGCTCGTCAGGATGCTCCGGTAGACCGGGTTGTGGAACTCCTCGACCATCTTGCCGGCGCCGCGGGCCACGCACGAGAGCGGGTCCTCGGCGATGTGGACCGGCATCTTGGTCTCGGCGGCGATGCGCTTGTCCAGCCCCAGCAGCTGCGCCCCGCCGCCGGCCAGCATGATCCCGTGCTCCATGATGTCCGCCACCAGCTCCGGCGGGGTCTCCTCGAGGGCGGCGCGCACCTCGCTGACGATCGTGTTGACCGGGCCGGCGATGCCCTCGCGCAGCTCGACGCTGGAGATCTCCACCGCCTTCGGCAGGCCGGTCAGCAGGTCGCGCCCGCGCAGCACCACCTTGACCTCCTCGGTGAGCGGGTAGGCGCTGCCGGCCGCGATCTTGACCTTCTCGGCCATGCGCTCGCCGATCAGCAGGTTGTACTCGCGGCGGGCGAACTGAATGATCGCCTCGTCGATCTCATCCCCGGCGGTGCGGATCGAGTGGTTGATCACGATGCCGCCGAGCGAGATCACCGCCACCTCGGTCGTGCCGCCGCCGATGTCGACGATCATCGAGCCGATCGGCTCGTCCACCGGCAGCCCGGCGCCGATCGCCGCCGCCATCGGCTCCTCGACCACATAGGCCTCGCGGGCGTTGGCGTTGAGCGCCGCGTCGCGGGCCGCGCGCATCTCCACCTGGGTCACGCCGGACGGCACGCCGACCACCACGCGCGGCCGGGGCGAGATGACGTTCACCGCGCGCTCGTGGGCCTTCTTGATGAAGTACATCAGCATCTTCTCGACCACGTCGAAGTCGGCGATCACGCCATCCTTCAGCGGTCGGACGGCCACGATGTTCGATGGGGTCTTGCCCACCATCGCCTTGGCCTCAGCGCCGACGGCCTTCACCTCTTTGGTCTTGTTGTCGATCGCAACGACCGACGGCTCGCTGATGACGATGCCCTTGCCGCGCACGTGAACCAGCGTATTCGCCGTACCGAGGTCGATGCCTAGGTCGCGGCTGAACGCGCCGAAGAACGAGTTGAGCGGGTTGAACGCCACGAATCTACCCTCGACATCTATGGCGACGGCGTGCCGCCGCGGCTTTGTTATTGTCTAGCCGGTCGGCGTCATTATACCACACGTCGCCCGGCGCGCCCTGACAATGCGCTGACACGCTGTCGTGCGCGGCTTGTGTCGTCAACAGGACTTACGCGGTGATCCGTCCTGCACCCGGGCATGTTCCGCAGGCGCTCCGCCCTGCACCCGGCAGCTTGTGCTGTCATTCCTACAGGCGCTCCGCTCTGCACCCAAGGTTGTTCATGCAGGCGCTCCGCCCTGCCCCCGGGCAGGAGGGCCGGCGCCGGCCCTCCTGCACCACCCGCGCCAGGGCCTGCGGCCCTGGACCCGCAAGAGAAGGCGTACGCCACTCGTTTGCCCGTTGTCATGCCTCAGCACACCAGCCGATCGTCTCAACCTCACTGGCCGTTGCATGACAGCGCATCGGTCAGCGCTTGGAGCACGAGCGGCATCAAGACATTGCAACCCGGAGCTCGATTAGTGGCATTGCAGTGCATCAGTCTATACCTGAAGCACGGGCATCGGTGTACGTGGGCATGACAACGGGCGAGCGATGGGAGGTGGCACCCCTTGCGGGGGATGGTTCGGAAGGGGCTGCACAGCCCCTTCCGGCGGGGGAGAGCGCGAGAGGGGTCGCAACCCCTCTCGCCCTCAAGCACACCGCACCGCGTACCTCCTGTCATCTGTCTGGCGCGCGGTCGTGCGGGCCGCCCCCCCGTACGGGGATGCAACGCCTCTCCGAAGCCCGCCAACAGGCGCGGGAGCGTGGCCCACGCGCACATCGTGTTCTCGACTGCTACCCGATCGCAAACATCTGATCAGCAGGAAGCACCCTCTTGCTGCTATACTGATCGCGACTTATGCGGCCGCCTCGCCCTCGCGCCGCTTGGGCGAGTTGGGGAAGCTTGGCCTCCGCAGAATGCAAAGAACCTCGTCCCGCCAGGGCGCGGGCGGCGAAGCTCCCGGCGGCGCTGCGCCTTCTACGACGGGCCGCTACGGCCACCCCACTCCTGCGGCGCCCGCCGCAGGCTGAAAGCGATCATGATCGAAGCCAACGACCTGCATAAGACCTTCGGGGCCTTCGAGGCGGTGCGCGGCGTGACGCTCAACGTCGCCCCCGGCGAGGTGGTGGCGCTGCTTGGCCCGAACGGCGCCGGCAAGACGACCACCGTGCGCATGCTCGCCGCGATCCTGCGCCCCAGCCGCGGCTTCGCCCGCATCGGCGGCTACGACGTCGTCACCCACGCACGCGAGGTGCGCCACATCGTCGGCCTGCTGACCGAGTTCCCCGGCCTGTACAACCGCATGCGGCCGGTCGAGTACCTGACGTTCTTCGGCGAGCTGCAGGGCATGAGCCGCGTGGACTGCGAGCGGCGCGCCGAGGCGCTGCTCAGGCAGTTCGGGCTGTGGGAGGCGCGCGACAAGCGCCTCGACAGCTACTCCAAGGGCATGAAGCAGAAGACCGCGCTGATCCG
This sequence comes from uncultured Roseiflexaceae bacterium, assembly GCA_937974195.1. Lineage (GTDB taxonomy): Bacteria > Chloroflexota > Chloroflexia > Chloroflexales > Roseiflexaceae > CALJIC01. The sequence continues at coordinate 17,645 of CALJIC010000079.1, read as the reverse complement.
CGCGCTGCTCCACGACCCGCCGGTGCTGTACCTGGACGAGCCGACCACGGCGATGGACCCGCACAGCGCCCGCACCGTGCGCGACGCGATGCTCGAGCTGCGCGCCGCCCGGCGCACCATCCTGCTCACCACCCACAACCTCACCGAGGCCGAGGAGCTCGCCGACCGGGTGGCGATCATCCGCGGCGGGCAGATCGTCGCCGAGGGGACGATCGAGCAGCTCACCGAGCGCTTCATGGGCGATCCGCTGTGGGAGCTCCGGCTGGCGCCCGGCGCCGATGTGTCGCGCGCCGCCGCCGTGGTGGCGTCGCTGGCGCCGGTGGAGGCGACCGACGGCGACTCGGTGCGCTTCCGCTGCGCCCAGCCGCACTGCCTCAACCCGCAGCTCATCGCCCGCCTCGCCGAGCGCGACATCGCGGTCGTGGGGCTCGCGCCGGTGCCGCGCAGCCTGGAGGATGTCTACCTGCGGATCATCGCCGGCGAGGATGTGGACCGGGGCGATTGGAAGCCTGCGTCCAACGGCCGGCTTCCCGCGGGCCACGCGGCGCCGGTGACGAGCGAGGACGTTCGCGTCGAAGCGTAGCCTGCGCTGAGCCCGCCATCTGCCGGCTACCACTGGCTACTTGGAAGAAACCGATGAGCTTCTCCGCCATTCGCACCATCACCCGCCGCGAGGTCTCCGAGACGCTGACCGACTGGCGCATCCTGCTGCCGATCTTCATCCTGGTGTTCATCCTGCCGCAGCTGCTGATCGCGGCGGCCGACGTGACGATCGAGTTCGTCGGCGACGAGGGGTCGATCATCCGGCTGATCCCGTTCGCGATGCTGCTGGTGGGCTTCATCCCGGCCTCGTTCTCGCTGATCACCGCGCTCGAGACCTTCGTGGGCGAGCGCGAGCGCAACAGCCTCGAGTCGCTGCTCTCGACGCCGATCGACGACAGCTCGCTCTACCTCGGCAAGTTCTTCTCGGCGCTGCTGCCGCCGCTCATGTCCTCGTGCCTGGCGATGTGCCTCTTCGCGCTGACGCTGCGCCTGCGCGAGCCGGAGCTGTTCGCCCTCGGCCTGACGTTCGAGTTCTTCATCGCGGTGGTGCTGCTGATCATCGCCAAGGCGTTCGTCATGGTGGCCGGCGCGGTCATTATCTCGAGCCACACCACCAGCATCCGCGCCGCGAACCTGCTGGCGAGCTTCGTGCTGCTGCCCACCGCCTCGGCGATCCAGCTCGAGGCGATCCTGATGATCGGCGGGCGCTGGGACGTGCTGTGGCTGGCCGTCCTCCTGCTGGCGGGGGTGGCCGCGGCGCTCGTGCGCACCGGGATGGCGGCCTTCAACCGCGAGGAGATCCTCTCGCGCGAGCACGAGCAGCTCAACCTGCGCCGGATGGCACAGACGTTCGCGGCCTTCCTGCGCGAGTACCAGCCGGCGGGCGTCGCCCCGGAGCAGTACACCGGCGCGCCCTTCAGCCTCGGGCGCTTCTACCGGCGCGAGCTCCCGGCGCTGCTGCGCGACTACCGGCTGCCGCTGGCGGTGGCCCTGCTCGCTGCGCTGGCCGGCGTGATCTTCGGGGGCAGCTTCGGCGGCGTGTTCGACCGCCTCGGCCAGTCGCCGGCGCGCGTCGGGGTGATCCCGGAGCCGAACCTGGCGTTCGGCCTGCTGACGGGCGTGCTGAACGCCGCGCGCATGCTCTTCAGCTGCCTGCTCTCGACCTTCAGCTTCGGGCTGTTCGCCTTCCTGGTGCCGTTCTTCGCCTTCGCCGGCGTCAGCTATGTGTCGGGCGCCCTCGCCGATGCGGGCGGGAGCTGGGCCGCGCTCGGGCCGACGAGCCCGCTGCAGTTCGTGCTGGGCTACGTGCTGCCCCACGGGCTGGTGGAGCTGCCGGCCGCCATCCTCGGCGCGGCGCTCGGCATCCGCATCGGCGCCGCGGTGATGCGCCCGCCGAGCGGCTTCTCGGTCGGGCAGAACATCCTGTGGGCGCTGGCCCAGTTCTGCAAGGTCTGGCTGCTGGTGGTGCTGCCGATGTTTCTGGTGGCCGGCGTGCTCCAGCAGCTCGTCTCGACGCAGGTGATCCGGGCGCTGTACGGGTAGCGCCGGGTTGCCGGCTCGCGGGCCCTGTGGTATGATACGCGCCGTCATTCGAGGCGGTTACGCCCTACCTGAGCGGGCCGCGGCGGGCGTGCCGCGGCTGTCGGTTTGAAGGAGCAGTCTTGTGGGCACAAAAATAAAAGTGCTGTTGACCCAGAATGTGGATAAGCTCGGCGTGGCCGGAGAGGTCAAGGAGGTCTCCGGCGGCTACGGGCGCAACTACCTCATTCCGAAGGGTCTCGCGGTGCTGGCGACGCGCGGCCAGATCAAGCAGGCCGAGGAGCGGCTCGCCGCCATCCGCAAGCGCGAGGAGGCCGCCCGGCGCGAGGCGGAGGCGCTGGCGGCCAAGATCAACGGCCAGACGCTGCGCTTCACGGCGCGCGTCGGCGAGCTGGACCGGCTGTACGGCTCGGTGACCAGCGCCGACATCGCTGAGCGGATCGGCGAGGTGCTCGGCGACCCGAACTTCGACCGGCGCAAGGTCGAGCTGGACGAGCCGATCCGGCGCATCGGCATCTACCCGGTGCGCATCCGCTTCATGAGCGGCGTCGAGGCGCTGGTGAACGTGGTCGTCGAGGGCGAGGAGGGCGCCATCCAGCTCCCGCCCGACCCCGAGGCCGAGGCGTAGACGCCACGAGCCTCCAGGTGAGGCTCGCGGAGGTCGCGCGGTGGAGGGCGACGGCCCTCCGCACATCCCTTTCCGACACAGGCGCGTAAGCGCTACAATTGAATAGCACACCCATGCGATAATGTGCCACACCCCCCGGGGTCTGGCACATTGTCGCATCTAGGGGCGGTGTGGATAACTCTGGGGAAAAAGTGTAGACGGGCTGCGAGGACGTGTGGGTAGGCCGAGGAGAGAACGATGACGCTGCCGGAGCTGCCGCACAACATAGAGGCCGAGCAGGCGGTGCTCGGCTCAGTGCTGCTGAACCGCGACGCCATCGTGGCGGTGGCATCCTGGCTGCAGGCCGACTACTTCTACATGCAGCGCCACGCCCAGATCTACGAGGCGATGCTGGCCTGCTACAACGCCCGCATCCCGCCCGACATCCGCACCGTCTCCGAGGAGCTGCGCCGCCGCGACCGGCTCGAGGGCGTCGGGGGCGTGGTCTACCTGGCGCAGCTCGTCGACCAGGTGCCGACCTCCTACCACGTCGAGTACTACGCCCGGATCGTCGAGCGCACCGCGCTGCTGCGCAAGCTGATCGAGGCCGGCAGCAAGATCGCCGCGCTCGGCTACGAGGAGCACGCCGAGCTCGATGTGACGCTCGACAAGGCCGAGGCGACGCTGTTCGAGATCTCGCAGCGCCGCAACACCCAGGACTTCGTCCACATCGGCCAGGTGATCGACGCCTACTACGAGCAGATCAACTACCTCCAGGAGCACCGCGGCGAGGTGGTGGGCATCCCCACCGGCTACCGCGACCTCGACCAGATCACCGGCGGGCTGCAGCGCTCCGACCTGATCATCCTGGCTGCCCGGCCGGGCGTCGGCAAGACCAGTCTCGTCATGAGCCTGGCCTACAACGTCGCGCTGGAGCACCAGGGCACGGTCGGCGTCTTCAGCCTGGAGATGAGCCGCGACCAGCTGGTGCAGCGCCTGCTGGCGATGGACACCGGGATCGACACCCACCGCCTGCGCCTCGGGCAGCTGCGCGAGGACGAGATGGAGCGGGTGATCGCGTCCATGAGCAAGCTCGCCTCGGCGCCGATCTACATCGAGGACACCGCCGGGCTGAGCATCATGGACGTGCGCAGCAAGGCGCGCCGGCTCCAGGCGCAGGCCGGCGTGGACCTGCTGATCATCGACTACCTGCAGCTGATGGCCGGGCGCCGCACCGACAACCGGGTGCAGGAGGTGAGCGAGATCTCGCGCGGGCTGAAGGCGCTGGCCCGCGAGCTGAACGTGCCGGTCGTGGCCCTCTCGCAGCTCTCGCGCGCCGTCGAGGGGCGCACCAGCCACGTCCCGATGCTCTCGGATCTGCGCGAGAGCGGTAGCATCGAGCAGGACGCGGACATCGTGATGTTCATCTACCGCGAGGAGCTCTACGACCCGAACACCGATAAGAAGGGCATCGCCGAGATCCACATCGCCAAGCACCGCAACGGCCCGGTGGGCATCGTGCCCATGCGCTTCGACCCGAGCACGACGCGCTTCTACGACCTGACGTACCGCACGCCGGAGGGCTATTAAAGATTGACAGCGACGGGCTTCGGGTGTTGCCGCTGCGCCGCACCCGCATCGGAGGGGTTGGGGAGGCGAAGCCTCCCGGGAGTTTCCCTTCCCGCCGCTCTGCGGCGACTTCGTCGCCGCAGAGCGGCGGGAAAAATGAGGATCTCGGAGGGCCACAGGCGCGCCACACCTCCCCGCGGGAGGCGCCGCAGCGCCGCGTCAGCCCTGCCAGGGCAGCGGAATCCGGCAGCAAACTGCCCCTTGTATTCGGCATGATCGCAGGCATATAATACGAACAAACTTGCCAGGCGGCGACGGTACGAGACGGCTGGCGGTCATCTCGGATGGGCGCGGGTGACCACAGGCCTCGCCCGACAGCGGCAATTCAGACAACGACTATGGCCTTCACTGGCTTCACAACCGATAAGCTCGTCGGGCTGCCGCCCGAGCTCTTCACCGAGGTGCTGCCGCAGATCACCCTGGCGAGCGAGCTGAAGGTGACGCTGCACATCTTCTACCGGCTCAGCCGGCAGCGCGGCAGCTCGCCGCGCCGGGTGAGCTGGGACGAGCTGGCCGCCGACCGGACGCTGAAGCGCGGGCTGCGGGCGATCTCGCGGGTGCGGGCGCCCGAGGAGCTGCTGGCCGAGGGCCTGGAGGCGGCGGTGCGCCGCGGGACGCTGCTGCACGTCGTGACGCCCGAGGACGGCCGCGCGGCCAACTGGTACGTCGTCAACACCGCCGCCAACCGCGACTGGGCCGAGCGGGTGGGGCTGGCGGGGCAGATCCTGGCGCCCAACCCGCCGCTGCCCGACGACCGGCCGCCGCTGATCACCCTCTACGAGCAGAACATCGGGCTGATCACCCCGATGCTGGTGGACGAGCTGCGCGAGGCGGAGGAGCGCTACCCGGCGCACTGGATCGAGGACGCCATGCGCGAGGCGGTGCGCGCCAACGCCCGCTCGTGGCGTTACGTCAAGAAAGTCCTGGAGAGGTGGGCCGCGAATGGAAGACACAATGCGCAGGATCGCGCCGAGCGACCTATTGATGTCGACAAATATACGAACGGCGCGTACGGGGACCTCTTCCGGCGCGGAAGCGACACATCCGACCTCTGACGCCGCGGAGAGCGCCCCGGCCTGCCCGCACTGCGGCGGCGCAGGCTGGTACAAGAAGGCCGTGCCGTTCGGCCACCAGGACTTCGGCCGGCTGTTCCCGTGCGTCTGCAAGCGCGCCGAGCTCGAGGAGCGCAAGGCCCGCGAGCTGATGGAGATCAGCAACATCGGGCCGTTCCTCGATAAGACCTTCGAGAGCTTCAACCCGGACGTGGCCGGCGTGCGGCGGGCCTACGTCCGCGCGCTCGAGTACGCCAAGCAGCCGCGCGGCTGGCTGGTGCTGCTCGGCAACTACGGCTGCGGCAAGACCCACCTCGCGGCGGCGATCGCCAACCAGCTGCTGCGCAACCACTACCAGGTGCTGTTCGCCGTGGTGCCCGACCTGCTCGACCACCTGCGCAGCACCTTCGGCCCGAACAGCGAGGTGGAGTACGACAAGCGCTTCGAGGACATCCGCGACGCGCAGGTGCTGATTCTGGACGACCTCGGCACCGAGAACACCAGCGGCTGGGCGCGCGAGAAGCTGTTCCAGATCATCAACCACCGCTACAACTACGCCATGCCCACCGTGATCACCAGCAACCGCAAGCCGGAGGACATCGACCCGCGGATCTTCTCGCGTATGTCGGACCGGGCGCTGTGCGAGGAGATCACGATCATCGAGGCCGCCGACTACCGCCGCCTGAGCGTCGAGCAGCGCTACCCCATCCACCGCAACCGCCGCCGGAGCGAGCCCCGTTAGCGCCCCGCGAGCCGACGCGCCGACGCCAACGCGCCCATGTGCGGGTCCCCACGCGCCAATGTGCCGGCGTATAACGTGGTTTGAGCCTATCCCGCAACGTTCTCGCCGCTCTTCGGGCAGCATGGTGTGCTAATATACTCATGGTTTGCGCAGATTATGATCTGTTCGCGCCAGTAGGACATGTCTGCCACCACGCGGGAGGCGATCGATGCCAGGGAATCGCGCGCTGTTTGACCGGGCCATGGAGCAGAGCCGCGAGGCCGCCCGCCAGAAAAACTGGGACGAGGCGCTGAAGCAGGCTGTCCGTGCGCTCCAGGAGTTTCCACAGGATGCGGACGCGCGGTCCTCGGCGGCCGTAGCGCTATTCAACACCGGCAAGTACGCGCAGGCGCTCCAGATCTTCGAGGAGCTGCGCCGCGCCGACCAAGATAACCCCTTCTTCCTCGAGTACCTGGCGCGCACCCACGAGCGCCTCGGAGATACCGCGGCGGCCGTCGCCGCCTACATCCAGCTCGCGGACCTGCAGCAGAGCCGGCGGCTCAACGCCAAGGCGATCGAGGCGCTCGGCGAGGCGCTGCGCCTGCGCCCCGACGCCGATGAGGAGCGGCTCCGCCTGGCGCAGCTGCTCGAGGAGACCGGCGCCACGGGCCAGGCGGCGGCCGAGTACCTGGAGCTGGCCCGCCGGCGCCAGGCGACCAGCCTCGAGGAGGCCACCGGCTTCGCCGAGACCGCGGTGCGGCTCGACCCGTCCAGCCGCGAGGCGAAGGAGCTGATCGTCGCGCTGCACGCCGCGCTGGCCGAGGCGGCCCAGGCCGGCCTCATCGAGCCCTCCGCCCCCGCAGCCCCCGCCGCCGCCCCGGCATCCACCATGTTCGGCGCCACCGGCGCCCTGCGCGGCCAGCAGTTCGCGATCGACAAGATCGTGGCCCAGGCCCAGGAGCGCCAGGAGGCCGGCGACGTGGACGGGGCCGCCGAGGGGTACGAGCGCGCGATCAGCATGGGCTGCGAGCGCAGCGATGTGTTCTACAGCCTGGGGCTGATCTACCAGGAGCGCGGCGACCACGAGCGCGCCGTGGAGGTGCTCGCCCGCGCCGTGAGCGACGACGAGTACGCCCTCTCGGCCCACTACGCGCTCGGCACCTCCTACCAGGCGCTCGGGCAGCTGCCGCAGGCCGCCAAGGAGTTCGAGGAGACCATCCGCCTGCTGCCGCTCGACTCGATCGGCAAGGCCGAGGCGGATGACATGATCCAGATGTACGAGAGCGCGGCCGGGATCTACATCCAGATGAACGACATCGCCCGCGCCGCGTCGCTGTACTCGACCCTGGCGAACTTCCTGGCTGGCAAGCGCTGGGGCAAGGAGCGCGCCGAGGAGTTCCGCCAGCGCGCCAAGGAGCTGACCGAGCGCAACATGTTCGCCAAGCTGCGCTCGCTCGGCACCGGCGGGCTGACCGCGCCGGCCCCGGCAGCGGTGGAGGAGCCGGAGGAGCCGCCCGCCACCATGCCCGAGACCTGGGGCAAGATCCGGCCGATCACCGACTTCCTGCGGCCCCAGACGGACAGCGCGGCCGCCGAGCCGGTCGCCACGCTGGTCGAGGAGGAGGTCGACCCGCTCGCGGTGTTCGACGAGCTGCCCCCGCCGGCCCAGCCGACCTTCGCGCCGGTGACTCCGCTCGACACCACCGGCCTCGACGAGGTGGCCGAGCGCTACGTCCTGGCGAGCGAGAAGTACGTCGAGCAGGGGCTGATGGACGCCGCGACCGACGCCTGCCTGGAGGTCATCCGGCTGGCGCCCGACTACCTGCCCATCCACCTGCGCCTCGGCGAGATCTACGAGCGCGACGGCCGGCCGGAGGAGGCGCTCACTAAGTACCAGCTGCTGATCGACACCTACCTGGCGCGCGACGAGCCGCGCCAGGCCATCCCGGTGTACTTCCGGCTGATCGAGCTCTCGCCGGACACGATCAACGCCCGCGCGCGGCTGGCCGAGCTGCTGAAGAACGACGGGCGGGTGGACGAGGCCGCCGACCAGATCGCGATCGTCGCCTCGACCTACTTCCGCATGGGGCAGACGAACAAGGCGCTGGAGGAGTACCGCCGCGGGCTGCAGTGGGCGCCGAACAGCGTCGCTCTCCACCAGCAGTACGGCCAGGCGCTGCTCAAGCTCGAGCGCTACGAGGCGGCGCTGGCCGAGTTCCGCCGCGCGCTGGAGCTGGACCAGAACAACCTGGCCAACGTGGCCGGCATCAACATCGCGCTGGCGCTGATGGGCGACCAGCCGCTGGCGATCTGGCAGAGCCTGGCGACGCTGCTCGAGCAGCTCAAGGAGCGGCCGCAGCAGAACGCCGAGGTGCAGTCCGAGTACCGGGCGGCGCTGCTGGTGGCCGACGAGCCCATTCTGCACTATATCCTGGCGATCGTGCAGCAGCAGGCCGGGCAGCACCAGAGCGCGCTGATGGAGCTGGAGCAGGCCGAGGCGCTGCTCGAGGAGGGGCCGGACCCGCTCGTCTCGACCGCGCTGGTGCACCAGGCCATGGCGGACAGCTTCATCGCGCTGGGGCAGGCCGAGGAGGCGCGCGCCGCGCTCCAGAAGTGCCTCAGCGCCCCGCGCGCCAAGGTGAGCCCCGAGCTGGCGCGCTACCCGTTCGCGGCGCCGCTCAGCCAGGGCGAGCTGGTGCGGCGCATGGCCGAGGCCTACGCGGCGACCGGCGACCTGCAGGGGGCCGAGCAGGCGCTGCTCGAGGCGCGCCAGCACATCCCCTACGACCGGGCGATCTACACCAAGCTCGCCGACGTCTACTTCCGCCAGGGCAAGCTGAGCGAGGCGCTGGCGCAGCTCGAGGACCTGGCGACCTACTACGAGGGCCGCCAGGACCTGGACCGGGCGCTGGAGGTGCTGGAGGACGCCCTGCGGCTCGCGCCGAACAACATCGCGATCGGCAACCGCCTGGCGAAGCTCTACATCCGGCGCGGCTACCTGGACCGCGGCGTCGAGAGCCTGGTGAAGGTGGCCGATCAGCAGCGCAAGGCCGGCCAGATCAAGGACGCGGTGCAGAACCTGCAGCAGGCCGCCGAGGTCCACTGGACGCTCGGGCAGCAGGAGCAGGCGCACGCGATCTACGATAAGATCGTGTCGATCGCGCCGAACGACATCGAGGCGCGGCAGTGGCTGGCGTTCATGTACACGCTGGCCGGCCGCACCAAGGACGCGGTGGCCGAGAAGAAGCAGATCGTCCGCATTCTGCTGCAGGCCCGCGACCTCGACAACGCGATCGCCGAGATGCACCAGATCTACGGCCTGGACCAGAACGACGTGGACAACCTGTACCAGCTTGGCGATGCGCTCATGCGGCGCCAGGAGTACGAGCAGGCGGTGCGGATCTACTCGCGGCTCGCCAAGATGCCGAACGTAGAGGCCGACCGCGTGGAGGCGCTGCAGGCCGCCGCCCGGCGCATGCTCGATCAGCAGCAGCAGATGCAGAAGAAGGGCGCATAGCGGCGCCGCTTCGCGCCACCTCAATATGCCCGACATCCCGAACATCCTGGAGTGGATCAACCGCCTGCTTGAACGCCTCAACCCATTCGTCGATCCACGCCCCCTCCTCGACATCGCGATCGTCGCGCTGATCTTCTACTGGCTGCTGGGGGTCATCCGCGGCACGCGCGCCGTGCAGCTGCTGCGCGGCATCGGCGTGCTGCTGGTGCTGTCGATCCTGCTCAGCTCGCTCCTGCCGCTCGAGACGCTGCGCTGGCTGCTGCGGAACGCCGTCCAGCCGGCGCTGTTCGTCGCCATCCCGGTGCTCTTCCAGCCCGAGCTGCGGCGGGCGCTGGAGAGCCTGGGCCGGACGAACGACCTGTTCGGGCGGCCGTTCAACCGCACCAACCGCGCCGAGCTGCTGGAGACGATCAACGGCGTGGCGCGCGCCGCCCAGCAGCTCTCGCAGCAGGGCGTGGGCGCGCTCATGGTGATCGAGCGCGAGACCGGCCTGCAGGAGTACGCCGACCGCGGCGTGATCCTGGACGCGCGCCTGGCGGTGCCGCTGCTGCTGAATATCTTCTACCCGAACTCGCCGCTGCACGACATGGCCGTGATCCTGCGCGGCAACCGCATCCTGGCGGCGAACGTGGTGCTGCCGCTCAGCGAGGATGTCGTGGGGCAGCGCCGCTACGGCACGCGCCACCGGGCGGCCAAGGGGATCTCGGAACAGTCGGACGCGATCGCCGTGGTGGTCTCCGAGGAGACCGGGGCGATCTCGCTGTGTAACGATGGACGCATGGTGAGCTACCTCAGCGAGGCCCGCCTGCGCGGGATGTTGGCCGGGCTGCTGAAGGTGCCGCTGGAAGACGAGGCCGGCAAGTGACCGTAGTACGCGCAGCAGTTCTGCGGATTGTGATGGCGTTGCTGCTGGCCTTCACGCTGTGGGTCTTCGTCACCTACACCCAGAACCCGGATGTCACCAGCTCGTTCGATAGCGTGCCGGTGGAGATCGAAGGGCTCGCGCCCGACATGCTGGTGGTGGACCAGGACGGCCAGCCGCGCTCGACCCGCCCGACGGTGGACGTCACGGTGGACGCCGACGAGGAGACGCTCCGCAACATGACGGTGAGCGACCTGCGGGCGTTCGTCGATGTGAGCGACCGCGGGCCGGGCGAGCACTCGGTGCCGATCAATGTGGTGCCCACGCGCCAGGGGCTGCAGCGGGCGCGCTTCACCCCCAGCCCGGACTTCCTGCTGATCCGGCTGGACCGCGAGATCACCAGAACCGTGCCGCTGACCGTCGAGATCACCGGGAGCGTGCCGTTCGGCTTCGAGGCCCTCCCGCCCGAGATCACGGCCGGCGGGCAGCCGGTGGACTCGGTGCGGGTGCGCGGCCCGCAGGGGCGTGTGGAGCGGGTGCATCACGCGCGCGTCACCGCCAACATCGACCGGCTCACCGCCAACTACAACTCGCCGCGCTCGCCCGAGCCGGTGTCGGACGACGGGCGCGTGGTGACGGGCGTGACGATCGAGCCGAGCCAGGTGAACCTGGAGGTGCCGATCCTCTCCAGCGTCGGCGTCAAACGCGTGCCGGTCGTGCCGGTGCTCACCGGCGAGCCGGCGAGCGGCTACGTCGTCACCGGCGTGTCGGTGACCCCGCGGCTGGTGACGCTGACGGGCAGCTCCGGCCCGCTCGACGAGGTGGAGAGCGTCTCCACGCTGGTCGTGAGCATCGGGGGCGCCAGCGAGACGTTCACGCGCACGGTGGCGATCGCGGAGCCGGTGAACACCCGGCTCGGCTTCGGCGAGCCGACCAGCGCGGTGGTGCGGGTGGAGATCGCGCCGCTCGCGCGGCCGTTCCAGGTCACCCTGCCGGTGGCCGTGCAGGTGGTCGATATCCCGGACGGGCTGCTCGTCTCGCTCAGCCCGCAGGTCGTCCAGGTGGATCTGGTGGGCACGTCGGCGCAGCTCAGCGCCCTGGACTCGAACAACCTGGTCGGGATCGTGAGCGCCCAGGGCAGGGGCCCCGGCAGCTTCTCCGTCGTGCCGGAGATTCGCCTGCCGCAGGGGATTCGCCTGGCCCAGGACCCGCCAGCGGTGACTGTGACGCTGCGCGCGCCAGCCACGGCGACGCCCGAGGCGACCGAGACGGCGAGCGTCACGGCGACCCCTGAGCCGGAGGAGGAAGCCACCCCCGAGCCGGCCGAGCCGCCGCCCGCACAGCCCACCGAGACCGCCACGGCGCCGCCTGCGCAGACTCCGCCCGCCGAGGAGAGCACGCCGCCCCCATGATATAATCCATCATTGTTCTCACCCCTGCCTCCCTTCCATATGCAGAAGAGGGACAGGGGGTGGCACGGCGGTTGCCGGCTGCGCCGCCGCGCTGTCACGCCAGACGGCGCCCGTTCGATGACAGAAGACGCTCGGTCCGCCCTGCACTGAACGCGGAGAAGCGAAAAGCGAGGTCACTATCATGGCGCTTACCATCGCGCAGGTAGAGCATGTTGCCCGGCTGGCCCGCCTCCGGCTGGCGCCGGATGAGCTGGAGAAGATGCGCGAGCAGCTCTCCAATATCCTGGACCACTTTCAGATGCTGCAGGAGCTGGACGTGAGCGATGTGCCGCCCACCGCCCAGGTGACCGATATGCTGAACGTGATGCGCCCCGACGAGGTGCGCCCGTCGCTCGCCCGCGAGGAGGCGCTGGCCAACGCCCCCGACCAGCAGGACGGCATGTTTCGCGTCCGGCCGATCTTCGAGGAGTAACGCAGAAGCATGACGCCCACCCCGATCTTTGTGGACACCGACGTCGGCGTGGACGATGCGGCGGCGATCGTCTGGCTCCTCCGCACTGCGCGTGTCCTCGGCTTCACGACGGTGTTCGGCAACACCAGCGTCGCCAACGCGACGCGCAACCTGCTGACGCTGCTCGACGCGGCGGAGACGAGGCTGCCGGTCACCATCGGCGCCGCCGAGCCGCTCCACGGGCGGCGCCCGCTCACCGGCGCGCTGGTCCACGGCGCCGATGGCTTCTGGGGCGCCCAGGGCAACTACGACCTGTCCGGCCTGCCGACCGATGCCCCGGCGGCCCTCGCCGCGGCCGCCCGCAGCCACCGCGACCTGACGGTGGTGGCGCTCGGCCCGCTGACGAACATCGCGATGGCCGTCGAGCGGTTCCCGGCCGAGATGAAGGGCGTCCGGCTCGTCGCGCTCGGCGGGGCGTGGCGCGGCGGCAACACCACCCCGGTGGCCGAGTTCAACATCTTCGCCGACCCGTATGCGCTGGACCGGGTGCTCGCCGCCCGCATGCGCCTCGAGCTGGTGACGCTCGACGCCTTCGACCGCGTCACCGTGGAGCCGGGGCCGTTCCTCGCGGCGCTCGAGTCCCGCGGCGGCGCCGTCGGCCGGCTGCTCGTGCGGGTGCTGCGGCCCTACTTCGACGCGATCCGCGACTTCGACACCGGCTCGCCGAGCCTGCCCGACGTGGCCGCCGCTATCTACGCGCTGCACCCGGAGCTCGGGACGGCGGTGCCGGCGCTGCTGCGGGTGATCACGCAGCCCGGCTACGCCTTCGGGCAGACGATCATCGGCGCGACGCCGGCCGACCGGCTGCGGCTGATCGCGGGCGATGAGGAGCTGAACAACCTGGTGGACGAGGCGCTGACGAACGGCCGCGACCTGACGTCGCTGCTGCGCGAGGTGCAGTCCCGCGAGCCCGACAACGCGCTGGTGGTGCGGGACGTCGCCGCCGCGCAGATGACCGAGCTGCTGACGACGGTCCTCTGCAGCGAGGAGATGCCCGGGTAGGGCTGCTGTTTTCATCGCGAGCGCGGCGACACCGGCGGTGTCGCCGCGCTGTCGTTCACGACCAGGTGACCTCGACGGTGCCGCTGCCGGCCTCGACGGTGGTGGTCGCGTAGCGGCTCGCCCCCTCCCGCTCGATCTCGTGCGGCGCCTCCTGGCCGTCCACCTCCAGCCGGACGGCCTCCGGCGCCTCGTCCGGCAGCAGCAGCCGCACCTTGGCCCGCTCGCCTGAGCCGGTGAACTCCAGCCGCAGCCCGCGCTCCTCCCGCCGCCAGACGTAGGCGACGTAGCCGTCCGAGGCGGCGTAGCGGGCGACGACTCGCGCCTGATGGACGTCTGGCGTGTGCGACCAGCGCGGGCTGAGCCGCGCGTCGGCGTAGCGCGCGCTCCGGTCCTCGATCCCCGCGGCCCCTTCGATCAGCGCCCCGAGCATGGCCGAGGCGCCCCAGCCGTCGGTCGGGAGGGTGTGCTCGCCCGAGATGCCCGGGTTGCCCGCCGGGTAGTACCACAGGTAGCTGGCGCCGGTCGTGCTCACGAGGAAGTAGTAGCGGTGCAGGATCTCGAAGGCGTAGCGCGCAGCGCCGTAGCGAAACGCGCCGCGGGCCAGCTCGCCGCCCACCAGCGGCATGATCCCGCCGTTGACGTACTCGCCGGGGTTCTCGCCGAGCCGCCCGGCCATGCCGAAGCTGCCGGGCGGGAAGGGCGGGTCGATGCTGTACCACTCGGCGAAGGTCTCGCCGCGCCGCACGCCGCGCTCGTGGTACTCGCGGATGATGTCGAGGGCCTGGTGCTCGCGCAGCACGCCGCGGTTGAGCGCGTAGGCGTTCGAGAGGCTCAGCTGGCGCGCCTCGTCCACGCCCGGCACGTCGAACGGCTCGAGCGGGACGTGGTGGGTGTAGAAGCGGCCGTTCCAGCTGAGGCTGTTGAGCCGGTCCATGATCCCACGCGCCTCAGCCCGCAGCTCCTCGGCGCGGGCGGGCTCGCCGACGCGCTCCTCGGCGCGCGCCAGCAGCTCGAGCGCGTGCGCCAGGCCGGTGTTGTCGCCGTGGAAGATGCCCCAGATCGTGCGCTCGTCGATCCAGTGGCGCGGCGCCGGCTGGCCGTTGCTCGGGTCGACGGTAGCGGGGCCGTACTCGAAGTCCCACATGTCGATCGTGAAGGGGCGCTTGACCAGCCGCCGCTCGGGGTCCCAGCGCAGTGGGTGGCCCATGGTGTAGGCCAGCGCGCGGCGCATCGCCGGGAGGTTCTCGCGCAGCCAGGCGTCGTCGCCGCTGGCCTGCCAGGCCTCGTAGACCGCCTGGACGAACAGGAACTCGACGTCGGCCTCGACCTGCTTGCGGCCGGCCTGCGCGGCGAACGGCGGGCGCGCCAGGAAGTCGGGGAAGCTGCCGTCCTCCTGCTGGGCGCGGCGGAACGCGTCCAGCAGGCTCGTGACGTCCGGCTCGAAGTAGCGGAAGCCGCGCGCCTGGTAGGCGTGGTCGCGCAGCCAGAGGAGCGGGCTGTCCGGCGAGCGGTAGCCGCGGACCATGTGGCCATCGAGCTCGTACTGGAGCGCGCAGCGCTGGATGAAGGCGCGCATCTGCTGGTAGAGCTCGTCGAAGCGCGGCTGCCCGGTCTCCACCGTCGTCTCGGCCTCCAGCACGAACAGGCGCCCCGTCTCGGCCACCACCCGGTCGCCCACGACCAGCTCCGCCCGCTGCGGGCCGAGCGCGCCGCGCGGGGTGATCGGCACGGCGCCTGCGCCGCCGGCGAGCCGCAGCTCGTAGCTCCCGGCCGGCCTGCCGCGGCTGTCGAAGACGCGCAGCTCGGCGGGGCCCGTGTACTCAGGGATGCGGACGGAGACGGTGTGCGGGACGAGCGGGCGCGCGGCCGGCGAGGCCGAGATCGACGCGGACTCAGCGGGGGCGGGCGAGGCTGAGACGCCGGCCTGGGGCGACGGGGCCGGCGAGCCACCGGCCTGGGGCGTCTGGACGGGATCTTGGCGCGCCGCCAGCGGCTGGCAGCCGGCGAGCGGCAGGGCGGCGAGGAGGCCGAGGAACGTGCGGCGCGGGCGACGGGTCACGGCAGAGTCCCAGACGAGCGGATGACAGCGCCGTGGATTGTAACATGCCGCCAGGCATCTTCGGCAGCTACCGGCGCAGGGCGCGGGGAGGCGGGCCCGGGCAGCGCCTAGCTGTAGAAGTCCGTGAAGCCGTCGGCGTCGAGGCGCTCGAGCATGCGGCGCACCTTCTCGGCCGACTCGGGCAGGGGCGCGGCGCCGACCTCCTCCGGCGTGACGCGGGCCGCCTTGCCGGGGGGCCACGGCGCATCGCCGGGCTCGCCGCCCAGGAACAGCTCGAGCAGCGCGGAGAGCGCGCGCCTCAGGCGCGGAGAGTCCTCGCCGCGCAGCTTCGGCAGCACCTTCTGCTTGATCTGCTGGTCGAGCGCCTGCTCGGCCGAGAGCACGCCGCGCGCCTCCTCGAGGTAGCGCAGGATCTCGGCCAGCGTGCGGTAGCCGAAGGGCTGGCCCGCGCGGGCGACGACCGCGTGGACCGCGGTGATCTTCCGCCACGCCTCCTCATCCACCGCGCCGCGGTACGAGGCGCGGAACGCCTCCAGGTCGACGTCGGTCAGCTCGATCACGTTGGCGCGGTCCAGCAGCTTGTCGGACAGCGCGTGCGTGCTCTCGTCCACGTTCACCGTGCCGGTGATCGCCACGTTGAGCGGCAGCCGGAAGGGGTTCTGCAGCACCTCGCCGGTCACCGTCTCGACCGTCGGGCCGGGCGCGCCGAGGTCGATCAGGTGGTCCTCGGTCTCGAGCGCCGAGAGGATCGGCGCGAGGTAGTACTCGGGCCGCGCCAGGTTCATCTCGTCCAGGCAGACGAAGTAGGGCATGGCCGGGTCGGCGGCGGCCCGCATCAGGAAGCGCAGGAAGGGTGTGGCGTGGAAGCGGCCGCTGATCGCGTTGTAGTAGCCCAGCAGGTCGCGGGCGTTGTGCCAGTCCGGCTGCACCGCCACCAGCAGGTAGTGGTCGTTCTCGTGGCCCGCCGGCGACAATGTGCCGTCCCCGATGCCGTAGACCGCGTCGGCGTACAGGCGCGTGAGCCGGGTCTTGCCGGTGCCCGAGATGCCCGGCAGGATGACGAGCGGCTTGGTGCGCAGCGCGATGTGGTAGGCGCGGATGAGGCTCTCGGGGAGCGTGAAGCCGCGGCTGCGGATGCGCTCGACGATCGTCTCGACCGGCGGGATGCTGAGCGCGGAGTAGCGGGCGCGCTGCTCGCGGAGCAGCGCGGCCCCGGTCGGGTCGAGCGCCTCGGCCTGCTCCATCACCGCCTCGTTGAGCGGCAGCAGGGCCAGCACGTGCTCGATCAGCTGCTCGGCAAACTCCGGCCGCGCGATCCGCTCGTCGTCCCAGGAGTACGAGTAGCCGGCGAGCAGGTAGGACGCGCCCCTGTTCGCCAGGTACCGGTCGAGCCAGGTCGCCTGGCGGCCGGCGGAGTCATCGGCCCCGCTCGCCGCCCGCTGGTCGGCGGCGGGCGGGCGGCGCTCGGCGAAGCGCACCTCGCTCAGGCCCTCGATGAGCGGCTGCCAGACCGGGCGCGCCTCCTCCCAGACCCGGCGCAGGTCCTCCTTGCGGCGGCCGGTGATCTGCAGCGCGGCGATCACGCGGCGCTCGGCGGCGCTGATCGCGATGTAGACCCCGGCGCCGCGCGGCGGGCGGTCGATCGCCATGTAGTACTCGTCGAGCGGCGCGCGGGTGCCGTCGCCGCGGTTGACGTAGCGCAGCGTGCGGTAGGTGATCTCGTACAGCGGCCACTGGCGCGGGAGGCGGCGCGCGGCTGCGGAGCGCAGCTGCTCGGCGAGCGCGGCGAGGGCCGGGTGCAGCTGCTGCTGCACGGCGGCCCAGCGCTCCGCGACGCCGGGGACGTCGAACGCGCCGAGAATCTCGGGCGTGAGGCCGGGGAAATGCTGCATACTGGGTATTATAGCACTTCCGTGCGGGAAATGGCGGCCTTTGTGTGTGCCGCTGCGCGCGGCTGGGCGGCTGGGGCTCCTGCCCCAAACCCCGTCTCATTCCTCACGTCTCTGCCGCTGCGCGCGGCTGGGCGGCTGGGGCTCCTGCCCCAAACCCCGTCTCATTCCTCAACGTCTTCACCGCTGCGCGCGGCTAGTGGCTAGGGCTCCTGCCCCGGACCCCGTCTCACCCCTCATGTCTTTGCCGCTGCGCGCGGCTAGTGGCTAGGGCTCCTGCCCCGGACCCCGTCTCACCCCTC
>CALJIC010000078.1 GCA_937974195.1 uncultured Roseiflexaceae bacterium | reverse complement strand
TGGAGTTCAGACGTGTGCTCTTCCGATCTCCTGCCCCTCTCTCGCCCGCCGCAGCGGGAGAGGGGCAGGGGTGAACGCCCTGCAGGGCACCATAGCGCCCCAACTCTAGCCGACACACAGGCGCTCTGGCGCCACACACCCCTGAAAGGCCGCGCCCCCGGGGTACAACGCGGGGTATTATACTGCCTCACACCGAATGAGGCCGCATTATACCAGCTGAACGATGCGCATTCTCCAGATCTACAAGGACTACCCGCCGGTGCTGGGCGGCATCGAGGGCCACCTGCGCGACCTGTGCGAGGGGCTCGCGGCGCGCGGCCACACGCTCACGGCGCTGGTCACGAGCCGCTCGGCGCGCACCACGTTCGCGCAGCCGCGCCCGGGGCTGGCGGTGGCGAGCGCGGGCCGGGTGGCGCACGTGGCCTCGACGCCGCTCAGCCCCGCGATGATCGCCCTGGCGCGCGCCGCTCGCCCCGACGTGGTCCACCTGCACTTCCCCTACCCGCCCGGCGACCTCGCGGCGCTGGCGGTGCCCGGCGGCCCGCCGCTGGTGGTCACCTATCACAGCGACATCGTCCGCCAGCGGACTCTGCTGCGCCTCTACCGGCCGCTGATGGCGCGGACGCTCAGCCGGGCGGCGCGCATCATCGCCACCAGCGACAACTACGTGCGCACCTCGCCCTTCCTGCGCCCGCACAGCGCGAAGTGCGCGGTCGTGCCGCTGGGGGTCGATGTCCGGCGCTTCACACCCGCCGGGGAGGCGGCGCCCCGCCGGGGCAGCGGCGCCCCGACCGTGCTCTTCGTCGGGCGGCTGCGCTACTACAAGGGGCTGCACGTGCTGGTCGAGGCGATGCGCCAGCTGGATGCGACGCTGCTGATCGCCGGGGGCGGGCCGGAGGAGGGGCGGCTGCGGGCGCAGGTGGCGGCGGCCGGCCTGGGCGGGAAGGTGCGCTTCCTCGGCGATGTGCCGGAGGAGGAGAAGCCGGCGCTGTACCGCGCGGCGGACGTCTTCGTGCTGCCGGCGCACCTGCGCTCCGAGGCGTTCGGGATCGCGCTGGCCGAGGCGCTGGCGAGCGGCCTTCCGTGCGTCAGCACCGAGCTGGGCACCGGCACCAGCTTCGCCAACCTGCACGGCGTGACGGGGCTGGTGGTGCCGCCGGGCGACGCGGGGGCGCTCGCCGGCGCCCTGCAGACGCTGCTCGCCGACGAGGCGCTCCGCCGGCGCTACGGAGCGGCCGCGCGGCGGCGCGCGGAGGAGCTGCTCTCGCTGGAGCGGATGCTCGACGGGGTGGAGGCGGTCTACCGCGAGCTGGCGCGCAGGTAAGCGGCCACTCAGCGCAGCCGCGCCAGCACGTCCTCGCCGATCCGGCGCACCACCTCCGGGTCCTTCACCACGCCGAAGTCGAGCATGAAGTGGGTGACCCCCAGGTCCGCGTAGGCCCGCAGGCGCGCGACCGTCCGCTCGGCCGAGGCGGCGTCGGTGGGCGGCGGCAGCTCGATCTGCGCCGACTTGACAATCGCCTCGAAGGGGCGGCCGACCGCCTCGCAGTGGCCCCGGAGCACCTCCAGCTTGCGGGCGTACGAGCCCGGGTCGCCGCCGTAGTTCCACCAGTCGGCCTGGCGCGCCACCAGCCGCAGCATCAGCTGCTCGCCGCCCCCGCCGATCAGAATCGGCCGGACGGGGTCCGGCTTCGGCTCGCACGGCAGATCGTGAACCTGGTAGTAGCGGCCCTCGAACGTCGCGCGCTTCTCGGTGAACATGGCGCGGATGAGGCGGATGGCCTCGTCGAGCTGGCGGATCCGCTCGGCCGGCGGGTCGAACGGGAAGCCGTGCCGGCGGTACTCGTCCTCCCGCCAGCCGGCGCCGATGCCCAGCACGAGCCTGCCCCCGCTGAGCGCCTGCAGCGTCTTCGCCATATGCGCGACGATCGCCGGGTGGCGGTAGTTGTTGCACATCACCAGCCCGCCGACCATCAGCCGGGGGAACGTCGCCGCCAGCCAGGTGATCGTCGTCCAGCACTCCAGGTACGGGTCGTCGAGCCGGTCGAAGCCGTACAGGTGGTCGGCGGCCCAGACCGAGTCGAAGTGCTGCGCGACGACCGGCAGCACGGCGTCGAGCTCCTGGATGACGATCGGCTGGCCGTCGCTCTCCGGCACGCCGATGACGGGCGCGATCCATCCGAAATGTAGCTGCGCCATGACCTCTCCTTCCGATAACGCGCCGGCGGATTCTCAGAACAGCAGGTTCGCCAGCCGCTTGCGGCCCTCGACGCTCAGCGGGTGCTCGCTGCCGAGCACGTCGAAGATCGCCAGCAGCGTCTTGCGCGCCGCGTCGTCGCGGAAGGAGCGGTTGCGCTGGACGATCGCCAGCAGCTGCTCGATCGCGTCGGCGTAGCGGTGGCCCCGCACCTGGTGGGCGGCCAGCTGGTAGCGGGCCTCGAGGTCGCCGGGGTTCTCCTCGACCCGCTCGAGCAGCGGCGCCGGGCTGCCATCGGCCTCGGCGATGAAGGCGCCGAGCGCCAGCCAGGCCTGGGCGCGCTGGTAGAGCGGCGAGTCGGCCGGGACCTTCCTCAGCAGATCCGCGCCCGACGGGTCGCCGGCCACGACCAGCAGCCGGCCCAGGCCGAAGAGCGCCGGGGCGCTGGCCGGGTCGATCTCGAGCGCCTGGCGGTAGCGGGCCTCGGCCAGCTTCGGGTTGCTGGCCTCGATCGCCGCGGCCTCCTGCGCCAGCTGGTCGGCGGGCGCCGCGGGCGGGGGCGTGAGGCGGCTGAGCCAGGCGCGCACCTGCCCCTCCGGTAGCGCGCCGGTGAACTCGTCCACCACCCGCCCGTCGCGGAAGGCCTTGACGGCCGGGATCCCCTGCACGCCGAACATCTGCGCCAGGCGCGGGTTGTGGTCCACGTTGATCTTGGCGAGCACGAAGGCGCCCTTGGCCTCGGCGGCCAGCCGCTCCAGGATCGGGCCGAGCACGCGGCACGGGCCGCACCACGGCGCCCAGAAGTCCACCACCACCGGCACCTCGCGCGAGCGCTCCAGCACCTCGGTGCGGAAGGTGCGCTCGTCCACGTCGATCGCGTGGCCCGCGGCCCTCGGCGTCTGACCAAGCGTTGTCATGGGTTTCCCCCTCTGAGGGTGTGGCATGCGTCGTTTCTAGGTAATTATACCGCCTGCGCGGCGGGCGGTGGGTGGGCTCGAGGCTGGCCTCGAGCTCCGTTTCTGGGCTGGCCGCCCTCGCGCCGCTCAGCCGCGCAGGCGGCTGTCTGGGCTGCCGTGCCGTGGGCAGCGTGCGTTCGGATG
>CALJIC010000077.1 GCA_937974195.1 uncultured Roseiflexaceae bacterium | reverse complement strand
GCAGGGTGGCCCGCTGGCGTGGGCGGGCCTGCTGCTCTACGAGCTGGACGAGGCCGCGCTGGCGGCGCTGGCGGCCCGCTACCCGCTGCCGGGCGCCGCGGCGGCGCTGCTGCGCGATCTCCCGCCGCTGCGCCAGCTCGCGCCGCGCCTGGAGGGGGCGCCCAACAGCGCGATCGACCGGCTGCTGCGGCCCTACGGCGCGGTGGCGATCAGTGTGCTACACTACGCGGAGCCGGCGGCCGCCGCGGCGACAGCGCGCTACCTGCGCACGTTGCGCGCGATGCGCCCGCCGCTCGATGGCAACGACCTGCGCCAGCTCGGGGTCGCGCCTGGCCCCGGGATGGGCCGGCTCCTCGAGGAGCTGCGGGCCGCGAGCCTCGACGGAGTTGTGACGACGCGAGGGGAGGCGGAGGCCTGGGTGCTGGCGCGCACGGGCCGCGAGCCCCGGTAGCCGATGGAGGAGCCACTGATGGACGAGACGCTGCAGCTGCTGAAGGAGCTAGTCGAGGCGCCCGGGGTGCCCGGGCAGGAGGGGGCCGTGCGCCAGGTGATGCGGCGGCACCTCGAGCCCCTCGGCGATGTGCTCACCGACAATCTAGGCAGCGTGATCGGCCGCAAGGAGGGGGTCGCGGGCGGGCCGAAGATCATGCTCGCCGGCCACCTCGATGAGATCGGCTTTATGGTCACCCGCATCACCGATGAGGGCTTCCTGAAGTTCCAGACCCTCGGCGGCTGGTGGGAGCAGGTGATGCTGGCCCATAGGGTCGAGGTGTACACGCGCCAGGGTCCCATCGTCGGCGTGATCGGCTCGAAGCCGCCCCACATCCTCGACGCCTCCGAGCGCAACAAGGTGGTCGAGAAGAAGGCCATGTTCATCGATATCGGCGCGTCGTCGCGGGAGGAGGCCGAGAGCTGGGGCGTGCGCCCGGGCGACCCGGTGGTGCCCGTGGGGCCCTTCGGCCAGATGCGCAACCCCGACCTGCTGATGGCGAAGGCCTGGGATAACCGCTTCGGCTGCGCCGCGGCCGTCGAGACGCTGCGCCGCCTGCGGGGCCAGCAGCACCCGAACACGGTCTACGCGGTGGGCACGGTGCAGGAGGAGGTGGGCCTGCGCGGCGCGACGACGACGACCAACGTCATCCAGCCCGATATTGGCATCGCGCTCGACACGGGGATCGCCGGCGATATGCCGGGCGTCGGGCCCGACGAGGCGGCGGGCAAGCTGGGCGGCGGGCCGGTGATGCTGCTCTACGATGGCTCGATGATCGCCCACACGGCCCTGCGCAATCTGGTGATCGATGTGGCCGAGGCCGAGGGCCTTCCGCTGCAGTTCGATAAGATCCCCGGCGGCGGCACCGACGGCGGGCGCATGCACGTCTTCGGCGCCGGCGTGCCCACGGTGGTGCTGGGCATCCCGGTGCGCTACATCCACACCCACACGGCGATCATGCACCGCCGCGACTTCGAGCAGGTCGTCCAGCTGCTGGTGGCCGTGGTGAAGCGCCTCGACGCCGAGACGGTCGCACAGCTCAAGAGCTGAACAGGCCTACGCTCCCCCGGTGCGCTCGTGCGGCCGCCGGGGGCGCGAGTCTGCCCCGCGCGGGCGGCAATAGCTCTTTCGGGCGATGCGCCTGGCACGCCAGTTGCTTATGCTAAGGACGGTACCATCGCGGCGCACTCGCCGCCCCAACCTCCACTCTCACGGTCGCCACTCTCGGGCGGCCGTTTCTGATCTCCGCGGCGCGCCGCGGGCCGCTATCACCACACGGGGGAGACTATGAGCAGGCGCCGCCTGAAGATGATCGCTCGGCTCGATCCGCAGGAGCTTGTGGAGGTCGCGGGCGTGCGCGCTGCGGGGCCGGCCGACCGCGAGGGCCTCGCGGCGCTGCTGCTCGTTGCCTACCGCGGCACGGTGGACGACGACGGCGAGACCCTCGGCGACGCGCTGGCCGAGATCGACCGCACGCTCGGCGGGGCCTACGGGCCGTACCTCGAGCGCTGCTCGTTCCTGGCCGAGGACGCGGGCCGGGTGGTCGCCGCCAGCCTGGTCACGCGCTGGACGGAGGCGCCGCTGCTCGCCTTCGTGATGGTGGACCCGGGCTTCCAGCGGCGCGGCCTGGGCGAGCGGCTGCTGCGGCGGAGCATGGCCGCCCTGCGGGCCGCCGGCGAGACGGAGCTGGTGCTCTTCGTCACGGACGGCAATGCGCCGGCGCAGCGCCTCTACGAGCGCCTCGGCTTTGTCGTGAGCGGCCCCGCGGCGTAGGCCGGCGCCCGCCCCGGGGCGCGCTACCCGGGCGCCCCGATGGCGACGGTGCGCTCCGCGTATGAGGCGACGAAGGCGCGGTCGTGGGCGACCACAAGCACGGTGTCCTCGAAGGCCGCGAGCGCCTCCTCGAACTGCTCGCGGGCCTCGATATCGAGGTGGTTGAGCGGCTCGTCGAGCAGCAGCAGGTTGCACCCCTGGAGCACCAGGACGGCCAGCTGCAGCCGCGAGCGCTCGCCGAGCGAGCAGGCGCCCGCCGGGCGGAAGACATCGTCGCCCGAGAACAGGAAGAAGTGCAGGAAGCTGCGGGCCTCGGTCTGGCTGAGGGGCCTGGCCCGCAGGACATTGTCGAGCACGCTGCGCTCGAGGTCGAGCAGCTCGTGCTCCTGCGCGAGCACGCCGAGGCGCACGTTGGCCCCGAGGCGGATGCGCCCCGCCTGGGGTGTGAGCTCGCCCGCGATCAGGCGGAGCAGCGTGCTCTTGCCGGCGCCGTTGGGGCCGACGAGGGCGACGCGCTCGCCGTGCCAGAGCTCGAGGTCGAGGCCGCCGAACAGCTCCGGGCCGCCCGGGTAGGCGAAGCGCAGGCCCTCGACGCTGAGCACGGCCCGCCCGCCCGGCGGGGGCGCGCCGAAGTCGAGCTTGAGGCCCCAGCGCTGGCGCGGGCGCTCGACGCGCTCGTCGGAGGCCAGGTAGCGCTCGAGCTTGCGCTCGCGGGCCTTGGCCATGCGGGCCTGCTTGGCGGCCACCTTCGACGAGCCGCCGGTGACCCACTTCATGTCGTGGTTGCCGACGGGGGTGGTGGTGCCCTCGAGGCTGGCGGCCCGGCCCTTCATACGGGCGATGTCGGCGCGGACGCGGGCGACGTACTCCTGCTGGTCCTTCCAGGCGGCCAGCTGCTGCTCGCGCTCCTGGGCGCGGGCGGCGGCAAAGGCGCTGTAGCCGCCGGCGTAGGCGCGCAGGGAGCGCGTCTCGGGGTCGAGGAAGAGCACGCGCTGGACGGTGCGGTCGAGGAAGGCGCGGTCGTGGGAGACGATCAGGGCCGCGCGCGGGTAGGCGGCCACGAAGCCCTCAAGCCACTCGAGGGCGGCGACGTCGAGGTGGTTGGTGGGCTCGTCGAGCAGCAGCAGGTCGGGCTCGGCGAGCAGCAGCGTGGCGAGGCCGAGACGGGTCTTCTGGCCGCCGCTGAGGGCGGCGACGGGCGTGTCTGGCGCCACCTCGCCTAGCCCGAGCCCGGTGAGGACGGCGCGGGCGCGGGGCTCGCGCTCGTAGCCGCCCAGGGCCTCGAAGCGGGCCGTGGCCTGCTCGAAGCGGGCCAACGCCTCGGCCAGGGCCTCGCTAGAGGCGCCGGCCAGCGCCTCGGCCGCGCGCGTCAGCTCGGCCTCGGCCTCGCTGTAGGGGCCGAGGGCCGCGGCGACGGCCGCGCCGACGGTGTCGCCCAGGCTCGTGTCGAAGGCCTGGGGGAGGTAGCCGACCGTGACGCCGGGGGCGAGGGTGACGGTGCCGGAGTCGGGCGCCTCGCGGCCCGTGATGATGCGCAGCAGCGTCGACTTACCAGCCCCGTTCGGGCCGATCAGGCCGACGTGCTCGCCGTCGTTGAGGGTGAAGCTGATCGAAGAGAGGACGGTGGCCGCGCCGTAGGCTTTGCGCAGCCCGTGAACCTGAAGCATGTGGGGCCTCCTCGGCGGAGGCGTGCAGGCGCCCCCGCGCTAGAAACGGGTCACGATTGCGGCGAGGGTCGCTTCCACTTCAGGCTCCTTGCTCGGGCGGAATAACAGCCGGCAGCGGGCGGGCCCGGGGCACGGCGGGCACACTATACCACAGCGGCGCGGCGCCCGCGACTGGCCTTCAGGAGGAGATTTACCGGCCTCTCATCCCTGCGGCCAGGGGGGGATGCTATACTGACTTTAGCTGTAACTAACGCGAGGGAGAGCCTCCTGACGATGAATGAGTCTCCTGCTGATATACTCCGCGTTCGCCTGCCGCTGTGGGCGGTCGCGATTCTCCTTGGCATAACGCTGGCCATCGGGATGGGCGGCGGCCTGCTGGGTAGCCTCCTGTTCAACCGCCCGGCGCCGGCCTGCCCCGAGAGCCAGGATGTCTGCGAGCGCTTCGCGGTCTTCTGGGAGGCCTGGGAGCTGGCGCGAGAGCGCTACGTGGAGCCCGAGGCGGCCGACGCCGAGGCCATGACCGCAGGGGCGGTCAACGGGATGCTCGACACGCTCGGCGACAACGGGCACACGCGCTTCATGACCGCGGAGGAGGCCCGTGAGTGGGACGAGCAGCTGCGGGGCTCGTTTGAGGGCATCGGGGCCTACATCGACGTGCGCGACGGCCGGACCATGATTGTGGAGCCGATCGAGGGCTCGCCCGCCGAGGCGGCCGGCCTGCGCGCGGGCGACCAGATCCTCGCCGTCGACGGCGTCTCGACGAACGGCTGGACGGTGAGCGACCTGCAGCGGGCCGTGAAGGGCCCCCGCGGCACCGAGGTGACCCTGACCGTGCTGCACCCCGACGCCGAGCAGCCGGTGGACATCACGATCACGCGGGACGAGGTGGTGGTGCCGAGCGTGAGCTGGCGCCTGCTCGCCAACGGCATCGCCCTGATCCGGTTGTCCTCGTTCGACAACGACGCCGGCCGCGAGCTGAAGGCCGCGCTGCGCGAGGCCAAGTCCCAGGGCGCGAGCGCGGTCATCCTCGACCTGCGCAACAACCCGGGCGGCCTGCTCGACCAGGCGGTCGAGGTGGCGAGCCAGTTCCTGCCCGAGGGCACCACGGTGCTGCTCGAGGAGGACCGGGAGGGCCGGCGCGAGGCGACGCGGGCGCGGCGCGGCGGCGTGGCCCTCGACCTGCCCCTGGTGGTGCTGGTGAACGAGGCCTCGGCCAGCTCGTCCGAGATCGTCTCGGGGGCGCTGCAGGCGGCGGGCCGGGCCACCCTGGTGGGCGAGACGACCTACGGCACGGGGACGGTGCTGACGCCGTACCGCCTGAGCGACGGCAGCCGCCTGCTGCTGGGCACGCAGGAGTGGCTCACGCCGGACGGGCGCCAGATCCGCGGGCAGGGCATCGTGCCCGACGAGCGGGTGTCCATGCCGGTCGATGTGGCGCCCCTGTCGCCCGCGGCCGCCGCCGAGCTCGACCTGGACGCCCTGCGCGAGAGCGAGGACGTGCAGCTAGCCCGGGCGATCGAGCTGGCCGCGGCGGCGGCCGCGGCCGCGAGCCGGTAGCGGCGCAGGGCGTCGGAGCGCCCTCCTCGCGGCGCTCCGACGCCGCTACGAATCCGCCCCGCGGCGGATTTGCATGTTTCGGCGAGGTGTGCTATACTCTGCAGCGTCCTGAGGGCGGCCCCATCGTCTAGCGGCCTAGGACGCCACCCTCTCAAGGTGGAGATCGCGGGTTCGAATCCCGCTGGGGTCACCAACTCACGGGCCCGTAGTCTAGCGGTTAGGATGCCACCCTGTCAAGGTGGAGGTCGCGGGTTCGAATCCCGTCGGGCCCGCCAGTAAGGCGGCAAAAAGGCTCACAGCAATGTGGGCCTTTTTGATTCCCCGCGATCTTCCGCTTCCGCCAGGCGGCGCGGCCGGCTCATCAATCGTCAACGGGGCGCGACACGAAGCAGCCCCTCCCGCCTGGCGGGAGGGGCTGCGCGTCGACTCGGGGCCGGTCAGGCGACCATCAGCACGATGGGGACGACGAGGATGGCGGCGAGGACCAGGAGGAGCGCGATCAGCTTGAGCTGCTCGGCGGTGCGGCGAGCGGCGAGGCGGGGGCGGGCCTCGGGGGCGTAGGGGACGTTGGGGAGCTCGCCGAGGAGAATCTGGCCGAGCTGGCCAGGAGAGGTGAGCAGGGTCCTGACGACGGTGACGACGAGCTCGCGTGTGGTGATCAGAGGTGGAGCCCAGTACGCCTCGTCGGGGGCAAGGAGCCTGCCGGTGAGGGCGCAGCGGATCTCACCACTGACGACAGCGGGCTCGGCCTGAGGGGCGGGCTGGGCAGTCTGACTAGTGAGCTCGGCGGGCATCGGCTGGTTCCTCCTCACGTGATCTTGGCTGATACGAAGCTGGGCGGCTCACGTCGTGGTGTCGCCTGTGGCACGAGGCGCGCCTATGAGATCGTGCGAACAAAGCGCTCGATGCGTTCGAGCGCCTCCTCGATCTTGTCCATCGAGGTGGCGTAGCAGGCCCTGACGAAGCCGGCGCCGCTGGGGCCGAAGGCGTCGCCGGGGATGACCGCCACCTGCTGCTCGGTGAGCAGGCGGCTGCAGAACTCCTCGCTGGAGAGCCCGAGGTGGGCGATGGACGGGAAGGCGTAGAAGGCGCCCTGGGGCTCGAAAGTCTTCAGGCCCATGCTGTTGAGGCCCTGGACGATCACCTTGCGGCGGCGGTCGTACTCGGCGACCATCTCCCGCACGCTCTCCTCGCCGGCGCGGATTGCCTCGAGGCCCGCGTACTGGCTCATGGTCGGGGCGGACATAATCGCGTACTGGTGGACCTTGCGCACGGCCGCGGCGATCTCCTCGGGGGCGGCGAGCCAGCCGAGGCGCCAGCCGGTCATGGCGTAGGCCTTAGAGAAGCCGCCGAGCAGCACGGTGCGCTCGCGCATGCCGGGGAGGGACGCGAAGCAGGTGTGCTCGACGCCGTAGACCAGGCGGTCGTAGATCTCGTCGGACAGCACGATCAGGTCGTGGCGCTCGGCGACCTCGGCGACCTCGCGCATGCGCTCGGGGGAGAGGACGGCCCCAGTGGGGTTGTTGGGGTAGCCGATCAGGATGGCCTTGGTGCGGGGGGTGATCGCGGCCTCGAGGGCGGCGCCGGTGATCTGGAAGCCATCCTCGACGCGGGTGGGCACGTAGACGGGCCGGGCGTCGGCGAGCTGCACGCAGGCGGGGTAGGCGACGAAGCAGGGCTCGGGCATGAGCACCTCGTCGCCGGGGTCGAGGACAGCCAGGGCGACGGCCATCAGCGCCTCGCTGACGCCGACGGTCATCAGCAGCTCGCCCTCGGGGTCGTAGTCGACGCCGTAGCGCGTCTTGAGGTGGGCGGCGACGGCGTCGCGCAGCTCCTTCAGGCCGGAGTTGGAGGTGTAGGCGGTGGTCTGGTCGATGGAGCGCTGGCCGGCCGCGCGGATGGGCGCCG
This sequence comes from uncultured Roseiflexaceae bacterium, assembly GCA_937974195.1. GTDB lineage: Bacteria > Chloroflexota > Chloroflexia > Chloroflexales > Roseiflexaceae > CALJIC01. The sequence goes on along the minus strand of CALJIC010000077.1, from coordinate 1,181 downwards.
GCGTGATGAAATCGGGCTCGCCGACGCCGAGTGAGATCACGTCGGGCATCGTGGCCGCAATGTCGAAGAAGCGGCGGATGCCTGACGGCGGGATGCCTCGGACTCGGCGCGAAAGGCGTTCGGGCGACATGCTGGGCTCCTGTCTGCTCCTGGCCGCACGCACAGCATGTTGTGCGGCTCATCTTACCATGCCCCCTGTGCGGGGAACATACCAGCGCAGCGTGACGGTGGTCCTGCTTTTAGCGCGGGCGAAATGGCGCGTAACGGTGAAGGCCACTACTGTACCACCGTTTTCACTTGCACAGATGTGCTATAATATGTGGTACATCTGTGCGCGAGGAGGGGTGGCGATGACGGCTGTGGTGATCGAGCCGGACGCCCAGGAGAAGCTGGCGATCCTGGCCGGCGAGGCGGCGGACGAGGTGACGGAGGCTCCCGCGACCCAGAGCATCCAGCAGGGCATCACCCACGCCACGGGCTTTCTCTACGACGCCAAGCGTCAGGGTGGCGGCACGACGCGCCTGTTCAAGGTGCTGCAGACCAACGCCTGCCGCTTCGCCTGCAAGTACTGCTTCACGAGCTGCGCGATCCGGCGCAAGCGCACGACCTTCAAGCCGGACGAGCTGGCGACCACCTTCATCAGCCTGAGCCGGGCGCGGCGCGCCGAGGGGCTGTTCCTCTCGTCGGGGATCGTACCCGACGCCGACACCACCATGGAGAAGATGCTCGCTACGGTGGAGCGGCTGCGCCTGCGCGAGGGCTACCGCGGCTACATCCACCTCAAGCTCATCCCCGGCGCATCCTACGACCTGATCGAGCGCGCCGTGGAGCTGGCCGACCGGGTGAGCCTGAACCTGGAGGCGCCGAGCCCGGAGCGGCTGGCGGCCCTCGCCCCCGACAAGGAGTTCACCGAGAGCATGTGGGGCCGCATGGCCTGGGCGAGCCAGCTGATGCGGCGGGCGCGCCAGGAGGGCCGGCGGGCCGCGCGCAGCCTGACCACCCAGTTCGTGGTCGGCGCCGTGGGCGAGAGCGACCGCGAGCTGCTGGCGACGGTGCAGCGGACCCAGCGCGAGCTGGGCCTCTGGCGGGCCTACTTCTCGGCCTTCCACCCCATCGAGCGCTCGCCGCTGGCCGAGCACCCGGCCGAGGACCCGGTCCGGGCGCTGCGCCTCTACCAGTCC
>CALJIC010000076.1 GCA_937974195.1 uncultured Roseiflexaceae bacterium | reverse complement strand
TGCCGCGGGAAGAGAGAAATTCGGAGGCGAAGCCTCCCCAAACCCACGCGCGCCCTGCATCATACCAGGATCCAGCGCCATCACTTTGAACCAACCGCCGCACACTTACGGTACAATAGAGGCCCTGTCGGACGACGGCGTTCACGACAGCAAGCGGTGTGTCTCACGAGCAGCAGCGCGGCCGGGACGTGAGACATTGGTACGTGCAGGCGTGCTGCGCCCCAGGCACGAAGACGTCGCAGCACACTGTGTCCTGACAGGAGTAGTGCCATGCACTCCCCCAACCCCACGCCTCCGGAGCTCGACTCGGCCACCCGCAGCAACGGGAAGGTGACGAATTGGCCGAGCGTGATCAGCGCCACAGCTCCGGAGCACGACTCGGCAGCCCCGAACCCCTGGCACATGGCCCAGCAGCAGCTCGATGAGATCGCCGAGCGCATGCAGCTCGACCCGGCGATCCACGCCTGTCTGCGCCAGCCCAAGCGCGCCGTCGAGGTGGCGATCCCCACGCGGATGGACGACGGCAGCGTGCAGGTCTTCACTGGCTACCGCGTGCAGCACAGCGATGCGCGCGGCCCGGCCAAGGGCGGCATCCGCTACCACCCCTCGGTCACGCTGGACGAGGTCAAGGCGCTGGCGATGTGGATGACTTGGAAGTGCGCCGTCGTCAACATCCCCTACGGCGGCGGCAAGGGCGGCGTATGCTGCGACCCCAAGGCCATGTCGGCCAGCGAGATCGAGCGGATGACCCGCCGCTTCGCCGCTGAGCTCGTGCCCTTCATCGGCCCGACGGTCGACATCCCCGCGCCGGACGTCAACACCACGCCCAGGATCATGGGCTGGCTGATGGACACCTACTCGCAGCACGTCGGCCGCCCCGAGCCTGCGGTCGTCACCGGCAAGCCGCTGAGCATCGGCGGGTCGCAGGGGCGCGAGGCGGCCACCGGGCGCGGGCTGATGATCGCCACGCGCGAGATCGCCCGCGAGACCGGCGTCCAGCTCGAGGGCGCGCGGATCGTCGTGCAGGGCTACGGCAACGTCGGCCGCTTCAGCGCGCACCTCTTCCAGCAGGAGTGCGGCAGCCGCATCGTCGCCGTGAGCGACTCGCGCGGCGGCGTGTACTGCCCCAGCGGCCTGGACCTCGCGCGGCTGGATGCCATCAAGCGCGAGGGCGGCAGCGTCGCCGATTACCCCGACGGCGACCGGATCACGAACGAGGAGCTGCTCGAGCTGTCCTGCGATGTGCTGGTCCCGGCCGGCCTGGAGGGCCAGATCACGGCGCAGAACGCCGGGCGCATCAAGGCGCAGATCATCGCCGAGGGCGCCAACGGCCCGACGACGCCCGAGGCCGACCGCATCCTGTTCGACCGGGGCTGCACGGTGATCCCCGATATCCTCGCCAACGCCGGCGGCGTGACGGTCTCGTACTTCGAGTGGCTGCAGGGCCGCGCCCAGGAGTACTGGCCGCTGGCCGAGGTGGAGCGCCGCCTCGAGCTGCTGATGCAGGAGGCCTGCAAGCACGTCTGGGGGATGCGCGTGCAGCGCCACGTGGATCTGCGCGCGGCCGCCTACATGGTCGCGGTGCAGCGCGTCGCCGACGCCATCCGCGACCGCGGGGTCACGCCGTAGCTGTGGCTCTGGCGCGCGGCGGAGGCGCACGCCGACCCGCCGCGCGCCGCCTTCGGCCTACCGCAGCCGGTCGTCCGAGCCGAACAGCAGCCCTTGCAGCAGCGCGCCCACCAGGGGCGGGCCGGGGACGCGGCGCAGCGTCGCCGCATACCACGCCGCGTGCTCCTCGGGCGTGCGGAACACCGGGCAGTAGTTGCGGGTCGTCCACAGCCTGAGGAACTCGGCGCGCTCCAGCGTGCGGTTGCCCGGGAAGGGCTCCTCCACCCCGTCGCCGTCCCGGTCGGCGTTGTTCGCCCGCAGGTCGAAGCGCCCGAGCTCCGGCCACTGCGGGTCCACCAGGTAGTACTCCTCGCGCAGCCGCCCGTCCGCGCTGCGGTACGGCTCGCTGTAGCCGACGAGCAGCGTCGCGTGCATGCCGTAGATGCGCGTCGTGCCGAGTTGGAAGGCGGTGTAGATGTCCACGATCGTCGGCACCCCGCGGTCCACCAGGTCCCGCAGCACCCGCTCGCCGTCCGTGCGCGCCAGGCTGCCGAAGTGTGCGCCGTACCCGCGCCGGCGCAGCTGGATCGCCTTCAGCGGCGGCAGCGTTCCGCCCAGGCGCGGCTGGAACAGCGGCCCGACCTCGCGCGCGAACTCATCCTTCGTGTGGCGCGCCGCGCCGGCCAGCAGGTTGAGCGCGTTGGCGATCGACGTGAAGCTGCACTCGTTCCAGCCCTGGCCCGAGACCGGCCAGGCCGCCTCGGACGAGTCGGCGACGACGCTGTGGACGTAGCGCGGGAATGCCATTCGTCTCCTCCGCCCCTGCCGCGCTATCATAGCACACCGGCCGCGGGGGGCGGCGCGCAGATTCTGTGCTATAGTTTCGCTGGAACCACACATTCGCGCGAGGAGTCGGGGCAGACCCGGCTTTGGAAGAAGATGACGCCCTACTACCAGCCGCCGAGCCGCTGGCAGCGCTTCCGCAGCATCACCCTGCGCTGGCTGATCAGCACCCTCTCGATCTTCGCAGCGGTGATGATCGTGCCCGGGATCTCCTTCGTCGGGCCGGGCTGGCAGCTCGGCATCGTCGCCCTGGTGTTCGGCCTGGTGAACGTCGCGCTGCGGCCGATCCTCACGCTGCTCACCTGCCCGCTGGTCGTCCTCACCCTCGGCCTCTTCACGCTGGTGATCAACGCCCTGCTGCTGCTGGTCACGGCGAGCATCGCCGCCGCGCTCGGCGTCGAGTTCCACGTCGACAGCTTCTGGGCCGCGCTGCTCGGCGGCCTGGTGATCTCGATCGTCAGCACGCTGCTCCACATCCTCAGCGGCGAGACCGCGGTGCACGTCGAGGTGCGCGGGCCGGACAGGTGACATAACATGGGCCGCGCTCCGGTAGGAGGTGTGGAAGGCTGTCGGTCCTCCGGCGGCGAGCCAACTTGAAGAGGTGCGAGGCGTGATCCTGCCGAAAGTCCGCGACCCTCGTTTCATCACGATCCGCCGCGGCGGGACCCTCACCGATGCGGATCACCGGCTCCTCGCGCTGTGGGCGGCGCTGTGCGCGGAGCACGTCCTTCACCACTTCGAGGCGGTTCGGCCCGAGGACCCGCGCCCGCGCCAGGCGATCGAGGCGGCCCGCGCCTGGGCGCGCGGCGAGATCACGATGACCCAGGCGCGCACCGCCGCCGGCCACGCGAACGGCGCGGCCCGAGACCTGCGCGGGGCAGCGCGGTACGCCGCCTACGCAGCCGCCCAGGCCGCGGCCGTCGCGCACGTCGCCGCGCACGAGCTCGGCGCGGCCGCCTACGCGATCAAGGCCGCCCGCGCCGCCGCGCCGAAGGAGGAGGCCGAGCGCGCCGGGCGGCTCGAGTGCCAGTGGCAGCGCGACCAGCTCCCGGAGGCGATCCGCGAGCTCGTCCTCGACGACCAGCGGCTGCGAAACGATATCTGCTGGTCGGTGTTCGACTGCTGAGAGCGCGCCGGGCCGCTCCAATCAGCGCTACGTGCACGCCGCTGTGGCTGGCCGCCTCTCCACGCCGGCCCGCGCCCAACGGGGTACTATGAAGCAGTCTCTCCGGACCGCCGCCGTCGTCCTGGTTATCCTGCTGCTCTTCGCGCTCCCGCTGGCCCTCGCCAGCGCCGTTGGCGCCAGCGCGCCCGAGGCGGTGTGGCTCGAGGCGCCCGGCTGGAGCCGCGCACGCCTGGTCGCCACCACCGCCCTCGACGAGCCGGTGCCCGTCGCGGTGGACCCCGACGGCGGCGCGTATCTGCTGGTCGTCCACGCCGAAGGGGCGCAGCGCCAGCCGCGGGTGGTCGCGCTGGATGCCCGCGCCCAGGTGCGCTGGGAGCACGCCTTCCCCGCGCCGCCTGCCCCGCCGCGAGACCTGCAGATGGTGTGGGACGGGCAGGGCCTGGCGCTGTTCTGGATCAGCGGCCGCGAGCTCTACGGCGCGCGCATCGACGCGCAGGGGGCGGCGCCGACGGAGCCGCAGGTGATCTCCGGCCAGGTGAGCGCTGTCTCCTACAGCGTCGCCGCAAGCGGGCCGGGCCGCGGCGCGGTCTGGTTCAGCGGCACGGACGCGACCCCGGGGCTCTTCGCGGTCCCCCTCGACGACCTGGGCCGGCCGCCGGAGCGCGTCGAAGGGGCCGGCCGCCAGCCGAGCATCCGGTTCGATGAGTCCGGCGCGCTGCACGCGATCTGGCTCGCCGACGCCGCGGCCGACTCGGTCGAGATCTGGTACGGGGCCTATGAGCCCTCCGGCGCGGCCCGTGTCCGGCAGCCGGTCGCCAGGATCGACGGAGTCGGCCCGTCGCTCTCGGTCCAGGGCCCCTGGCTCGGAATCGACCAGGCGCACACCTATGTCCTCTGGTCGACGCTGATCACCGGCGGGCGCAACGCGGGCGCGTCGCTCGCGCACTATGTCTCCTTCCCGGCCGGCCAGCCCGCGCAGGCGTCCGCGGCGCAGCTGCTCACCGTCCCCCGCGGCGAGGGGCTCGCCTACACGAGCCTCCCGCCCGCCGGGCTTCTGGCCGGCCCGCGCGTGCCGATCGCCGGCCTGACTCCCGCGCAGGGGCAGGTCCCGACGGAGCTGTCCGTCAGTGCATTGCCCGGGCCGGAGCTGGCCGTCGCGGTCACGTCGTCGAACGCGGTTCGCCAGGGCCAGACGCGCTCGCAGGTCGGCACCCTGTTCCTCCAGGGCGGCGCGCCCGTTTCCTACCAGCGGCTCAGCGTCGGCCAGCGCAGCGCCCTCACGCCTGCGCTCGCCGCCGACCAGGGGCGCCACCTCTATGTCACCTGGCGCGAGGTCAGCGCCCGCGGGTCGGTCGTCTACTTCGCCGGCACCGCGCCCGGCCTGCGCGCGGCGCTGAGCGAGCTCTCGACCGACGACGTGCTGCGCATCACCTCCGACGTCATCTTCGGCATGATCGCCGGCGTGGTCGTCGCGCCGCTGACGATGCTGCTCTGGTTTGTGCCGCCGATGGTGGTGCTCCTCGCCACCTGGGTGGTGCGCCGCCGGTCCGCGCGCTGGGGAGCGCTGGCCAGCATCGCCCTGGCCCTCGCCGCCTACTGGGGCGCCAAGCTGCTCATCCTCGGGCAGATGCGCGACTACGTCCCGTTCTCGGCCTGGGTCCCGATCATCCCGCCCTGGCTCGCCCTCCCGCTCCAGCTCGGCGTGCCGCTCCTCGTCGCCGGCTTGGCCCTCGCCGCCGCCTGGGGCTACACCTACCGCCGCGGGCAGCCGTCAGCGCCGCTGTTCGTCGTGATCTACGCCGTGATCGATAGCCTGTGTACAATGGCCCTGTACGGCGAGCAGCTCGTCGCCGGCTGAGGTCTGGCCGGCCCGCCATGTGTGGGGCCGATGTGGAGGGCCGAGCCCTCCACATCGTCACCGTAGATGCGGAACCGGCTGCCTTGCGGCAGCCGGGGAGGAGTTATAGAGGATATAGGGGCGGCTGGGGTCTTCGGATGGCGCCCGGTGGGCGCCGGTGACGGCCGCCGCAGCCGTCACTTTGCTCCTCTGCTAATACTAACGCCGCTTGCACGGCGAAAGTTGCACGAGTGGATGAGAAGTCGCTGAGAAATTTGTGAAACGATGCGCGACGCCGCAGGCCCCGCCCGCCGCCCCGCGCATCGCGATCGAGAGGTGCACCATGCCACCGCTGAACGCCGGACGCGCGCTGCTCCCCACGGCGCTCACGCCCCTGCCGCCGGGCGCCATCCGCCCCGCCGGGTGGCTCTGGCGCCAGCTGCGCGCCCAGGCCGACGGCCTGAGCGGCCACCTCGCCGACTTCTGGCCCGACGTCGCCAACAGCGCCTGGATCGGCGGGGCGGCCGAGGGCTGGGAGCGCGGCCCCTACTGGCTCGACGGCGCCGTCCCGCTGGCCTTCCTGCTCGATGACGAGCGCCTGAAGGCGACCGTCGCGCGGTGGGTGGACGCCATCCTCGCGCGCCAGCACCCGGACGGCTGGCTCGGCCCGCTCCACGACAGGAGCGACCCCCGCCGCCGGCCCTACGACCCGTGGCCGGTGTTCGTGGCGCTCAAGGCGCTCACCCAGTACCAGGAGGCGACCGGCGACGAGCGGATCGTCCCCGCCGCGCGCCGCTTCCTCGCGCGCCTCGACGCGCTGCTGGACGAGCAGCCGCTCTTCGACTGGGGGCGCTACCGCTGGGCCGACCTGGCCGTGAGCATCTACTGGCTCTACGAGCGCGCGCCCGAGCCCTGGCTGCTCGAGCTGGCCGCGAAGTCCTTCCGCCAGAGCTTCGACTGGCGCGCCCACTTCGAGCGCTTCCCCTACCGCGAGAAGCAGCGCCGCGAGCAGATCCACCCGCCGGCGCCGCCCGAGCCGCAGGTGACCTTCTGCACCGACCTGGCCTCACACGTCGTCAACAACGCGATGGCCATCAAGTCGCCCGGCGTCTGGTACCGCCTGTCCCACGACCCGGCCGACCGCGCGGCGGCCCAGCGGATCATCGCCGCCCTCGACGAGTACCACGGCCAGGTCACCGGCGTCTTCACCGGCGACGAGCACCTCGCCGGGCTCGGCCCCGAGCAGGGCACCGAGCTGTGCGCCGTCGTCGAGTACATGTACTCGCTCGAGGTGCTGCTCGCCACCCTCGGCGACCCGGCGCTCGCCGACCGGCTGGAGCGCATCGCCTATAACGCCCTGCCGGCCACTATCACGCCCGACATGTGGGCGCACCAGTACGTCCAGCAGGCGAACCAGGTGCTGTGCGCGGTGGTGCAGGACCGCGTCTACACCAACAACGGCCCCGACGCCAACATCTTCGGCCTGGAGCCGAACTACGGCTGCTGCACCGCCAACATGCACCAGGGCTGGCCGAAGTTCGCCACGCACCTGTGGATGCGCTCGCCCGACGGCGGGCTCGCGGCGGTCGCCTACGCCCCGTGCGAGCTGAGCGCGCTCTGCGGCGGCGCGGAGGTGTCGGTGACGGTCGAGACCGGCTATCCGTTCCGCGAGGATCTGGCCATCACGGTGCGCGCGGACAGGGCGGCGCGCTTCCCGCTGCACCTGCGCGTCCCGGCCTGGGCGGATGGCGCGACGCTCGCGGTTGATGGTGGCCCGGCCGAGCCGCTCGAGCCCGGCGCCTTTCACCGTGTTGAGCGGGAGTGGCGGGGGGAGGTGGCGCTGAAGCTGCGCCTGCCGATGCGCGCCGAGCTGCTGCGGCGCCCACACGGCGGGGTGGCGGTTCTGCGCGGGCCGCTCGTCTACGCCCTGCCGGTGGGCGAGGAGTGGCGCCCGGTGCGCACATGGGGCTGGGAGGGCGTGCGGGGGGAGTTCGCCAACGCCGACTGGGAGGTGCACCCGGCGACGGCCTGGAACTACGCGCTTGCGCTCGAACCGGCGCGCCCCGACGGCGGGCTGGTGTTCGAGGAGCGCCCGCTCGGCCCGCGGCCCTTCACGGCCGAGGGCGCCCCGGTGGTGGCGCGTGTGACCGGGGCGCGCGTGCCGGGCTGGGAGCTCGCGCGCGGCGCAGCGGGGCCGGTCCCGCCGAGCCCGGTGGCCTCAGATGCCCCGCGCGAGGAGCTGCGGCTTGTGCCCTACGGCTGCGCGCGCCTGCGCGTCACCGAGTTCCCCGTGCTAGCGTAGGTGCGCCGGGAGGATGCTCATCCGCTCGCGGTACTTGGCCACCGTGCGCCGCGCGATCGGGTAGCCGCGCTGCGCCATCAGCTCGGCCAGCTCGCCGTCGCTCAGCGGCCGCTCCTCGTTCTCGATCAGCTCGCGGAGCACATCCTGCACGCTGCGCGCCGCCACGAAGAACTCGCTGAAGTCCATCGGCTTGCCGTCCGGCAGCAGCACCACCTTGTCCGCCGTAGTCCGGCTGACCGTCGACTCGTGCACGCCGATCTCGGCCGCGATCTCGGTGCGCGTCAGCGGCGCCAGGTGGCGGATGCCGTAGCGCAGGAACGCCTCCTGCCGGCGGACCACCGCCTCGCTCACGCGCCGCAGCGTCGACTCGCGCTGCTGGAGGTTGGCCAGGAAGACGCGCGCGCGGGCCATATACTCCTGGACGTGCGCCCGCTCGCTCTCGTCCAGCGTGCTAGCCCGCCGCGACAGCTCCTGGTAGAGCGGGTTGAGCCGCAGGATGCGCCGCGGCGAGTGCAGCACCTCCACCGTGAACGTCCCGTCCTGCTCGTGGATCGCCACGTCGGGCAGCCGGTAGCGCGGCGTGTCAGGGTCGGCCGCCGAGGCCAGCGGCGGCTGCGCCGGGTAGGGCCAGGTGTAGCGCTGCAGGAAGGCGCGCGCCTCGCCGACCTCGGCCGTGGTGATGCCCAGCGCGCGGGCGATCTTGTGGTAGCGGTGCGCCGCCAGGTCGTCCATGTGGTGCTCGACGATCGTGCGCGCGTGTGGCGTCGTCAGTCCCTCGTCCGCCAGGAGGTCGAGCTGCATGAGCACGCACTCGCGCACATCGCGCGCGCCGATCCCCGTTGGGCCGACCTCGCGCAGCCGCTGGAGCACCGCCGCCACGCGCGCCTCGTCGACCCCCAGGCTGGTCGCCACCGCCTCGTGCCCCTCCGGCAGGAAGCCCCGCTCGTCGAGCGATCCCACCAGCGCCTCGGCGATGAAGTGCTCCTGCTCCGGCAGGCTCGCGCGCAGGTCGGCGAGCAGCACCTCCGGCAGGCTGCGGGGGGCCGCCACGAACAGCAGCGGGTCGGTCGCCTCTTCGGCCGTGCGGACGGTCGGCTCGTCGACGTCGGGCTCGTACGCGCAGCGCAGGCACAGCCCATCGAGCACCGGGCCGCCGCAGCGCTGGCACGGCACGTCCTGCGCCTCGACCTCTTCGAGCGCCGGATTTTCGCCCAACTCCTTCTGGACCAGCTGCAGGCATGCAGTAGCCGGCAGGGCGAGCATCTGGGCCAAGTTGAGGAGCGCAGGGGTGACGCGCGCCTCCATCTCGGCCGACATCGACATCTCGAACATGTAGTGCCTCTGCGTCTGCTGGTTAGCGTGGTGGGCTTGTCACCATTATAGCACTTTTCCGCTATCGGCTTTGCTGCACCCGGCGGCGCGGGGTGCGCGGTTGTGCCCCGAGAGCGGCTGTATCCAGAGCCGCCGGCTCAGGCCAGCGACGAGAGCCCGCCTGAGGTGCGCTCCATCAGCTACGGCTATGATGGGTTGCTGCGCCTGACTGACGCCAGCATCAGTGGCGGGACGACCTATAGCTACACCTACGACCTGGCCGGTAACCGGACAGAGGTGTGGGTCAACGGCGTGCTAACCCAGGCGCTGAGCTACAACGAGGCCAACCAGGTCATCGGCTGGACGTACGATGAGGCCGGCAACCTGCTCGACGATGGGACGACGACGTACGCCTGGGATGCGCTCGGTCGCATGACGCAGCGCGACACGACGCTGTTCAGCTACAACGGCGACGGCGTGCTTGTGGCACAGGACGATGGCGTCCAGGTGACGCGCTACACGCAGGACCTCGTCGCACCGTTGAGCCAGGTGCTGGCGGACGGCACGTCGACCTACATCTACGGGCACGAGCGGTTGGCGGGGAAGGCACGGCGCAACCCGGTCTGGTACGGGAGCGATGCGCTCGGGAGCGTGCGCCTGACGCTCACCGGTGGCGGTCGACCGCTGCAGGCCACGCATTACGACCGGTGGGGCATGCCTGAACAAGGGATGATTGCGCCCTTCGGCTTCACCGGCGAGCTCCAGGATGCCGCCACCTCACTAGTCTATCTTAGGGCAAGGTGGTATCATCCTGCCATTGGAACGTTCCCGGCAGCAAGGTGGCGAACCTCCGAGTCCAATGACTTTCAGCCCCTTAGCCATCACGCTTACGTGTACAGTCTGAACAACCCCGTGATATACACCGACCCTAGTGGGAAGTGTGTCGATGAGCGTGTCCCGCTTATTGGAGAGCCTGGGTGCCGAGTCGAGGCAGGAGTTCTACAGGGTCAACTGGATTTGGCAGGGACTGGCCAATATGCTTGGAATGTTTTTCAAGGTATAGGATTGCCAGGTGCAATGTTAGCTGATGCTATCACTGGCGGCAATGCAACACAACGCATTATTGAGCAAGGTGGTGTTGGCACGATACTCGGAGGTGCTTTTAGTATAGCTGCAACAGGTGGCCTTTCGAGTGCTGTTGGCAATGGAACTGTTGCCAGCTTATTGGCTGCTAGAGCTGGAACCTACGGTGTAGGTTACGCTTATTATCATGGTTATCACTCGGACAATCCACTAATGACAATTCCTGGATATATCCTCGGGTATGAGAATATATACCAAGACCTAAAGATCATTATGGATTGTGACGCCTCTATTTGGAGGCGCGGGTTGGCGGCTGGGGATGCTATGCTAAATGCTGTACTTGGAATGACAATGCTATCTGGTTTGCGTAGTTCGGCACAATCCTTCCGCGTTGGAGGAACATTGAATGACCTAAGCGTAATGGACCGCCTATCTTTCCTCCAGCGACTAGCCGCACGTTCGCATACAACTCTTCTTGAACTTACTAATGGCATCCCATATAGACCTCTAGGGGAACAAGTAATTCAGTTATCTCGCTCGGCTTTACGTGGTAATGCGTGGAAGT
>CALJIC010000075.1 GCA_937974195.1 uncultured Roseiflexaceae bacterium | reverse complement strand
CGGGCTCATAACCCGAAGGTCGGTGGTTCGAATCCACCCGCCGCTACCATTGGGCCAAGCAGAGTACGGGTGCCGATCAGGCATAAAGGGGGTGATGCCCATGAGTGACACGACTCGGGGCATCGCCGAGGGCCAGGCCTAAACACCCGGCGCCGGTGATGCCCTTTCCAGCACCAACAGCCCTCGCGAGCCTTCACCGGCTGGCGAGGGCTGTTTGGCTTTGTGCCCGATCCTGGGTGGGGAGAGGCTTCACCTCCCAGCATCTCTTTTCCTTGGCTCTGTGGCTGCGAAGCAGCCGTCCCGGGAGGGGTTTGGGGAGGCGAAGCCTCCCCGGAGTCTCCGATTCTCCCGCTGCTCTGCGGGAGAAAAGGGGCGTGGGGGCCTGCGGCCTCCACATCTTCAGCGGTCGGTGCGACCGTGTAGCTTCTGATTTTGTGAGCGAAGAGGGGAGAGGAGAAGCAAAGATGGCATTTGATGAGCTGGAGCTGGAGACGCTTGTTTCTGAGGCCGAGGCGCGCGCCGACGTGCAGCGTCCGGCAGCAGCCTATGACCCGCCGGCCGACGGCGGGTCTTATTCCGCTGACGACGAGATGCCGGACGAGGCGCCCGACAGCTCGCTCGACACGATCGACATGTACCTGCGCGAGATCGGCCGCACGTCGCTGCTGACCGCGGCCGAGGAGGTCGAGCTGGGCAAGCGCATGGAGCGCGGCGCGCAGGCCGCCGAGCGGCTGGAGCGCGAGGGCGACGAGCTCCCGAGCCAGCTGCGGGCGGCTCTGGAGGCGGAGGTGGCCGATGGGATCAGCGCGCGCCAGTATCTGGTGCAGGCCAACCTGCGGCTCGTCGTGAGCATCGCCAAGAAGTTCGTCGGGCAGGGCCTGTCGCTCACCGACCTGATCCAGGAGGGCAACCTCGGCCTGCTGCGCGCCGCTGAGAAGTTCGACTACGCGCGCGGGTTTCGCTTCTCGACCTACGCCACCTGGTGGATCCGCCAGGCGGTGATGCGCGGCCTCGCCGAGCAGAGCCGGACGATCCGCCTGCCGGTGCACATGAGCGAGTCGCTCTGGCAGCTCAAGCGCACGACCGAGCGGCTCTCCAAGGCGCTCGAGCGGCAGCCCACGCCCCAGGAGCTGGCGGACGCGCTCGGGCAGCCGGTGGAGAAGGTCGTGCGCACGCTGGAGGCGATCCGCCGGCCGATCTCGCTGGCGACGCCGGTCGGCGAGGCCGGCGAGAGCACGCTGGGCGATCTGGTGGAGGACACGCGGAGCGAGTCGCCGGCCGAGGCGGCGGCCGGGACGATGATGCGGCACGACCTCGAGGCTGCGCTGGAGATCCTCCCCGAGCGGGAGCGCAAGATCCTGACGCTGCGCTACGGGCTCGCCGACGGGCAGCACCGCACGCTCGAGGAGGTCGGCCGCCAGATGGGCATGACGCGCGAGCGCGCCCGGCAGCTGGAGGCACAGGCGCTGCGGACGCTGCGCAGCTCGGAGGCCAGCAAGCACCTGCGCGACTACCTGTGAGCGAAGCGGGCCCGCCTCTGCCTCGCTGTCGAGACTGGCGCACTCGCGCGCCCGACGCCCCTCGCCGTACGGCGGGGGGCGTCTCTTCATGTGGAGCCGGCCCAGCTGTGCGCCGGCCGCCAAAGGAGGGCCGGGTACGGTACAATGAGGCGCGCACCGACCAGGCCGACCTTCTCATGAGCTGACCATGCCCGACCAGCAGAACACTCCGGAGAAGCTGCAGGAGTTCTCGCAGTTCGTTTGGCAGGCGCGCGGCCGCGGCCTCTCGCGGCGCGCGTTCCTGCGCCACGGGATGCGCCTCGGGCTCTCGCTGCCGGCGATCATGGCTGTGCTGGTCGGCTGCGGCGTTGAGCCGGCGCCGCGGCCAATTTCGAGCTGGCGGCCTACGACGACGCCCGCCCGCCAGCCTTCGCCGCAGGCTGTACCGAGCCTGCCGCCGCCGACCCAGGCCGGGATCACCGCCGAGGCCGCGCCGGAAGTTGTGCCGCCGACGGCAGCTCCGCCCGCGCCGACCCCGACGGGCATCGCGGCCGAGGCCGCGCCCACGAGCGCGCAGGCGCGCTTCGCTGTGATCGGCGACTACGGGCAGGCCGGGCCTGCGGCAGAGCGCGTCGCCGCGCTGGTGAAGAGCTGGAGCCCGGACTTCATCGTCACGACCGGCGACAACAACTACCCGGTGGGCGGCGCCGACACCATCGACGCCAATGTCGGCCAGTACTACCACGAGTTCATGGCCCACGCCGGCAGCGCCTACGGGCCCGGCGCCCCGAAGAACCGCTTCTTCCCGGTGCTGGGCAACCACGACGCGGACGTCGCCGGGGTCGGGCCGTACTTCGACTACTTCACCCTGCCGGGGAACGGGCGCTACTACACCGTCGACTGGCCGCCGGTGCGGATCTACGCTCTCAACAGCGTCCCGTGGGTCGAGCCGGACGGCGTCTACCCGGACTCGGTGCAGGCGGCCTGGCTCCGGCGCGAGCTGGAGGCCTCGCCGGACACCTGGAACCTGGTGGTCTTCCACCACCCGCCGTACAGCTCCCACCACGCCGGAGAGACCGAGTGGATGCGCTGGCCGTTCCGCGAGTGGGGCGCCGACGCGGTGATCAGCGGGCACAACCACGTCTACGAGCGGGTCATGCGCGACGGCTTCCCGTACATGGTCAACGGGCTCGGCGGCGGTGCCCGCTACGCCTGGGGGCCGATCGTGGAAGGCAGCGTGGTGCGCTACAACGCGGACCACGGCGCGATGCTGGTCGAGGCCACGCCCGAGCGCATCTCGTTCCAGTTCATCGTCGCCAGCACCGGCGAGGTGATCGACACCTACGTGCTCCCCGAGGCCTAGCTCCGCGGGTGCTACAATGGTGCCCTACACCTGATGCGAGCGCGGAGGCTTCGCCCCCGCACCCCGGAGGGGTGGAGGCGAAGCCTCCCCAGAATCTGCTTTTCTCGCCGCTCTGCAGCGACTGCGTCGCCGCAGAGCGGCGAGGAAAAAGGATCCTCGGAGGGCCTGCGGCCCTCCGAACCTCCCAGCGGCAAGCAGCCCAGGAGGGCGCGTGGCCCTCGCACCTCTCTGTGAAGGTGGGCGCGCGCTCCGACGGGGGCGCTCACGAGCTGTGTGAAAGGGGCCATATGTTCGATCTGAGCGGCAAGGCCGCGCTGGTGCTGGGCGTGGCGAACCAGCGCTCTATCGGCTGGGGGATCGCGAGGGCGCTGCGGGAGTCCGGGGCGGAGCTCGCGCTCACCTACCGGCGCGAGGGGCGCGAGCGGCACGTCGCTCCGCTCGCGGCGCAGCTCGACGCCCGGCTGCTCGCGCGCTGCGACGCGCGGGACTCGGCGCAGCTCGATGACCTGATGGCGCGGGTGCGCGCGACCTACGGCGGGCTCGATATCGTCGTGCACGCGGCGGCGGGCGCCGAGCCGGGCGACCTGCAGGGCAGCTACCTAGATACCACCCGCGAGTCCTTCCTGGCGGCGCTGGACACGAGCGTCTACACGCTGGTCGCGCTGGCGCGGGCCGCCGCACCGCTGCTGCATCCCGGCGGGAGCGTCATCACCCTGTCGTACCACGGCGCGCGCCAGGCGGTGCCCAACTACAACGTCATGGGGGTCGCGAAGGCCGCGCTCGAGGCGAGCGTGCGCTACCTGGCGGCTGAGCTGGGGCCGCGCGGGGTGCGGGTCAACGCGATCAGCGCCGGGCCGATCCGCACGCTCTCCGCGAGCGGGATCGCCGGGTTCCGCGCCCGCCACAGGCGCGCCGCCGACGCCACGCTGCTCGGGCGCAATGTCACCATCGATGACGTGGGCCGGACGGCGGCCTGGCTGTGCAGCGACGCGGCGGGCGGCGTGACCGGCGAGGTCGTGTACGTGGACGCCGGGCTGCACCACGGGGCCTGGGGCCGGGACGTGGCCCGCGGGGGGCCGTAGGGCGCACGCGCCCTACGCCCCCACGCCGTGTGCCGGGCGGCTCACTCCTGCCCGGCGGAACGCACGCTGGCGAGGAAGTC
>CALJIC010000074.1 GCA_937974195.1 uncultured Roseiflexaceae bacterium | reverse complement strand
AGGTGCAGCCTCCTCATCGAGCTGTGAGGAAAAGGACGGCGCTGTCCTGTACACACTTCTGCCAGTAGTATAGCATGGGCCGACTCCTGCGGCGCGGCGACCTCCGCGGCCGCCGATCAGCGCTCGGCGTTCAGCCCCAGGATGCGCCGCACGAACACGATCTCCTCGGCGCCGAACCCGCCGAGCGCCCACACGCCCAGCAGGTAGACGGGCGGCCCAGCGACGGCGCCGAGCCAGACGGCCTCGGGCGCGAAGCCGCGGATGCCGAGCAGCACGGCGCCCATCAGCAGGGCGGCGGCCGCCGGCCGCCAGGCCAGCCGCAGCAGCGGCGGCGTGATCTGCTCCCGGCGCAGCAGCGGCAGGAACATCGCCAGCAGCACGACCTCGGACAGAACCGTGATCACCGCCGCGGCGTGCAGGCCGAGCTGGGGCCGGCCGAGCAGATTCGACGCGGCCGGGATGGCGACCAGGTTCGCCGCCAGGTTGAAGGCCGCGCCGACGAGAAACGCGCGCGTGATGGCGCTCTGGCGCCCGATCGCGATCAGCACGTACTGGATCAGCCCGTTGGCGAACGAGAGCGGCACGAACCAGGCCAGGATCGCGAGCACCTCGGCCGAGATCGGCAGGTACGCGGCGGCGTTGCGGCGCGTGAACAGCGCGACCAGCTCGGGCGCGAGCGCCGCCATCCCGACCGCGATCGGGAACGCCAGCAGCAGCAGCGCCTGAAGCGTGTGCCGCTGGGCCTCCGCCAGCGCCCCGCGGTCGCCGGCGGCGCGGCGGGCGAGGATCGGGAAGACGGCGAACGTGACGACCGGCGGCACGATCATGGCCACGCCGAGGATCTGGTAGGCCACGTTGTACTGCGCGACCAGCAGGTCGCCCTGGCCGCCGCCGAACGCCTTGACGATCAGCGTGTCGAAGCGGAAGAACACCGCGCTGAGCAGGTTGTTCAGCATCAGCGGGAAGGACTGCGGCAGCAGCTGGCGCACCAGCGCCCCATCCCAGCCGATGCTGGGCCGGAAGAAGTCGCGCGACTGGAGCGCCAGGTAGATCAGCGCCGTCACGGATGAGACGCCGACGGCCACCCAGGCCAGGCCGAGGATGCCGAAGCCGAGCATGAGCGCGGCGACGCGCGCGAACAGGCTGAGGATGGCGGTGATGAGCTCGACGAACGCCGGGACCTCCATGCGCTCCGCGGCGTTGTAGAGTGCCGTGACAGCGCCGGAGTAGGCCCCTGGGATCAGCGTGAGCAGCAGCACCCAGATCACCTGCTGGCCCTCCGGGCTCAGCGCCTCGCCCGCCCCGACCCGCGCCAGCAGCGCGTAGCCGCCGATCAGCAGCCCGGCGGCGGGAAACGTCGCGGCCGTGAGCAGCCAGCGGAGCAGCAGCGTGGCGCCGAACAGCCGCGGCGCGGCGCCCGGGTCGCGGGCCACGTCGCGCGTGAGCAGCACGCCGAGCCCGAACTCGGTGATCGTGCCGAAGTACTGCACCACCAGCAGCGCGGCGAACGTGTACGGCCCGATCGCCTCGCCGGGGAGCGTGCTGAGCAGGATGACGGCGAACACCAGGTCGAGCGCCCGCACCACCAGGCGCGTCGCGAACGGGATGGCGCTGTTTTTCAGCACACGCTGCCCTGTGTTCAGGGAGGCGGCGCGGAAGGAGCGGCGCCAGAACCAGGCGCCCAGGGCGAGGAGCGGCACCAGCGCCGCCGACGCAAGGAGAGCAAGCTGTACATTCGCGCTTAGCACGGGCCCCATCTTACCACGGAGCTATCCGCCCCCGATCCACGGAGGGCAGGGAGGGCACGGAGGTACTGATCCACGGAGGGAGAGGTTCAACATACGAGCCGTCTCCATACCAGCTTGCCAGCTGCGCCGAAGTTGATCAGCAGACCGACGCGTGGGCCTGAGGCTTTCAGGTAGTTGATGAGCTGCGCCTCCTCAGCGCCGGTGAGCCGGCCGAGGGCCTTAATCTCGATGATGATCTGCCCGCAGCACACATAGTCGGCCACGTACATCTTCCTGAGCGGCTGACCGCGGTAGCGGATGGTCAGGGGCTTCTGGCGTTCAAAAGGGATCCCCTGAAGCTGTAGCTCCACCTCCAGCGCCTCCTGGTAGACAGCCTCCAGAAAGCCGGGCCCGAGCTCTCGGTGTACTGCGATCGCGGCGCCGATAATGGCGTACGTCTCTTGCTCGAAAAGCAGTTTGCCCATTGACGTGATCCTGTGCTTCATTGAGCTTCTTGCTATCCGTGTCCTCCGCGCCCTCCGTTATCCGTGCTATCCGTGCCCTCCGTGGATCATCGCTCCGCCGTGACCCACGCCCGCTGCCCGTCGCTGATCCACTCGATGGTCCCGTCGACCCGCTCGTGGTAGAGGTCCGCGCCGCCCACCGCGCGCTCGGCGTAGGTCAGCTCGATCGGATCGTCGCCCCGGTAGCCGTCGGTGAAGAGGATGGCGCGCGGCTGGAGCGCTTCGACCAGGGGGCTGCGCGGGTCGCGCTCCCAGGGGAAGGCCAGCAGGTCGCACTGCCCGGTGCGCCCCGGGAGCGCGTGGTCGAGGGCGGGCCCGGCGGTGTGCGCGAGGGCTGCGCTGGTGCGCCCGTACTGCACGAGGAGCAGGAGCCCTTCGTCGTGCGCGGCGAGGACGGTGAGCGTTGCGCCGCCGAGGGCGAGCCGGGCGCCTGGCTGGGCGGTGTGGACCGGGGTGCGCTGCTCGGCGAGCAGGCGCTGCCACTCGGCGAACGTGGCGCCGCGGGAGGAGGCCGGCGGCGCGAGGGCCACGCGGGCCCGGTAGCGGGTGAGGGCGGCGACCTGCCCCGGCAGGCGCTGTGCGTCCGGGGATGTGAGCACGACGGCGTCGAGGCTGCGCTGCCAGAAGGGCATCCTGCGCCCCAAGGCCGCCGCGATCGCCGTCGGGTCGGCCCCGCCGTCGATGAGGACGAATCCGCCGCTGGGCGTGCGGATGATCGCGGCGTCGCCGGCGACTGCGGGGAAGATCACGTGCAGGCGGCCGTCGGGGCGGGTGTGCCAGGCCAGCGCGGCGAGCGCGGCGAGCACGATCGCGATGCGCGGGGCGGTGCGCCGTGTTCGTGGTTTCGGCTCTGGGTTGGCGGCCATGCGCTCCTCCCTTGGGGGTGCGCAGGTCGTGGCCGCCTGCCGGCAACGTCGTAGTAGCGCGAGTATACCTGGTCGGCGTTACCAGCTGCTGCGTTGAGCCGGATCACCGGCTTCAGCCCTGGTCACTGGGCCGGTGGAGGCGAGCGTGGCGCGAAACTATGCGGAGGAGCGGCGTGGCGTCACGCCGCTCCTCCGCGCCCCTCGCGTCACCGGCGCTACGCGAGCCCAGCGGCGCGCCACAGGTTGCGCATGCTCTCGCTGGCCTCGCGGGCCGAGCGCTCGGCGGGCTGCTCGGCCAGCCGCTTCTCGAACGGCTCCGGCGTGACCGGCCCGTCGTAGCCGATCTCGCGCAGCGCGCCGAGGAACCCGGCCGCGTCGATCACCCCGGTGGACGCCGGCAGCCGGCGCACCTGGTCCAGCTGCTGCTCCACCGGCACCCCCTCGGGCGCGTCGTTCACATGGACGTACACGATATCCTCGGCGCGTGCGGCGCGGATGTCCGCGGGGGTGCCGAGCGACGTGTACCAGTGCCAGCAGTCCAGCAGCAGCCCGACGTTCGGGCCGATCGCCGCGGCGAGGCAGAGCATCCCCTCCAAGGTATAGATGAAGCCGTAGCGCTTGCCCTCGCGCATCGTGCGCGGCCCGATGAACTCGAGCCCGAGCCGGCAGCCGTGCTCCGCGAGCACCCTGGCGATCGGCCCCAGCTGGCGCACGTGAAAGTCGAAGTTCTCGCGGAACGGCAGCTCGTCCGAGAACGGCAGCAGCCAGGTGGTGACGCGCGTGCAGCCGAGGCGCTGCGCCAGCGCCGCCTGCTCGCCGAGGGTGTCCAGCGCCTCCTGATCGTAGGGCTTGCGCCAGTCCACCGGGAGGCCCCAGCCTCCCGGTCGAAGGCCGGCCTCGCTGAACAGCCGCGCCACCTCTTCTGGCGAAGTCCTGCGCGCCAGCTCCAGCGCCTCGCCGGCCGGCAGATCGATCCCCTCCCAGCCGGTCTCGGCCGCGAGCTTGATGGACGTGGGGAGATCGGCGCGAATCCCGATCGCTCCCGGGCTCATGTTGCGGAACATAGCAGGCTACACTTTCTTGTCGTTGATGCGAAGGCGCGCTGGGGCGCAGCACGCTGGGGCACAACACGCTGCGCCCATACGTGACTCTCCGTGCCCTCCGTGTCCTCCGTGGATCAGCGGAGCCCGACGGCCTCGATCTCGACCCGCACGTCGCGTGGCAGCCGCGCGACCTGGACGGTCGAGCGGGCGGGCGGGGCGGAGGGGAAGAACTCGGCGTACACCTCGTTCATCGCCGCGAACTCGCCCATATCCGCCAGGAATACCGTCGTCTTGACCACCTTCTCCAGCGAGCTGCCGGCCGCCTCGAGCACGCTGCGCAGGTTCGTGAGCACCTGGCGCGTCTGGGCCTTGATGTCGCCCTCGACGAGCTTTCCGTCGGGCGTGAGCGGGATCTGGCCGGAGCAGAAGACGATGTCCCCGGCGATCACCGCCTGGGAGTAGGGACCGATCGCCTGCGGCGCCTCGGTGGTGGATACGATCGTGCGCTCCATAGACGTCCTTTCTCTTCTCTCTGGTCACCTGCCAGTGGAGGAGCGCGGGTATTGTAGCGCAGATCCGGGGGCCGCCCCGCCAACTTGCACGATCGGCGAAGCTGTGGTATCCTTCCGCGCCGTCGGAGATGCCGCCGGCAGCGGCGCAGATCCGGCGCCAGAGACGCCCGATGAGTATTTGACAGACCGATGGTTCTGTGATATACTATCGGGCGCTGTAAATCGGGTCTCACTCCTGAGAGAGGTAGACCAAGACAACAGGGACAAGGACAAATCGCGACATCGGCACGTTGCCGAGCCGTCGCCAGGCGGAGGCGCAAGCCCCTCCTGGTTTTTTGTTCCCTGGTCCGGCACCTTCACAACTGAATCGTGAGGCAGAGCCAAGAGGTGTGGGTCCCGGTGGGAGGTCGCCAAGCGACGCTCACACCTTACCACGAAGAGTTTGATCCTGGCTCAGGACGAACGCTGGCGGCGTGCCTAATGCATGCAAGTCGCACGGGCTGCCTTCGGGCAGCTAGTGGCGCACGGCTGAGGAACACGTGGGAACCTGCCCGACCGTGGGGGACAACACCGCGAAAGCGGTGCTAATCCCGCATACGCTCCGCGGAGGAAAGCGCTTCGGCGCGCGGTCGGAGGGGCCTGCGTCCCATCAGGTAGTTGGCGGGGTAACGGCCCACCAAGCCGACGACGGGTAGCTGGTCTGGGAGGATGACCAGCCAGACTGGGACTGAGACACGGCCCAGACTCCTACGGGAGGCAGCAGCAAGGAATT
>CALJIC010000073.1 GCA_937974195.1 uncultured Roseiflexaceae bacterium | reverse complement strand
CTACTCCGGCTCGGGCAGCACCATGGGCTCGAGCGGCGAGATGGAGGCGCGCTACACCGGCGCCAGCGGCGCGGACTATGCGCGCAGCGCGGCCGACAACCCGCCCCACGTCACCAGCACCTACGATCCAGCGCGTGAGAGCGCGCCGTCGGCCAGCATGCCGGACAAGGACACCGACTTCTCACCCCCGCGCACGTCGTAGGCACTCGTGGAGGGCATAGCCCTTCCACACCGCAGGGCGAAGCGCCCGCGCGTCTTCGCCCCGGAACATCCTTCCCCCACGGCTCTTGTGACGGGAGGTACGCGGCGCGGTCAGAGCGAGCTTGAGGGCGAGAGGGGTCGGTACCCCTCTCGCGCTCTCCCCCGCCGGAATCCTCGCTCGCCCGTTGTCATGCCTCAGCACACCAGCCTCTCGTCTCACCAGCACTGCTCGTTGCGTTGCAGCACATCAGGTGTAGGCGGGCATGACAACGGGCAAACGAGCGGCGTACGCGTTCCCTTGCGGGTCCAGGGCCGCAGGCCCTGGCGCGGGTGGTGCAGGAGGGCCGGCGTCGGCCCTCCTGCCCGGGTGCAGGGCGGAGCGCCCGCACGAGCGCCTGCGGAACAAACCGGGTGCAGGACGAACCACCGCGTAAGTCCTGTCTTGTGACAAAAAAGTCGTGGAGGGCCGACTGGCTCTCCACGACTACAGCGCTGCACGCCGCGGCTATCTAACCCGGCGCCTGATCGGGCGCCAGCAGGTGGCGGCGAACAGCGGCAAGCAGCGTCTCGATATCGAACGGCTTCGGCAGCACCTCCCGCACGCCGTGCGCCCGGTACGTCTCCGGGTTGAGGGCGGCGGTCATGATGATCACCGGCAGGTGGCCGAGCCCGACGCGGCGCAGGTGGCGGATCAGCTCCTCGCCGACCATGACCGGCATCGCCACGTCGAGCAGAATGAGCGACGGCGGGCGCCGGAGGATCTCCACCAGCGCGCTCGCGCCGTCGTGCGCGACCCGCACGCCGTACCCCTCGTCGCGCAGCACCTCGGCAACGAAGGTCGCAATCTCGACTTCATCATCTACTACCAGCACATCCGCGGGCTTCGGGAGGGATGCCGGCACATACTGCGTGCGGGAGGCTGAGTAGTGCACCATTCGTCCTGTCATCGCTCTTCCTTCCTCGGAGCAACGGCTCAACTCCGGAACTCTGTCTCAATAGCATTCTGATCTGTATAAACGCAAGAAATATGCCGTAGCAGCCGCCGCCGGCCACGGCCGAGGAGAGAACAATGAACTGGAGAAACACCCTGGCCCTCGCCGCGCTGGGCGCCGGGGCCGCGCTCGCCGCGGGCCGCCGCAGACAGCCACCGTTCCGCTTCGCCGGCAAGGCGGTGCTGATCACCGGCGGCTCGCGCGGGCTGGGGCTGGTGATGGCGCGCATGCTGGCGGACCAGGGCGCACGCCTGGCGATCATGGCGCGTGGGCTGGAGGATATCGAGCAGGCGGGGCAGGAGCTGAGCGCGCGCGGCGCGCGGGTGCTGGCGATCCAGGGGGACGTGCGCCGGCCCGAGGAGGCGCGCCGCGCGGTCGAGCACGTGGTCGAGCAGTTCGGGCGCATCGACGTGCTGATCAACAACGCCGGCGTGATCCAGTTCGGCCCGCTGGCGCACATGACGGTCGACGACTTCCGAGACGCGCTCGACGTCCACCTGTGGGGGCCGGTGCACACCTCGCTGGCGGCGGCGGCGCACATGCGCCGGCAGGGCGGCGGGCGGATCGTCAACATCGCGTCGTTCGCCGGCCAGGTCGCCGCGCCCCACCTCGTGCCCTACAGCACCAGCAAGTTCGCGCTGGTCGGCTTCTCGGACGGCCTGCGCGCCGAGCTGGCCGCGGACAACATCCGCGTCACCACCGTCTGCCCGGGCCTGATGCGGACAGGCTCGCACCTGCAGGCGATGTTCAAGGGCCGGCACGAGCAGGAGTTCGCCTGGTTCGCGATCTTCGACTCGCTGCCGCTGCTGTCGATCGACGCGCGCGCCGCAGCCGCGGCGATCCTCGACGCGTGCCGCCGCGGCGACCCGTCGCTCACGCTCACGCTGCCCGCGCGCGTGCTGACGGGCGCGAGCGGGCTGTTTCCCGATCTAGTGGCGGCTTTCATGGAAGTGGTGGCGCGGGCGCTGCCGAGCCCGGCGGGCGCGGAGGGGAACATCATCCGCCGGGGGTGGGAGAGCGCCTCACCGCTGGCGCCGTCGCTGCTGACAGCCCTCAACGACCGCGCGGCCGCCGCGAACAACAACCAGCCGCAGCACGCCGCGCCGCGGTGACAGGGCGAGAGGCGCGATCAACACCCGCCGACAACGCTGCTCGACGCGTCCGGCGAGGCGTACTGCTCGACGCACTCGAGCAGCGCGGTGATATCGAAGGGCTTGGCGAGGAAGCCGTCTGCGCCGGACCGCTCCGCCATATCGGCGCGCGACCCGGCGCTCATCAGGACGACCGGCAGATGGCGCATGCCGCCGCCGCGCAGCTGCACCAGGACATCTGCGCCGTTCATCCCCGGCATCCAGTAGTCGAGCAGGACCAGCGCGGGGCTAGCGTCCATCACGGCTTTCAGCGCGCTTGGGCCGTCGTGGGCTACGCGTACCGCGTATCCTTCATCAGCCAACACCTCTGCGATCAGCCGTACAATTTCGATCTCATCGTCAACGATCAGGATGTCGTGAGTCATAGTGGTTCCGTAGCGGCCGTCGAGCAGAACGTGTTGGCCGTGGGTGCGACGCCGTCGGCATCCCTCAATGCCAGGGCTTACACGGTCGCTGTTCGGGTTTTCCGCGTATGCGCTCCGCGGGAAGGCGTGGAGGGCCGCTAGCCTGCCACGGACGCTTCCAAGGGGTGCGAAGGCGAGGCAACCGCGTCGCTCCTGTGCTATGCAAGAACTGTGCCAGAAACAAGTGCTGGGGAGGCGCCGTGGCGCCTCCCCAGTTCTCTAGCGACCTACGTGGTCGGCCTGGCCTCCGCTTCGGAGAGCCCGTCGCGCTACTCGGACTCGGCGCCGGAGTGGGACTGCTCCCCGCCCGCCGCGAAGCTCCCGGCCGGGAACAAGGTCGGCTCGATCGGCGAGCTCCCACCCTGGCCGCCCATGCGATCCGGGCCGCAGCCGGAGGCCAGCAGCGCGAGTGCCAGCAGCGCCGCGCAGAGCGCACGTCTCATCGTGTGAACTCCTCTGAAGCTAAGATGCGGATCCTAAACTGGCCCACCGACTTCACGCGCCTGCAGCGCAGCCTCGTCGGCCCGATGAGCCAGCGCGCGGATCTGGGCGCGCAGGTCCTCGAGCTCGGCCGCCAGCTGCGCGTTGCGCCGCTCGAGCTCCACGGTGTCGCTGTGCTCGCCCGCAGCATGGCTCAGGAGAGCCGCGCTCGGCCTGTGGATGAGCCAGCGCAGCGACGCGACCCGCCCGCCGGTGTCGCGCGCGGGCGCCGCCAGCAGTAGCGCGTCGAACGGCTGCCCCTCCCACGGCTGAAGCTGCAGGATCCACTCATCCGGCGTATCCTTGCAGCCCAGCTGGCTGATGCGGGCCCGGAACTTGCGCCGGCTCCCCTCGGGGACGAAGAGCGCGAGCGACCGCCCGATCAGCTGGCGGGCTGGCACGCCCAGGAGCTCGGAGGCCGGACGGTTGGCCTGGCGAATTGTACCATCGCTGCTGGTCACCAGGTAGCCGACCGGCGCGCGCTCGAAGAGGTCGCAGTAGTAGCGGCGCTCGGTCTCGAGCGCCTCCTCGGAGATGAGCTGCTGCTGGCTCTGCGCGCGCAGCGCCGCCTCGGCGAACTGCAGCTCGTCGAGAGCGCCCTGCAGCTCATCGAAAGCGAGCGTCAGCAGATCCGATGTAGCGCCAGACTGAGCGTCCCGAAACAGCTGGCTGACCCGCTCGCGCATGCTCGCGACCCGCCTGGCAAAGAGGTCGACGTCGGCTTCTTCCACGCTTCCGTCCTCCTGTTCTCGCGCCACCCTGCGGGGATCTGGAGACAGCGCCATTCACATGGCGAGCGGAGCGGCAAGATGCGTGCCACTCCGCTCGCGCTAGCTACGCGCCGTTGCTCCGGCGCACGACTACGGAGTCTCCGGAGTCAGCTCCATATCCGTGCCGGTATCGCCGTCGAGGCCCGTGCCGGTGTCACCGCCGGTCATCGTCGGCGCGTCCACGCCCGTGCCCGTGCCGGTGCCATCATCTGTGCCCGTGCCGGTGCCGGCGCCGCCACATGCGGCGAGCGCCATCGAAAGCGCGAGCGCGATACCGATCACATACCTGCGTGTCCGGTCCATTGGTCTCTCCTTTCGTCGCGTTCTCAGCGGCGCGCGATCTTTGGCGTCGCCGCCACCCGTTATCCCGTGCAAGTCCCGTGCCGCTCACGGGGCCAGGAGAGGACCGCAGGGAGTAATTTTCGGATCCGCCGCCATCGCCTAGCGGAAGCAACGGTTCTCAACGGGCCAGCGGGTGCCGCGCGGCCCAGAGGAGTTTGGAAAAGCGAAGCCTCCCCGGACGCCCGTCTTCCGCCGCTCTGCGGCGGGGTGGGGTCGGGGAGGCGGGCGGCGCGGCCGCGCTACGCCGCGTTCATAACAGGAGGTACGCAGTGCGGTCACAGCGTGCTTCAGGGCGAGCGGCACCACCTCCCGTCGCTCGCCCGTCTCAGCCAAACTGGGCATTGCAGCCCATCAGTCTGTGCCTGGGGCACGGGCATCGGTGGAGGTGGGCATGACAACGTGCTGACCAGCAGCGTACGCGTTCCCTTGCGGGTCCAGGGCCGCAG
>CALJIC010000072.1 GCA_937974195.1 uncultured Roseiflexaceae bacterium | reverse complement strand
CAGCCGGACACGCGCGGCCTGCCGATCGGCTACTTCGGCGCCAGCACCGGCGGCGGGGCGGCGCTCGTCGCGGCGGCGGAGCGCCCGGAGGCCGTGGGCGCCGTCGTGTCCCGCGGCGGGCGGCCGGACCTCGCGGGGCCCGCGCTGCCGCGCGTCAGGGCGCCCACGCTGCTGATCGTCGGCGAGCGCGACACGCCGGTGCTACGCATGAATATGGAGGCGCTGGGCCAGCTGCGCTGCGAGAAGCGGCTGGAGGTCGTCCCCGGCGCGACGCACCTGTTCGAGGAGCCCGGCGCGCTCGAGGAGGTCGCGCGGCTGGCGCGCGACTGGTTCCGGCGGCACCTCGCCGCCGGGGAGCGCACGCAGGCGGTGTAGTGTTATTGCTGCGCCTCCGCAACACGTTGTGTGCGGCACTGCACGTGCCACAGACACTGACGAAAGGAGGAAAGCGATGGCAATCGACCGCTGGGATCCATTCGGCGAGATGATGTCGCTACGCGAGGCGATGAACCGGCTGTTCGAAGAGAGCTTCGTGCGGCCCAGCCTGACAGCCACGTCGGGCT
The DNA here is from genome assembly GCA_937974195.1 of uncultured Roseiflexaceae bacterium. Classification (GTDB taxonomy): domain Bacteria; phylum Chloroflexota; class Chloroflexia; order Chloroflexales; family Roseiflexaceae; genus CALJIC01. The sequence goes on along the minus strand of CALJIC010000072.1, from coordinate 4,745 downwards.
GGGGGCGAATGGACCTGCCGATCGACCTGCGCGAGACCGATGACCAGTTTATCCTCGAGGCGGCGATGCCGGGCGTGAGGCCCGAGGACATCGACGTCTCGGTGCAGGGCAACCAGCTGCGCATCCAGGGCGAGGTGAGAAAGGAGGAGGAGCGCAAAGGCGAGCGCTACCACTACCGCGAGCGCCGCGCGGGGCGGTTCCAGCGCATGATCACCCTGCCCAGCAGCATCAACCCGGACCAGGTCTCCTGCGAGCTGAGGAACGGCGTGCTGACGGTGACGATGCCGAAGGCCGAAGAGGCGCGCCCGCGCCGCATCCAGATCATCGGCGGCGATCAGCCCAGGCAGATCGAGGGCCAGGCGCGCGAGGTCGGCCAGCGATCCTAGGTCCAGCCCTGACGGGGTGAGGGGGTGACACAGTGACGGGGTGACACGGTGACAAGGTGACGGGGTGGCAAGATGGTTTGTGGTGCGGCACGGGTTTCGGGTGTCAAGGGTCACCCCGTCACCCCCTCACCCCGTCACCAGGTCAGGGAAGTCACCTCCTCATCCCGTCACGAACCGTCACCCGCGGGCCCTCCAGGCCTTCGCCGCGCTCACGGCTCGAGCACCCCCTGCATCTGCCCGTCGATCGCGATGCGCACCTCGCGCACCGTCGGAAACTGGGTGAGCGTGCGCGTGATCTGCGCGCGGATCTGCTGGACGCGCGCCGAGCCGCCGCCGTAGGCGCGCAGCTCCGGCGAGAAGTTCGCCGTGGCCACCCCGTTCTCGATCACCAGGCTGAGCAGCCGCACCCGCGGCCCCCACGACGGCTCGCGGCCGGGGTAGTTCAGCACCTCCTGCGGCGTGGGGATGGCGGTGGTGAAGCCGGCGAAGTTGCGCGGCCCCGGCCCCCACAGCAGCTCGCGCAGCGCCGCGGTGCCGATCGCCGGCGTCTCCGCCACCAGGCGCCGCTGGGCGGTGAGCTCCTCGCCGAGCAGGAAGTAGAGGTCCACCCCGCGCGTGCCCGGCATGCCGTAGCTGAGCGCCCTGACCGGCTGGCTGGCCAGCACCCTGCCCGCGGCGTCGCGCAGCTCCAGCGTCGCCTCCGGGGTCGCCGGGATCGGCGGCTGGCTCTCGTTCAGCCAGTCCAGGCTGCCCACCACCCAGCCCGGGGCGCCGGGCTCGTCGGGGTCGGCCAGAACGGCGATGGGGCCGCTCAGCGTGGTGCCGTCGGCCCAGCGCAGCACGGCGGTCACCTGCGTGCCCGGCTGCCCGACGCGCGCCTCGATGTGCAGCGGCAGCGCCACCGTCTCGCCCGCCGCCGGCACGGTGATCGCCGGCGAGGGCTGCGGCTGGCTGGGCGTCTGGAGGGCGTCGCGGCCGATGTTGGCCCGCTCCACCTGCCACGCGGCCGGGTTCAGCGGGTCGTAGGTCAGCACCGTGCGCTCGAACGCCTGCATGGTGATCGTCCGCTGCTGGCCGCCCTTCACCGCCGTGGTCTGGAAGGCGCTGGTGATCGGCAGGCCGAAGGCGTGCAGCCAGCCGTTCGGGAACAGGTCGGCGCGGTTCATGTAGCTCCAGAAGAACGGCGGCACCACGTAGCCCGACGCCGGCTGGAGCCGCGAGTCGTACGGGACGAAGACGCCGCCCTGGACGGCCTGGACGCCGCCGCGGAACCCGACCGGCGGGGCGACGCGCGCATCGGCGCCGTGGCGCGCGGCCAGCTGCCCGTAGGTCACCGGGGTCTCGCTCACGCGGAGCTGCGGCGCGCGCTGCATGAGCTCGACGGTGAGCAGGCCGAACATGAACCCCCAGGTCGAGTCGCCGAACTCGGCGCGGTGATCCTCTAGGCGCGCCTTCTCGAAGTACTGCGCCGGCACGCCGGCGACCTCGACCAGCCCGCTGATCGGCGGGCCGAGGATCCGCTCGCCCTGGTAGCGCGCGTAGTAGACCCGAAAGCGCTCGTCCACGGCGGCCTGGGCGCGGGCCGGATGCGGCGCCAGCGCGTGCACCGCCAGCGCGAGCGCGCAGATCAGCGCCCATGTCGTTCGCAGCATCCACTTCCTCCTCACGCTCTCATGTGTTTTGCGGTGGCCCGGCCCCCGCACCCCCTGGTGGGGAATAGGAGGCTTCCATCTGTCTTTTGCGCCGCTCTGCGGCTGCTGTGCAGCCGCAGAGCGGCGGGAAATATAAAGTTCCTCGGAGGGCCTGCGGCCCTCCGAACCTCCCCGCGGGAAGCAGCCCCGGCGCGCCTGCGGCCCTCCGCCCCCCGCGGCAAGCAGCCCTGGTGCGCCTGCAGCCCTCCGAACCTCCCCGCGACCAGCAAGACCCAGTGCGTCTGCGGCCCTCCGCCCCCCGCGACCAGCAAGACCCGGTGCGCCTGCGGCCCTCCGCCCCCCGCGGCAAGCAGCCCTGGTGCGCCTGCGGCCTTCCGAACCTCCCTGCGGGAAGCAGCCCCGGTGGGCCTGCGTCAAGTAACCTCGGTGCGCCTGTAGCCCTATCGGGAAGATCTGCAGCGCGAAGCCAACCCGCCCGCGCTGGGCTTCGACCCACGCGGTGACCGGCCACGCCGCTGCCATGGAACGCCTCCCGCTGCGCTCTATCTCACGTCGCTGGTGCACCAGCGAGTATAGCACAGCGCGGGGCCTGTGGACCGCCGCGCTCCTCCCGCGGGACCGCTGGCGCGACGAAGCGGCCAGAGCGCCTCGGGTCAGCTCGGGCGCAGCCGCGCCGTCTCCGCCTCCAGGATCTGGATCGCGCCGGTGAGGAACTCGAGGATCAGGGCGCGCTCGCGCTCGCTGTACTTCTCCAGCAGCCCCGCGACCGCGCGCCCCAGCGGCGCGTACAGCTCCTGCAGCGCGCGCTCGATCTCGGGGTTGCTCAGCAGCTCGATGACCACCCGCCGCCGGTCGCTCGGCGTGCGGGTGCGGCGCACCAGGCCCGCCCGCTCCAGCCGGTCGATCGCCGCGGTGATCGCTCCGGTCGTCAGCCCGACGCGCTCGCCGAGCTCGCCGGCCGTGATCGGCCCGGTCTGGCGCAGGATGCTGTAGCACTTCACGTCCGTGACGCCCACGCCCAGCCGCTCCGCCACCGCCGCGTGGTACAGCACCGTGGCCGTGCTCAGGCGGAACCCGACCAGCTCGACGATCGGGTCGACCGCCGGATCTCCCAGGGGTCTTGACAGCTCGTCCATAGTGATTTATACTCCGAATATCTTGATCATCAAGATATTTGACATTCAACTCTTTCGAACATCTAAAGTCTAAACCAAAAAGGAGGATTGCGCAAGATGACGACCAAGAAGGCGCTGATCATCGGCAGCGGCATCGCCGGCCCGGCGGCCGCCATGTTCCTCAAGCGCGCCGGGATCGAGGCCGAGATCTTCGAGGCGCAGCCGGCGCCCGATGACTACAACGGCCTCTTCCTGAACATGGCCTCGAACGGCCTGGGCGTGCTGAAGACGCTCGGCCTGCACACGGAGGTCGCCGCACAGGGCTTCGCCGCCCCGCACATGGTGATGTGGAGCGGCAGCGGCAAACGCCTGGGCGCGGTGCGCAACGGGGCCGCCGAGGGGCAGGGCGAGGTGAGCGTGATCATCAAGCGCGGCGCGCTGCACCGCATCCTGCGCGACGCAGCCCAGCGCCAGGGCATCCCGATCGCGTTCGGCAAGCAGCTCACCGGCATCGTGCAGGAGAGCGGGCGGGTCACAGCGATCTTCGCCGACGGCACGCGGGCGACGGGCGACTTCCTGGTCGGCAGCGACGGCATCCACTCGCGCACGCGCCAGATCGTCGACCCCAGCGCACCCAAGCCGGTCTACACCGGCCTGGTGAGCTCGGGCGGCTTCTCGCGCGGCGCCGGCATGCAGCCGACGCCCGACACCCAGCACTTCATCTTCGGCAAGCGGGCCTTCTTCGGCTACCTGGTGAAGCCGGACGGCGAGATCTACTGGTTCAACAACCTGGCCTACCCGGGCGAGCCGCGCCGCTCCGAGCTGGAGGCGATCGCGCACGACGAGTGGCAGCGGCGGATGCTGGAGCTCCACCGCGGCGACCAGCCGTTCATCCAGGATATCATCCGCGCCACCGAGGGGCCGATCGGGCGCTACCCGATCTATGAGATCCCGAGCCTGCCGCGCTGGCACGCCGGTCGCGTCGTCCTGATCGGCGACGCCGTGCACGCGACCTCGCCGAGCGCCGGGCAGGGCGCGTCGCTGGCCCTCGAGGACGCGATCGTGCTGGCGAAGTGCGTGCGGGACATCCCGCGGCTCGAGGATGCCTTCGTGGCCTTCGAGCGGCTGCGGCGCGAGCGGGTGGAGCGCGTGGTCCGCTTCTCGCGCGAGCGCGGCAGCAACAAGGCGGCCTCCGGCCCGGTCGCGCGCTTCCTGCGCGACCTGCTGCTGCCGTTCTTCCTCAAGCGCTTCGCCGACCCGCGCTCGCTCGCCTGGGTGTACTCCTACCAGGTCGATTGGGCCGAGCCGCTCGATTCGCAGGCGCGCGCGCTGGCGCTCGAAGAGCGCCTCGCCTAACGCGGTGCGGTCAGAGTGTGCTTGAGGGCGAGAGGGGTTGCGACCCCTCTCGCGCTCTCCCCCGCCGGAAGGGGCTGTGCAGCCCCTTCCGAACCATCCCCGCAAGGGGTGCCGCCTCCCGTAGCCCGCCCGTTGTCATGCCTCAGCACACCAGCCGCACGTCCGAACCGCATTGTCCGTTGCATTCCATCCCACCGACTGCTTGTCTCAGCCCAACTGGACATTGCAGCCCACCA
>CALJIC010000071.1 GCA_937974195.1 uncultured Roseiflexaceae bacterium | reverse complement strand
CGAAGATCGGCGCGAAGATCGCCCACTTCGGCACCGAGCCCGGCATGATGAAGTCCAGCAGTACGATGACGAGCGTCATCAGGATCAGCAGCGGCAGCGCGCCGATGTTGACCTGCTGGAGCAGCTCGGCCAGGTTCACGGCGATCACCGTCGGCATGTTGCTGTAGTTGAAGAGCGCGATGAACTGGCTGATCGCCAGGAACATCAGCACCATGCCGCCCAGGCCCTGGAAGGTTTTGGTGATAAACCCGATCACATCCGCGCTGCTCGTGATCGTCCCCACCGCTCTGCCAAAAGCGATGCCCGCCACCAGGAAGAACAGCGTGATCAGGAACAGCAGCGAGTCCATGATCGGCGCGTTGCCGCTGGTCTGGCCCTCGGGGCTGCGCAGCGGCGCGCCGGGGATCACCGTGAGCAGCAGAACCAGCGCCAGCAGGCCCAGGAAGGCGAACAGCGCCCACCGCAGCCCGCGCGCCTCCAGATCGGCCGATATCTCGGGGCCGCCCGAGGCCGCGCTCGCGTCGCCCTGCGCCGGGTCCCACGCGCCCAGGCGCGGCTCGATGATCCGGCTGGTCACAGCTGTCGCGACGATCGTCATCAGGAGCGCGGAGGCGGCGTTCCAGATCAGGTTCGCGCCGAGCGTGATCGGCTGGCCGGCGGCCAGCACGATCGCCTCGTTGGTGATCTCGGTCAGCATCGCGTCGATCGGCGTCGGGATGAAGTTTACCGTGAACACGGCCGCCACGCCGGCGTAGGCGGCGGCCAGCCCGGCCAGCGGGTGCCGCCCGACGCTGGCGAAGGCCGCCGCGGCCAGCGGGATGAGGATCAGGTAGCCGGCGTCCGAGGCGATCGATGAGATCACGCCGATCAGGATCATTGCGAATGTCAGCCAGCCGGCCGGCGTCACCGCCACCATCTTGCGGATGAGCGCGTTCATCAGGCCGGCCTGCTCGGCCACGCCCGCGCCGAGGATGGCGAGGAAGAGCACGCCCAGCACGGCGAAGCCGGTGAAGTTTGGCTGGAACGAGGTGAAGATGTGGCGGAGCCCCTCGGACGTCAGGAGGCTGCGGATCGGGATCGTCTGCGTCTGGACGACGAAATCAGGCAGCTCGACGATCTCGCTGGTGTAGGGGTTGTAGGGCACGATCGTGCCGCCCAGCGCGCCCTGGAGCTGTGCGAGCTGCTCCCTCGGCACCGGCGTCACCACCTCGTCGGTCACGCTGACGCCGAACAGGTACAGGATGTGGGACAATACGATGACGGCGATAATCAGGTACAGGAACATGAGCACCGGGTGCGGCACCCGGTTGCCCACCCGCTCGATCCACTCGAAAAAGCCCCCGCCCTGCTTCTGCTGCGCTTCGATCGCCTCGGTTGCCATAGCTGTCTCCTCAGGCTGTCCTACCGCGCGTAACTCCTCCGGCGCTCGGCGAGCCGGCTCGTGACCAGCTCGCAGTGGCGGGGGGCAGAGCGGCCGGAAAAAGGTTCGTGGAGGGCCGTGCGCCCTCCACACTTCTCCGCGGCAGTGGCGCTATGCGGCAGCTCAGCCGACCCAATCCACCGGGGCGGCTGAGCCGGCCTCGGCCTGTGGCCCTCGCTCCGGCTTCGCTCCCTTGTGCGCCCCAGCCCACAGGCTGGCCAGCGCGAGACACATCTCGGTGGCGCGCGCCATGTCCTGGATGCTGACCCACTCCAGCGGCCCGTGGATCTCCTGCATCCCGGTGAAGAGATTGGGCGTGGGCACGCCCATCTCCGTCAGCCGCGAGCCATCGGTGCCGCCGCGCACCGGCGTCGAGAAGGGCTCGACGCCAATCTGGCGGCAGGCCTCGCGCGCCAGCTCCACCGGGCGCATGTCCTGCTCCAGCCAGTAGCGCATGTTCCGGTACTGGCTCGTGATGGCGCAGGTGATCTGGGCACGCGGCTCGCCTGCCTGGATCGCCGCACAGACCTGCTGGAGCAGCTCACCGTGCGCCTGCAGCCCGTCGAGCTCGAAGTCGCGCAGGATGAACTGGAGCTCCACATCTGCCGCGCCGCCGCTCATCTGATGGATGTGGATGAACCCCTGGCGCCCGTCGGTCGTCTCGGGCGTCAGCGTGACGTGCGGCAGCGTATCGATGATCTTGGCCGCCAGGTGCAGCGCGTTGACTAGCCTGTCCTTGGCCCACCCGGCGTGGATCGCCACGCCCTGGACGCGCACCGTCGCCGCGTCGGCCGAGAAGGTCTCGTAGACGATCTCGCCGCGCGCCGCTCCGTCCAGCGTGTAGCCGACGTCGGCCTGGAGGTCGTCCGGCAGGTCCGGGTGGACGCCGCGGCCGATCTCCTCGTCCGGCGTGAAGCACACCCGCAGCGGGCCGTGCGGGATGCCGGGGTTCTGCAGAAGGTGGCGGGCCATCGTCATGATGATCGCGACGCCCGCCTTGTCGTCCGCGCCGAGCAGGGTGGTGCCGCTGGCGGTGACGATATCCTCGCCGACCTTGCCGGCCAGGTAGGGGAGGTGTCTGGGCGACAGTACCTGGCTCGGGTCGTCCGGCAGGACGATGTCGCCGCCGTCGTAGCTGCGGTGGACGATCGGCTTCACGCCGGTTGCGTTGAACTGCGGCGCCGTGTCCACATGCGCCAGGAACGCAACGGTGGGCGCGTCGGCCTGCACCGTCGCCGGGATGGTGCCGATCAGCGCGCCGTACGCCGTCAGGTGCACATCCTGCGCGCCGAGCTCCTGCAGCTCGGCGGCGAGCGGCCGCAGCAGATCGTACTGCTTCTGGGTGCTCGGCGACGTCGGTGACGAGGCGTCGGACTGGGTGTCGATGCGGCAGTAGCGCACCAGGCGCTCTTCGAGCTCAGAGTCGAACTGTGCGGGCATGAGGTATAGTTCCTCTCTGCGGACGCCACCCCGGGGCCTCACTCCCGGCCTCGCTCCGCTGCGGAGCAGGGCTGGCGCGAGGGGCGCCGGGGGTGCGCTCGCCGGTGGCGCCGAGCTGTTCGGATAGGCCTCCTGCGCATCCTACAGGCGCGCCAGCTCCTCGAGGTAGACGATCGCGGTCTCGATGCCCCGCTCGAACATCGCGATGTGATAGTGCTCGTTCGGCGCGTGCAGGCCGTCGCTGTCCAGCCCGTACCCCATCATCACCACCGGCACGCGCATCAGGTCGGCGATGTCCGCGACGACCGGGATGCTGCCGCCGCCGCGCGTGAAGACCGGCGTGTGGCCCCAGCCGCGCTCGTAGGCGCGCGCCGCCGCCTGCATCTCCGGCAGGTCGAACGGGATCAGCGCCGGCTTGCCGGTCGTCACCAGCCGGACCTCGACGTGCACGGTCGGCGGCGTGACCGACTCGATGTACTGCTTGAGCAGCTGGTAGATCTTGTGCGGGTCCTGGTTGCCCACCAGGCGCGAGCTCAGCTTCGCGCCGGCCCTGGCCGGGATGATCGTCTTGGGGCCGGGGCCGGTGTAGCCGCTCCACATGCCGTTGATGTCCAGCGTCGGGCGCGCCGAGACGCGCTCGCGGATGCTGTAGTTCGCGTCGCCCCAGGTGGCGGGCACCCCCGTGGCCTCCCGGAACTGCTCCTCGCTGAGCGGGTTCTTCGCGATCATCTCGCGCTCCGCCGCTGTCAGCGGCACCACATCGTCGTAGAAGCCCGGCACGGCGATGGTGTTGTCGGAGTTGTAGAGCCTGGCGAGGATCTCGACCAGCGCCAGCGCCGGGTTGTGCGCCGCCCCGCCCCAGAAGCCGCTGTGCAGGTCGTCTGTCGGCCCGCGCACCTCGACCTCGACATACGTCATGCCGCGCAGGCTGTGGGTGATCGCCGGCTCCTCGATCGCGCGCATCGACGAGTCGCTGATCACGCACACGTCGGCCCTGAGCAGATCCAGGTGCTCCTTGATGAAGGGCGTCAGGTTGGGGGAGGAGACCTCCTCCTCGCCCTCGAGCAGAAACTTCACGTTCACCGGCGCGCCGCCGCTCTCGAGGTAGGACTCGAGCGCCTTGACGTGGATGAACAGCTGGCCCTTGTCATCCGTCGCGCCGCGCGCGTAGATCTTGCCGTCCTTCTCGACCGGCTCGAACGGCGGTGTGTTCCAGCCGTCCTCGAGCTCGGCGGGCACCACATCGTAGTGGCCGTACACCAGCACCGTCGGCCGGTCCGGCCCAGCGCCCAGCCACTCGGCGTAGACCACCGGGTAGCCGGCCGTTGGCATGACGGCGGCGCTCTCGAGGCCGAGGGCCCGCAGGTGTTCCGCCAGCCACTCCGCGGCGCGGCGGATGTCGTCGGCGTACGCCGGGTCGCCGCTGACGCTGGGGATGCGGAGGAGCTCGTGCAGCTCACGGCGGAAGCGCTGCACGTGCTGACGCGCGTAGGTGCGCGCGGCGTCGCTCGACGGTGCCATGGTTTCCCTCCTCCCCTGATCGATACGCCCTATGCGGGCGCTGTCTTCTTCCCGCGGCCCTTCGGCTCAGGCTGGGGCGCCGCCTCGCTCGGCACCTCGCTCGGGGCGTAGTTCGGCAGCCCGCTGGCGGGGAGGACCGCAAGCAGCGCCACGCCCGCCAGGATCAGGAACGACATCTTGAGCGCGCGCAGGCGCGCCGCCTCGTTGATCCGCACCGCCTCCGCCTGCTGCTCCGGCGTGGCCGTGGTCTGGGCCAGCAGCTCGTCCAGCTGGTCGTTGCTCACAAAGTTGACGTTGTCGAGATTCACCTGCTGGAGCAGCGCGGGCGGGATGGCCGGGTTGTTCTGCACGCTGCTGGTGATGTTGAGGCTCAGGATGCCGATCGCCAGCGCGCCCGCCACCGCCGTGCCCACCGCCGTGGAGAGGTTGTTGACCGTGCCGCGCAGCGCCCCCACATCGCCGGCCAGCTCCTTGGGCGAGGCCGAGACCAGCACCGTGAACACCAGCGTCAGCAGCGCGCCCTCGCCGAGGCCGAGCACGAGCAGGCTGAAGATAACCGCGGGCGTGCCCCAGTCGTTCGAGACGGTGAACGCCAGCAGTGTCAGCCCGGCCGCCACCACCACGAAGCCGATGCGGCCGAGCCACCGCGAGGACACCCGGTCGAACAGGCGCACGCTGAACGCGGTGCCGACGAAGATCGCCAGCGAGTAGGGGATGACCGCCACCGCCGTCTGCAGGCCGCTGCGGCCCTGCACGATCTGGATGTACAGCGGGATCAGGAAGTTCACCGCCGGGCCGAGCCCGCCGATGATCAGCAGCGCGAAGGTCGCGGCCCGCTCCTTGACCGAGTCGAGCACCCGCAGATCGATCAGCGTGGGCATGTCCAGCCGCTGGCGCATGTTCGACCAGGTGAAGAAGGCCTGGCCGAGGAAGATGCCGAGGACGATCAGCAGCGGCGCGGGGGAGAGGCCCAGGATGTCGAACGGCGCGCCGGGCCGGCGCAGCACCAGGCCCCAGTCGTTGAGGGAGTTGAAGCCGAAGCTGATCAGCATCACGCTCGCGGCCGCCAGCACCGCGCCGACCCCGTCGATCCCGACGCCGGGCTGGCGCTCAACTGGCCTGAGCCGGAAGCTCAGGATGAGGATGGCGATCGCCAGGAAGACCAGCAGCCCGAAGGGGATGCGCCAGCCCGCAAGCGTCCCGAGGGTGCCGACGATCAGAAACGCCAGCACGCCGGCCGAGGCCTGCGCCGCCCCGAGGTAGCCGAGCGCCTGCGCCTGCTGCGCGCCCCGGTAGTGGCTGGCGATCAGCACCACCAGGCTCGGCACCACGATCACGGCCGCCAGGCCCGCGATCCCCTGCACCTGGATCATCGCGCGGTCGCTGGTGCTGAAGGCCATCGCGCCCATCGCCACGCCGAACACCGCCACCCCGACCTGGAACATCAGCCGCGAGCCCAGCAGCCGGCCGAGCTTGGCGCCGAGCATGACGAACCCGGCCACCACCAGCGAGTACACCACCAGAGCCGTGCTGACGCTGGCCGGCGTGGTGTTGAACTCGTCCACGATCGCACCGATCGAGACGGGCAGCGCGCTGATGTTGAACGACAGCAGGATCTGGGCGAGGGCGATGACGATCATCGGCAGCCACGGGTCCCGCGCCTCCACGCCGGTGTTGGCCGTTGATACGCTCTGTGTCGTCATATCATCTCGCTCACACGAGCCTTGTTACTGGCCAGCCTCCGTACCTCGAGCGCGGCGAGCAGCAGAACCGTGCCGTGCATCAGCAGATTGATCCCCACCAGGAACCCCAGCGCCGCGAGCAGCAGCCTGGGGTTGAGCAGAATGCTGACGCCGAAGGCCAGGCCGATCAGCCCGATCAGCAGCAGCCAGCGCCAGCCGGGGTGCCGCTCCTGCAGCGCCAGCAGGCCGCCCGACACGGCGTCGAGGATCAGCCCGCCGACGACGACCAGCCCGATCAGGCTGCCGCTGACCACCGGCGCCCGCAGCAGGACGATGCCGAGCACTACGCTCAGCAGGCCGAACAGGATCTCCGCGCGGTGGATGCCGAACCGGCGGAATAGGAGGCCGCCGGCGATCTGCAGCGCGCCGCCCCCGATCAGCAGCCAGCCGAGGACGAACACGAATGCCAGCGCAGTGATGACCAGTGAGCTGATCGCCAGCGCGCCAAGCACGATCAGCAGGCAGGCGAGCGCGCACATCGCTATCCAGAGGCGGCTGGCGCGCACTGGCTCGGCGATGGGCGGCGTCGACGGAAGACCCATCATCAGCCTGGCTCCTTCGGCCACATCAGTAAGGGCGTACGGCGTGTTGTCTCCACATTCGGCATCTCAGAACATACGCCACGAATGGGCGGGGCGGAAGATTGGGATTCGGGCAAGGTTTCGCGAGAAAGTGCGAGGCTCGCTCCGAATCTTCCGGCGCCACAGCGGCAGGCGGCGCTCTTGCGCTTCCTCGCCATTTCTTGCCTGACTCCGTACCTTCCCCGGGCCGGCGCTCTCGGCAATAATCGCTATCACACGCTCACGGCGCCAGACGGCCCTTCGCCCGCCGCCCCTGCGGCAGATGGCGTAGGGGGGCCTGCGGGCCTCCGGGCAGGGAGGTGTTGAGGCTGCCGGCCTCCCCAAACCCTCCAGGAGGTGCGGGGGCAAGGCCACCGCGTATCAATAGGCGCTACGCGCCACGGTTCCCATCGCCAATGGTGAAGGCTCACGATGAATCGACAAGACATCCTACGGCTGGCGTCTGCTCGCGGCCACCCGTGCCTGTCGATCACCCTGCCCACCCACCGCACCGCGCCCGATAACCGCCAGGACTCGATCCGGCTGAAGAACCTGCTGCGGCAGGCGGACGAGCGGCTGGCTGGCGCACCCGATCAGCGCGCGGCTGCGGCGGTGCTGCGGGCCCTCGAGCAGATCGCCGAGTCGATCGACTCGCGCTATCACCTCGACGGCCTGGCGCTCTTCGTCAGCGCCGACGTCGCACGGGTCTACCGTGTGCCCTTTACGCTGCCGGAGCGGGTGATCGTCGGCGAGAACTTCTTCACCCGCGATCTCATCTATGTGCTGAACCGCTCGCCGCGCTACTGGGTGCTCGCCCTGTCCGAACAGCCGACCCGGCTCTTCGAGGCTGTCCGCGATGATCTCGAAGAGATCACTGTCAACTCGCCCTTCCCGCTCACCCACACCGGCCCGGGCGGGAAAACGCGCCTGCCCGGTGGCGTCGGCGTCAATCGCTCGCGCGTCCGCGACGACCAGGCGCGCCTGTTCTTCCGCATTGTGGACAAGGCGCTCGGCATGTACCTCGCCGCCGACCCGCTGCCGGTGGTGCTGGTCGGCGTCGACCGCTGGCAGGCCTTCTTCCGCGAGGTCACCTACCACGAGGATCAGATCATCACCACGCTCACTGGCAGCCACGATCAGAGCTCGGCCCATGAGCTTGGGCGGCTGGTGTGGCCGCTGGTGCGCGCGAGCCTCGCCGCCCGCCGCCTCGCCATCTTCGGCGAGCTGGAGGCGGCGGTGGGGGCGCAGCGCTGCGCCTCGACGCTCGGGGAGGTCTGGCGCTGCGCCAGGGAGGGCCGGGGCGCAACCCTGGTGGTCGAGGAGGGATATCACGAGCCCGCCACCGTCGACGAGCGCGGCTTCCTGCGGCTAGGCGGCCAGGCTGCCGGCGCTGGCGAGACCGCCCTCGACGACGCCGTGGACGAGGTGATCGAGGTGGTGGTGGCCCGGAAGGGCCGCGTCGTCTTCGTCGATGACGGGACGCTCGCCGTCCACAGCCGCATCGCGCTGATCCTGCGCTACTGACGTCCTGGCTCGTCACCCGCAGCGATGCCGCCGGCCCATGCCTGCCGCCTACCCGGACGAGTTGGTGCTGGCGACCCTGGGCGCCGCGGCGCGCCCAACAAGAAAGGAACGGTTTGCAATGGCAACATCCGCGTCCACATCGATCGGCTCGGTGCGCGCCCAGAGCGACGCCCCCTGGTGGCTCTTGCTCATCCAGGGCATCGTCACGCTGATCCTCGGCCTGCTGCTGCTGTTCAACCCGGTGGCCACGACGATGGCGATCGTCGTCTTCATCGGCGCCTCGTGGCTCGTCTCCGGGGTGCTCGACCTGGTGGGGCTCCTCAGCGACCGTCGCAACCTCGGCTGGAAGGTGCTGAGCGGCGTGCTCGGCATCTGGGCTGGGCTGGTGGTGCTCGGGCAGCCGGTGCTCAGCACGATCATGCTGCCGACGCTGTTCGTGATCTTCGTCGCCGTCAGCGGCCTCTTCTACGGCGCCGTGCGGATCATCCACGGCCTGCGCGGCGGCGGCTGGGTCGAGACCATCCTGGGCATCGTCGCCATCATCCTCAGCCTGATGCTGCTCTCGCAGCCGCTCGTCAGCGCCCTCGCTCTGCCGTTCGTCTTCGGCGCCATCGCGGTGGTTGGCGGGGTGATGGCGATCATCGCAGCCTTCAGAATGCGCTAAGCCAGCGAGGAGCGACATGCTGTTTCATCATCGACGCTGGCGCCTGCTGAGCCTGCTCTGCGTGGCGCCCGTCATCGCCCTGGCATCGCTGATGCTGGGAACCCATGCCGATGCCCAGACGGGCCAGCGCTGCTTCCCCGAAACCGGCCAGTGCATCAGCGGGCGCATTCGTGTCTTCTGGGAGCGGAACGGCGGCCTGCCGGTCTTCGGCTTCCCGATCACCCCACAGCGGGCCGAGACGACCCGCGAGGGGACGTTTCAGGCGCAGTGGTTCGAGCGCCACCGCCTCGAGCTGCACCCGGAGAACCAGCCGCCCTACGACGTGCAGATCGGCCGCGCCGGCGACATCCGGCTCCAGCAGCAGGGCCGCGACTGGTTCACGTTCCCGCGGGCCGATGAGGCCACCCGCAACCGCTCCGACTGCCACTTCTTCCCCGAGACCGGCCAGAGCGTCTGTGGCCTGTTCTGGCAGGCGTACCGCCGCTACGGGCTGGATTTCGGCGTCCCCGGCGTGAGCTTCGAGGAGAGTCTGGGGCTGTTCGGCATGCCGCTCTCCCCGCCGCAGATCGAGCTGGCCCCCAACGGGCAGATGCTCCTGACGCAGTGGTTCGAGCGGGCGCGCTTCGAGCACCACCCGCAGAACCAGGCGCCCTTCGACGTGCTGTTCGGCCGCCTGGGCGCCGAGATTCTCGAGCAGTACCAGACGCCGCCCGCCACGCCGACGCCCGCGCCGCCCACGCCAACCGCCGGGCCGGGGCCGGGCGGCTGCACGCTGCGCGCCACCTTCATCCGCGATGTGGCCGTGCCGAACGACACGGCGCTCCAGCCCGGCGCGCGCTTCGAGCGCATCTGGCGCGTCCGCAACGACGGCACGTGCTACTGGGAGAGCTACACCCTCGTGTTTGCCCGCGGTGACCAGATGGGCGGGCCGGCGAGCGTCCCGGTGCCCAACACCGAGCCTGGCGCTCAGGTCGACATAAGCGTGCCGCTGCGCGCCCCAACGGCGCCCGGCACCTATCGCGGCTTCTGGGTGCTGCGGGCGACCAACGGCAGCACCTTCGATGGTCTTGTGACCCAGATCCAGGTGCCTGAGCCTGCCGCCACCGCGACGCCGACGGCCCCGCCGGTCCCGTCCACATCCCTGGTCGGCCCCATTTGGCTCTGGCAGTCCACACTCATGAACGACGACACGCTGATCGTCGCCGCCGATCCCGCCCGCTACACGCTCCAGCTCAACGCGGACGGCACCATCGCCGTCCAGGCCGACTGTAACCGGGTCACGGGCACCTACGATCTGGCCGGCAGCAGCCTGACGCTGGCGTTCGGGGCCAGCACCCGGGCGGCGTGTCCGCCGGACTCACAGGCCGAGGCCTTTCTGCGCGGGCTGCAGAACATCGGCGGATATCTCTTCGACGGCAGCGATCTGATCCTGGAGCTGAAATTCGATAGCGGGACGATGCGCTTTGCCAGGGCGCCGTAGGGTGTGATTTCGCAGGGCGAGGCGCCTCTCCTCAGCTGACGGGGCTTACGCGGTCGCCCTGCGGCACGCGCAGGCGCTCCGTCGGGAGGTGTGGGGGACCGCAGGTCCTCCACAAGCCCAGGCCACGCAAAGAAGGTCTTTTTGGAGGAATGCACTCCTCCAAAAAGACCTTCTGCCTTGTGTGCCGCTGAACCCCTCCCACTGCTGAAGGGTAGTCAGCTGGGCGCCGGAGCGCCGGCGGGCGACCTGCAATCGCGTACTGGCTTGATCGCCTCTCCATCACCTCATGTGAACGCGGTCACCCTGTCACCCCGTCGCCGCCTTGTGCTGCCTCGACGACACCGACAGGCCCGGCGGCGCTACGGGATGAGCAGCAGCTTGCCCTGCGTCGCGCGGCTCTCCAGCGCCTGGTGCGCCGCCCCGGCCTGCTCGAGCGGGAAGGTGCGGTCGATGCGCACGCGCAGCTCGCCGCGCCGCATCCAGCGGAACAGGTCGCCCGCCCGCATCAGCAGTTCGTCGCGGGTGGCGATGTGGTGCGCCAGCGTCGGCCGGGTCAGGAACAGCGAGCCGCCGGCGTTCAGCCGCTGCGGGTCCAGCGGCGGCACCGCGCCGCTCGACTGGCCGCACAGCACGAGCACGCCGCGCGGCCGCAGGCAGGCCAGGCTCCCGTCGAAGGTCGTCTTGCCCACCGAGTCGTACACCACATCCACGCCCCGCCCGCCGGTGATGCGCCGCGTCGCCTCGACGAAGTCCTCCTCGGTGTAGCGGATCACCTCGTCGGCCCCGGCCTCGCGCGCCAGCCGCGCCTTCTCCTCGGTCGAGACGGTGCCGATCACGCGCGCCCCGCGCCTGCGCGCGATCTGCACCAGCAGCAGCCCCAGCCCGCCGGCCGCCGCGTGCACGAGCGCGGTGTCGCCCGGGCGCAGCGCGTAGCTGCTGTAGGCCAGGTAGTGGGCGGTCAGGCCCTGCAGCATCACCGCGCACGCATCGCGCGTGTCCACGTCGTCCGGCACTGGCACCAGGCGGTCCGCCGGCACCAGCGCCTGCTCCGCGTACGCCCCCTGCACCGACGCGAACGCCACCCGGTCGCCCGGCCGCACGCCGGTCACCCCCGGCCCGACGGCCTCCACCACCCCCGCGCCCTCCTGCCCGAGCGTCAGCGGCAGCGCCCCCTTGTACTGCCCGGTGCGGTGGTAGATGTCGATGAAGTTCACCCCGGCCGCCTCCAGCCGCACGCGCGCCTCCCCGGGCCCCGGCTCCGGCTCCGGCAGCTCCTCGTAGCGCAGCACGTCGACTCCGCCGAACTCGTGGATTCGTATCGCCTTCATAGCCTCTGCGTATTCCTCCTGGTGCGCAGGGCGCGCGTCTGCGCTCCGCGCCCTCTCTCAGATCTCTGTCGGGCTAGCCGAAGACCGCGCCCGCCACGGAGACCACCGAGGTCCCCTGCTCGTCCGCCGGGCACTGGTCGTAGCCGACGACCTCGCCCGCGCCGCCGCCCAGCACGCGCAGCGTGAGGTATCCCGGCGGCAGCCCGCAGATGTTGTTCCGGTCGCCCATCGCCGCGATCGTGTCGAAGAAGCCGCCGGCGTCGCCCTTCCCCAGCTGCGCCAGCACCGCGCCGTCCTCGGCCCGCAGCCGCTCCTTGTCCGCCTCACCGAGCGGCGGCCCGCCGAAGGCCGGCCCGACGTGCGACAGGTCGCCCGACGCGATGATCAGCGTCCGCCGTTTGGCCGCGAGGCTCCGCAGCACATCGGTCAGCGCCCGCAGCGACCGGTCATCCTCCGGCCGCGCCTCGCCCTGCACGAAGCGCGCGAACGACCCGGCCAGCACCGGCACCACCGGCACCGGCTCCCGATCGCGCATGTGCTGCAGCCAGACGGCCACCAGCTCGAGCGAGTGCTCGCCGCGGTGGAACAGCTCGCCGGCGAACGCCGCCTCTTCGCCCAGCGCCTCGACGACCGCATCCACCGCCTCCTGGTCGGTCGGCAGGATGCCGTACGGGGTGGCGTAGTTCTGGCGCGTGAGCGAGAGCTGCTCCGGGCCGTAGTGGTCGGTCCCGATCAGCAGCACCAGCTCCGCCTCGCGCGCCAGCCGCTCCGCCCGCCGCCATACCCGCGCGTAGACATGGCCGCCGCGCTCGTAGTCGATGTGCGGGCTGTACACGCCGCGCCCCGTCTCGGCAGCCGCGACATCCCCGGCCGCCGCATCGATGAAGCCGTCCAGCAGCTCGCTCAGCTCGTCGGCGTCGGCCGGGTAGGCCTGGCCCGCCAGCAGCGGCGTTCGCGCGGGCGCGGCCCGGTACTCCTCCACCGCGCGCCGCCGCGCCTCCCCGAAGCGCTCGTTGTCCAGCAGCAGCGCCTCGTCCAGCGCCGCCAGCAGGTCGTCGAGCACGTCTTCGCTGATGTGGAGCCCGAAGCGCGCCCGCAGCTCGGCCTGCATCTCGCGCCGGTGCGTCGTCCCGTCGCAGATCAGGAGCGCCGGCGCCAGCTCCCGGGCCACGACCACGCACTGCTCCGAGAGGCGCAGCGGGTCGCGCAGGATGTAGGAGAGCACGCCGCCGTACGCGACGGGGCGCGCGTCGATCGGGCGCAGCCGCGGGTAGACGCTGGTGTGCGAGGATGTCATGGTCTCTCTTCCTGGCAGTCGCACCTGAACGATCAGAACATCGATGTCTGCTGCTCGTCCGCCGCGCCTCCTGCGTCGTCGGGCGTCTCGCCGCGCTGCTTCGCGCGGGCCTCCGGGCCGCGGTCAGCCGCCTGCCGCCCGCGGATCGCCGGGATCCGCCCGTGCGACGCCAGCCCGTCCGCCGTGCGCGTCGGCTCCGGCAGCCGGTATTTCGTTGTACACGACATAACGATCTGAATGGCGCGCGGGAGCGAGACGCGGTGGCCGACCGAGATGAACACCGGCTTGACGCCCTGGCGCGTGCGCAGCGCGGCCCCGATCTGCTCGCCGCGGTGCACCAGCGGCACCCACGCGCCGCGCTCGTCCGGCACCGGGTCGTGCCTGCCGACGAGGATGGACTTGGCGCAGCCGATCGCCGGCAGCCCGGTGACCACGCCGATATGGCTGGCGATCCCCAGCCGGCGCGGGTGGGCGATCCCCTGCCCGTCGCAGATCAGCAGGTCCGGTGCGGCGCGCAGCCCTTCGAGCGCGGCGATCACCGCCGGCCCCTCGCGGAACGACAGGAACCCCGGCACGTAGGGGAAGGTCGCCGGGCGCCGCGCCACGCTGTAGTCCAGCGGCTCGAGCGAGGGGTACGCCAGCACGACCACCACCGCCCGCGCGGTGCGGCCCTCGTCCTCGTACCCGGCGTCCACGCCGGCCACCGTCCGCACCTCGCCGAAGTCATCGTCGGTGATCACTTGGGCGCGCAGCTGCTCCTGAAGCGCCTGCGCCTCCTCCAGCGTGCTCGGCCACTCGATCGCCATATGGCTCACCCCCGCGCGGCGCCGCAGAAGCGCCCGCCGCTGCTCATCCGCGGCCTGCATCACTTCGCGCGGCGTCTGCCCCGCCGCCTGATCGTACCACAATGTGTCGCGGCCCGCATCAGCGGTCGAGCGGCTCGATCCGCAGCACGTCGAGGTCCATCCACTGCGGCCGGGCCACAGCGTGCAGGCCCCAGCCGAAGCGGCCGGTCGGCGTCGCCACCAGCCACTGGTTGTCGACCCAGGCCACGAAGCCGAGCGGCCCGACCGGCGGCCGGTCGGTCTCGAGCACCACCCGCCCGTCGACGGTGAAGCGCGCGCAGTCCCGGCGCCACTCGATCGTGTAGGTCCGCCAGGTCTCGTCCGGCGGCTCCAGCGGCGCCTCGGCGACGCGCAGGGCGCGCTGCACCATCGGCCACAGCCGCCGGTAGACCGGCGGCAGGTTGTTGAGCAGCAGCACCGCCGGCGTGAGCGGCGCCCAGGCCAGCGCCTCGGGCACGCGGGCGTCCAGGCAGGCCGCCTTCCAGCCGTTCCCCGGCACGCCCAGCGCCAGCGGCATGTCGGCCGGCGGCGCGGCGTAGAAGAACCACAGCGACGCCGGCAGCACCGGCCACACGCTTCCGAGCGGGGAGATCGGGCTGTTCCACAGCCCGAAGCCGGCGGTGCCGGCGATCGGCCCCGAGAAGCGCGCCCGGACGGTGATCCGCAGCGGCGGCCGCCACGGGAAGCGGTCGCGGGGCAGGCCGGTGTAGTCGTCGAGCTGGGCGTTCGCGTAGGCCCGCGCCCGCGCCCCGGCCACCGCGATCCGCAGCCCGTCCTCGGTCACGGCCATGCGCCCGCCGTTCACCTGAGTGATATGCCAGCGCCGGCCCGGCCGCCGGCGGAAGGTTTCGTGCAGAGCCATAGGACCTGCCGCGCTAGAGCCCGAGCAGCAGCACGTCGCGGAACGAGACATCCTCGCCGGTGTAGCTGACCAGCGAATCCCACAGCACCGGGTGGAACACGGCGTCGGCGTGTGCGCGCTTGACCTCGGCCGCCGCCGTGAGCAGCGGCAGGCGCTCCAGCTCCCACAGCGCTGCGGTGGCGAACACCACCGAGCGGCTGATCCCGGCGCCGCACGCGATCAGGCAGCGCCGCTCCGCCCGCAGCGCCGCGGCGGCGAACTGAACGCCGCGCCGCAGCGTCTCAGCCGCCAGCGGCTCGCCGTCCTCGACGTGCAGCACCAGCGTCTCGCAGCCGGGCGACGGCCGGGGCGCGGCGAGCTGCAGCACGGCGTCGATCTGGTACAGCGCCAGCAAGTGCTCGTCCATGCTCTCCCGGTAGCTTCCCACGTACAGCCAGGGTCGGATCTCGACCATTGCTCCTCACAGTCGGCGCAGCGCGCGCAGCACCCGCAGCGCGCCGAGCGCCAGCGCGGCGATGCTCAGCGCCACAGCGCCGAGCGCGCCGACGATCACCCCGATGCCGGCTGCGGCCGCTGTGCGGTCCTGCGCGGCGTCCGGGCGCGGCCCGTCCTCTTCGTCCGCGGCCTCCGGCGCGGGGTCCGCGTCCGCGGCTTCCGGCGCAGGGTCTTCAGGCTGCGCCTGGCCCCTGCGGCTGCCGAACAGCGTCGCGTAGGCCCACGACAGCTCGGCGCCCAGCAGCAGCAGCTGTGTCGAGAGCGAGATCCAGAACATCAGCAGCAGCACCGCGCCGATCGCGCCGTACCCCTCGTAGCTGCCGCCGAGGTTGACGATGCCGCCGATCACCAGCCGCTGCAGCACGAGCAGCAGCGCGGTCGTCACAAGCGCGCCGATCCAGACGTCGCCGAAGCGGACCCGCGCCGACGGCAGCACGCGGTAGATCAGCGCCAGCACCAGCGCCAGCACCAGGAACGAGACGGCCGTCTGGATGGCCTGGAGGAGCACCACGTCGTCGATCTTGATCAGCCCGATCAGGCCGCTCAGGTTGCGGGTGGCCGCGAACAGCACCTCGGTCACCAGGGTGGCGATCAGCGATGCCACCACGAGCAGGACGCACCCGAGCACCAGCGCGAAGGACACCAGCCGCGGCCCGAGCGCCCCCCAGATCCTCCCCAGCAGCTTGGGGTTCTCCTGCTGCGCCCTCGTGACGCCCCAGATCTTGTCCATGCTGCGGTCGAGCGCCCCGAAGAAGCCGCTGGCGCCGAACAGCAGGCTCACAAAGCCGATCAGCCCGAGCTGGCTGCGCGTCTCCCGCAGCGTCGCCAGCGTCTCGGACACCAGCTCGTAGGCGCGCGGCGGCAGGCTCTCGCGCGTGATCACCAGGATCACCGACGTGACGTTCGACGTCGGGCCGGCGATGAAGCCGATCACGCTGAGCACGATCAGCAGCAGCGGGAAGAGCGAGAACAGCGCGTAGTACGCGAGCGCCGCGGCCATGTCGGCGCAGCCGTCCTCGTTCCAGCCCTGCGCGGTGAGCCGCAGCAGCGGCAGCGCTTTGTTCTTCACAAATGTGACCATCGCCTGGAGCGCCGCGTCGTCGCGCGGCCGGGCCCTCCCGCGCCCGCTATGGCTGCCGTCGCGCGTATAATAGCAGCAGTCACCGCCGAACGCCCTCCTGATGGGGAGGTGAGGAGAGCCTGCGCTCCTCCAAGGAGGCGAAGCCATCCCAAACTCCTCCAAAGGGCGCGGGGGTGAGGCCGCCGCGTAACTCCTGTTGTGTAAGGAGAGAGCTGTGAAGACCCATGCCGCTGTGCTGTATGAGCTGGGGCGCCCGACCCCCTACGCGCAGTCGCGCCCGCTCGTCATCGAGGAGGTCGAGCTCGATGGCCCGGGCGCCGGCGAGGCGCTCGTCGAGCTGGTGAGCGCCGGGCTGTGTCACTCGGACCTCTCGGTGATCGACGGCTCGCGCCCGCGCCCCTTGCCGATGGTCCTGGGCCACGAGGCCGCCGGCATTGTCCGCGAGGTGGGGCCGGGCGTCACCGACCTGCGCCCCGGCGACCACGTGGTCTTCTCCTTCATGCCGATGTGCGGGCGCTGCGAGTACTGCGCTGGCGGGCGGCCGACGCTGTGCGAGCGCGGGGCCGAGGCCAACCGCGAGGGCTACCTGCTCGACGGCAGCCGCCACTTCCACAACGGGCGCGGCGACACGCTGTACCACCACCTGGGAGTCTCGGGGTTCGCGCGCCACACCGTCGCGGCGCAGGAGTCGCTGATCAAGATCGACCCCGCGTTCCCGCTCGAGAAGGCGGCGCTGTTCGGCTGCGCGGTGATCACCGGCGTCGGCGCGGTGGTGAACACGGCGCGCGTCGAGCCCGGCGCCTCCGTCGCCGTCTGGGGGCTCGGCGGCGTCGGGCTGAGCGCCGTGATGGGCGCGCGGCTCGCCGGGGCCCACCCGATCGTTGTGGTCGACCGGCTCGAGCACAAGCTGGCGCTCGCGCGGCAGCTCGGCGCGACCCACACCGTCAACGCCTCGCAGGTCGACCCGGTCGAGGCCGTGCGCGATCTCACCGGCGGCGGCGCGCACTACGCCTTCGAGGTCGTCGGCAGCGAGCAGGTGCTGATCCAGGCCTACCAGGCGACACGCCGCGGCGGCACGACCGTCACCGTCGGGCTGCCTGGGCCGAGCCGGATGTTCAGCGCCCCGGCCGTGGCGATCACCATGGAGGAGCGCACGCTCAAGGGCTCGTTCATGGGCTCGGCGGTGCCGCGCCGCGACATCCCGCGCCTGATCGGGCTGTACCAGGCCGGGCTCCTGCCAGTCGACGCGCTCGTGACGCGCAGCATTGCGCTGGAGGAGATCAACGCCGGCTTCGACGCGCTCGCCGCGGGCGACGCCGTCCGGCAGATCATTAGATTCTAGGGCGTTGAGGTTGGATGGCAGCAGTGCGGCTGCCAACGCTGGCACCGAGGCCGCTGGCGCTGACAGCCGCACGTTCTCTGCCGGGCGAGTCTCACAGCAGAGGGCCGGGCCCGCTACAGGCGGAACGTGACCGCCACGCGGCCGAGCTGGATGCGCGCCCCGTCCTTGAGCGGCATCGGCACGTTCGGGTCCAGCTTGACGCCGTCCACGCGGGTGTAGTTGGTGCTGTTCAGGTCGGTGATCGTCCACTGGCCGTCCACCAGGGCGAGCCGGGCGTGCTGCCGGCTGACCCCGCCGCTCTCGCCGCCGTGGGGGGTCATGTCCACCTCGGGGTGGATGCCGCTGATCGGGTCCTCGCGCCCGATCACGATCTCGCTCCGGTCGGTCGGCAGCAGCACCTCCTGGCCGCTCTCCTCGATGATCAGCCGCGCCCCTGCCGAAGCGGTGGCTGGCGCCGGCTGCTCCGCCGGGGCGGCGACGATCGTCTGGTCGGTCGGGCTGCTGGCGTCCGTCGTGGCTGGCGCGGCGGCCTCGGCCGGCGGCTCGGGCGCGTCGACCACATCGGTCGCCGGCGCGGCCACCGTCGGGGCGCTCGCATCGGCGGCTGGCGGCTGGGCAGCTTCCGGAGCGGGCGCAGCCGCGGCCCCGCCCGTCAGCGCGTCGAGCTCGGCCTGGAGGCGGGCGACGGCGGCGC
>CALJIC010000070.1 GCA_937974195.1 uncultured Roseiflexaceae bacterium | reverse complement strand
ACCATCCCCGCAAGCGGCGCCACCTCCCGTCGCCCGCCCGTTGTCATGCCTCAGCGCACCAGCCGCTCGTCTCAGCCACACTGGGCATTGAAGTACATCAGTCTGTGCTTGGGACACGAGCATCGGTGCACGTGGGTATGACAACGGGCAAACGAGCGGCGTACGCGCTCCCTTGCGGGTCCAAGGCCGCAGGCCCTGGCGCGGGTGATGCAGGGCGGAGCGCCTGCACAAGCGCCTGCGGAACACGCTTGGGTGCAGGACGGTCCACCGCGTAAGTCCTGTTACGGGCAGGTGCGAAGAGCCGCCGGCCCGCCCGCACCTCTCTGCCGCGACCGGCACATATCTTGCACACTCCAGCCCCACTTGACGATCCACGGCTGCCGCAGCCTCGCGCGGCCGGGTTCGGCCGGGAAGCTCGCAGCAGGAGGCACACCGATGACCCGAATATTCGGCCTCTTCGACACCCGCGCGCAGGCGGAGGATGCGGCGCAGCGTCTGCTCGACGCCGGCGTCCCACCCGATGCGCTGACGATCGTCGCCCACGACGAGCGGCGCGCGGCGGTCGGCGCCGCCGACCAGGATCAGGAGATGCGAGTCGCCGAAGGCGCAGCGACGGGCGGCGTCTTGGGCCTCCTCGCCGGCATTGGCTTGGTGGCGCTGCCGGCGCTCGGGCCCGCGCTGGTGTTCGGCGCGCCCCTGACGGCCGCGGCCGGCGCGGTGCTCGGCGGCGCCACCGGCGCGACTCCGGGCGTCGTGGACCCCGCCTCCGACGCACGGATCTACGCCGAGGGCGTGCGGCGCGGCGGGACGCTGGTGAGCGCCGAGATCGCCGATGAGCGTGCGGCTGAGTCCCAGGCCATCCTGCGCGATGTCGGCGCGGTCGACATCCCGACCCGCATGCAGAGCTGGCAGAAAGAGGGCTGGACGCCGCCGGAGGCCTCCGCCGAGCCATACGACGCCTTCGGCGAGTACTGGTCCGAGAGCAGCAAGCTCGGCACAGGCGGCGGCACGCTCGCCGGCGCTGCCACTGGCGCCGCGATCGGCGCCATGGGCGGCCCCGTCGGCGCCCTGATCGGCGGGATCG
Source organism: uncultured Roseiflexaceae bacterium (assembly GCA_937974195.1). GTDB lineage: Bacteria > Chloroflexota > Chloroflexia > Chloroflexales > Roseiflexaceae > CALJIC01. The sequence goes on along the minus strand of CALJIC010000070.1, from coordinate 62,852 downwards.
CCGGAGCGGCGGCGGGCGGAAGCATCGGCGCGCTGGGCGACTACGCCGGCGAGGCTGCCCAGCGCGAGCGCGAGAAAAAGGAGGAGCAGGACGGCGAGGAGCACGCCGAGGAGCCCTAGCTCAACCGCTGCGGAGCCTGCTCGCGGCCGTGGGCGATGTCGCGCCACCGTAGGCGCGCAACACCCCGCCGAATCCTTGCCCAAGAGGGAGAACGAAGATGAACGAGGAGCTACTACGCCGCCTGGCCGAGTTCGAGAGCGGCGGCGCAGGGGTGTTGACCGCCTACCTGGACATGCGCCCGCAGCAGTCCGGCGAAAGCCCGGGCCAGCGCGACGCGCTAATCGTGATGCGCGACCGGCTGCGCGACATCGAGCGCACTCTGAAGCGGCGCGAGGACATCGACACACTGCAGGCCGACGTGGCGCGCCTCGAGGCCTACCTCGCCAGCGACTTCCCGACCGAGGCGCAGGGGCTCGCGGTGTTCGCCTGCGGCCCGCGCAATCTGTTCGAGACGATCGTATCGGGCGCGCCGTTCGAAACCCAGATCGCCTACGGCCCGCGGCCCGAGCTCTACCAGCTCGCGCGGCTTGTGGACGACCTCGAGACCGCGGTGGTCGCGGTGGTCGACAGCAACACCGCGCGGCTGTTCGTGGTCCGCTCCGGGTTCATGAACGAGGTCGGCGGCCCGGACCGCAAAGACAACGCCGAATTTCACAAGCACAAGGCCGGCGGCTGGTCGCAGGCCCGCTTCCAGCGCCACATCCAAAACAACCGCGAGGAGTTCGCGCGATCCGCCGCCGAGGCGATCGAGAATCTCGTGCGACACGAGGGCGCGACGCGCCTGATCCTGGCCGGCAACGATGTGGCCGTGCCGCTCCTCAAGGACGCTCTCTCGCAGCAGATGGCGGAGCTGCTCCACGATGAGACGCTGCACATCCACATCCGCGCTCCCGGAGACGAGGTGCAGAGCGAGGTGGCGCCCATCCTGGCCCAGCTCGAGGCCGAGCAGGACCACGGCATCGCCGACCGCGTGATCGAGGGCGTGCGCGGCGGCGGGCTGGCCGTGTCGGGGATGAAGCGCACCCGGCGCGCCCTCGAGAACGGCCAAGTGGACACGTTGGTGCTCGCCGCAGACTCCGGGCTCTCCGAGGAGCAGCGCAACGAGCTCGTCCGGCTCGCGGCGACCACCAGCGCGTCCGTTGAGGTCGTCGTGGGCCACGAGACGCTGCGCGAGCTCGGCGGCGTGGGCGGGCTGCTCCGCTACCAGATCTAGCCGCTACAACGCGCACGTTGGGGCCGGCCGCGCCCGCACCGCGCTTCTGAAGCAATGTCATCCGGCTGTCATGAATCGGCAAGCCGCCTGTCATCCGGGCGGCTTCTCGGTTGGCCGCTGCTCTGAGATGCTATCGCTGTGTCCGCGATAGCACAGGAGCAGGGCAATGAAGCACCTTTTCAAGAACAGCGGCTGGAACGGCCTGCGCGGCACCGTGCAGCGGTGCGATGAGTGCCGCCGCTCGACCATCCACCTCGCGGCGCAGGGCGGCGTCCCCGTCTGCTCAGAGTGCGGCTACAGCCCGGCGTTCGCAGCCTTCTACGATCAGCCCGCCCAGCGGATCATCCGCTTCCCCGGGCGAGGCAAGCGCGCCTGAGCTTCTGCAGCGGCGCCAGCACGTTCATGCCGCTGTCCGGGCACTCCGAATGCCGGGCAGCGCGACGTGTGGCCGCCCATGCGCGATTCGGTAGATACCCCTCCTCGCTCGGCAGCTCGCTGGCCATCTCGATGGAGGTGGCATCATCGTTGGCGACAGCGATGGTAGCCCCGGCCATCGACTCCCCACAGATCTGGTGCTGGCAGGTACACGATCATCGCGGTCCCGCTGCGCTATACGCGGGACCGCCCCGATGCCGCCGGCTCGACGATCGGCCGCGCCCCAGCGGCTCCATAGACGCTGCGTATCAATACTGGCGCGCATGGGCGCGGCGATCGGATCAGCAAGCGAATCCCCACAGATACTGTGATCCATTTATTGCGCCCAGCGGCATACTGCCATATCATTAGGATCATTCGAGCGCTGCACCAGAGCCACAGTCTCAGCGGCTAGCCGACGCACCGCGAAGCATCGGACCCACCGAGGCGAGCGGCGGCACCGTTGCTCGCGGCGAACCACAGCACAGCGTCGCGGCCATGGCCTATGTGCGGCCGGTCAGCGTGTGTAGCTGCCGGCAAATATTACGAGAAATACATATATTCGGCCTGCTCATGGGCACGTGTGGTGCTCAGTGGTAGGCAACCGCGGCGCAAAACAGAGGGATGCAGAGGGTCTGAAACAACTTTCATCTGCGGGGGAGCACTTGTTAGCGGTTTTGTAATTAGCCTGTGTCATGATGAAAATGAATGACAGTCCCCGTGTTGTCCATAGGTAGGAATTGGCAAGACCCCTGATCAGGAGGGGAAAGGACCACAACATGTCACTGCGGAACGCGCCCCACAAGATGCCCATGCTTCGCTTACTTATCGCAGCACTCCTTCTTGTGCTGGGCGCTGGCTTCGTGTTGCCCGCGCGGCCAGCGTTCGCGGCACCCTTCACGCCCGGCAACATCGTCGTCTATCGTGTTGGGGATGGGAGCGGGCCGCTAGTCAACACCGGTAATCCGGTCTTCCTCGATGAGTACAATCCTGCAACTGGCCAGCTCGTCCAAAGCATTCCGCTGCCGACGACGGCCAACGGGCCGCATCGGGCATTCTTCGCCAGTGGGACTGCCACCTCGGAAGGGCTGCTCTCCCGCTCCGCCGATGGTCGCTACCTGCTCCTCACCGGCTATTCGTCCCGCGCGGGCTCCTCGTTGTCGAGAACCTCTTCCGCCGCCCTCCCTCGCGTCGTCGCGCGCGTTGATTTCGACGGTAACATCGATACCACGACCGCGCTGACAGACTTCGCCGATGGGAACAACCCCCGCAGTGCAACTAGCGACGATGGCAACCGGCTGTGGGTCGCAGGCGCCGCGGGAGGTGTGCGCGCAACGACTATCGGGGCGACCACTTCGACCCAGCTCAACCCCGATCTGACGAATACTCGGCAGGTGGCTATCTTCGACGGGCAGCTCTACGTCAGCTCGGATCGCGGGACCAACACGTTCAAGGGCGTGAACGCAGTTGGCATCGGCCTGCCAACCACCCCTGATCAGCCGATCTTCCGCCTGCCGGGCCTCACCGACGCCAACTCGCCGAACACGTTCGGCTTCTTCCTCGCCGATGTCAGCGACTTTGTCCCGGGCATCGACACCCTGTACGTCGCCAATGACAGCCCCGGCGCCCTGACCAAGTTCTCGCTCATCAACGGCACCTGGATCGCGCTGGGGACGGTCGGCTTACCAGCGGATTCGTACCGCGGGCTGACCGGCGTTGTGAACGACACGAGCGTCACGCTCTACGCGACGCGCAAGGGCGGCTCGGGCGCCGGCGGCGGCGGCGAGCTGGTGATGATCACCGACAACAGCGGGCACGGCGGCATCTTCACCGGCGAGCCGACGGTCATCGCGACCGCTGCGCCCAACACCGCCTTCCGCGGCGTCGCGCTCGCGCCCACCCCGCCCTCGCCCAATCCGGAGACTGTGATCACCGGCCGGCCGACCCCGCTCACCGACAGCACCGAGGCGACGTTCGAGTTCACGGGGAGCGACGATGCGACGCCGGTTGGGTCGCTCACCTTCGAGTGCAGCCTGGACGATGAGGAGTTCGCGCCGTGCACCAGCCCCGTCACCTACACGGGCCTGTCGCTGGGCGTCCACCTGTTCCGGGTGCGGGCCGTTGACACTGATACCAACGTCGATCCGACCCCGGCGCGAGTACGCTGGGCCGTGGTCACCAACTGGTCCTACCTCCCGCTGATGCAGCGTTAAGCGGTGGGAAGATAGAGCAGAGCTGTCCGCAGCCGAATTGCTGTGCCGAAGACACTAAAGGAGGACATCACACCAATGCGCGCCTACACCATCCGTACAATCCTGGCCGCGCTTGTCGTCGGGCTCCTGCTGCCGCTGGTGGCGATACCAGCGCGGGCGCAGGACCAGACCTGGACGCCGCGCCCTGTGACGGCCAGCGTCAGGGGAGCTGGCGTGAACTCCCCAACCCCGCTCTACAACGCGTGGATCAGGGCCTACAAAGACGTCAACCCAAGCGCCGAGATCAAGTATGACTCCGTCGGCACGGCGGCGGCGGTGGCTGAGTTCCTCGAGTATAAGGCCGACTTCAGCGGCCTGGACATCGCGCTGCCGACCGAGCGCATCATCCACGAGGCGCCCGACACGCTTCACATCCCGATGGTGATCGGCGGCGTCGTGCCGGTCTACAACGTGCCGTACCTGCCGGAGAACACAACGCTGCGCTTCTCGCCCACGACGCTGGCGGGGATCTTCCTCGGGCAGATCAAGCGCTGGAACGATCCGGCGATCGCTGCGGACAACCCCGGTGTGCCGCTGCCCTCGATCCCGATCAAGGTGCTGTATCGCTCCGACAACGCCCGCAACTCGCTGACGATGTCTGAGTACCTGTCCTCGGTCAGCCCTGAGTGGCAGTCGCGGATCGGCAGCGGCACCCGGGTTCAGTGGCCGACCGGCCTGGGCTACTCGAGCAACTCGCGCGTCATGAACAAGCTCATGTGGACGCCGGGCGCGATCAGCTACATCGACCTGGTCTTCGCGCTGGAGAACAAGCTCCCGCTGCCGCCGATCAAGAACGCTGCCGGCAACTACGTCGTGCCGACGACCGAGAGCCTGATGGCGGCCGCGGAGTCGACGGAGATGCCCGCCGACCTGCGCACGCCGATCGCCAACGCCAAGGCCGAGAATGCGTACCCGCTCGCCGGGTTCACCTACATCCTGATCCGCCAGCAGACCTACACGGATGTTGAGAAGGCGCAGGCGCTGACCGACTTCCTCTACTGGAGCCTCACCGAGGGGCAGGGCGCCACCGTGCGGCTCGGCTACGCGCCGCTGCCGGAGAACGTCCGCCACCGCGCCATCGAGCAGCTGCGCAAGGTGCGCGTCGGCGGCGAGCAGGTCTTCGACGGCCCGGTCAAGTAACACGACGCACGCGGTGGGGCGAAGCCCCACGCCCTAGCGGAAAGATTGAGGGGAGGCAATGCCTCCCCTCAATGCTTTTTGTCGCTCTGCAGCGATTGCGTCACCCAGAGCAAAAAGTCTGCGGCGGGCTGCAGTCCTCCACACCTCCCCACAGAAAAAAGCCTTAGAGAGCCTGAAACCCTCCGCGCCTCCCGGCAAGCGCGAGGGCGACGGGCACGCCAGTTCGTGGCGCAGCCCGTCCGCTCGGCCGCTCCGGCAAGGAGCAGCCCGGTTCAGAGAGCCGGGCTTCAGTCTTTTGACGTATTTTACCAAGTCATTGGCAATAACTACCAAGATACTCTTGACATCGTGCATCGACCATGATAATATCCCCCTCGCGACGACAATGAAATAGCAATGCTGATGGCAATTCGTGCGAGCCAGGAGATAATACGATGCTACAATATCCGGACCGGGACGGCTGGGAGACGCGAGAGCGCCTGCAGACCCTGATCGCTGAGGCGGACGAGTGGCGGCTGGGGAGGGAGGCGGAGCCGAAGGGCGCTTCGCTGGCGCAGCGCGCTGCGCAGGTGGTCGGCCGGGCGCTGGTGGCCACGGGCGCGAACCTGCTGCGCTACGGGCGCACCGATGGCGCGATGATCGTCGAGCTGAGGCGGCCGAGCCCGCGCTCGGCGCCTCTGAACTGAGCTGCGGCGAGGAGGTGAGCGATGTTCTTCCTGGATCGTGAAGGAACGTTGGCGCATATGCGCCACGAGGAGCTGCTCGCCCGCTCGGCTACCGCCCGCGCGTTGGAGCAGCGCCGCCGGCGACCGCTCAACCGCCGCCTGGCCGGCCTGATCGGCTTGGGCCTGATGCGCCTCGGCGCCGCCCTGCTGCGCTACGGCCGGAACAGAGACAACGTCATTCTCGCCAGGCTGCCTACCTCCCGCACGATGATGTCGAACTGAGGCGCGCTCCGCCGACGCACCATCGCCTCAGCGACCGGCCTGAAACTGTGTCCGAATGGAGAGGAGAGTCACGATGCACCCACTTCTAACTACGTGCCCGGTCTGCGGCGGGCCGCTGCACGTCACACGTATGGAGTGCGGCGAGTGCCACACCGCGCTCGAGGGGCGCTTCACGCTCGGGCGCCTCGGGCGCCTGTCGCGCGAGCAGCTCGAATTCGTTGAGCTGCTGGTCAAGAACCGCGGCAACATCAACGGCGTCGCCAGCGACCTGAAGGTCGCCTACAACACTGCCCGCAGCCGCCTGGACGACGTCATCGCAACGCTGGGGTACGGCGTGCCGCCCGAGGACGGCCGGCCCGACCGACGCGCGATTCTGGACCGGCTCGCCGCTAAGGAGATCAGCGTCGAAGAGGCCATGCGCCTGCTCCGCGGCTAGCGAGGCGGATGTCGTGCGACAGGCAGGACGCATGCGCGCGATGGCCGCCGAGATGGCAAGCAGAGCTCAGCATCTCTACCCTGCTGCCCAGATAGGAGCACACGATGTCCACAGCTGATGAGCGTATGCGCATTCTGCGGCTGGTCGAGAGCGGCCAGGTGAGCGCCGAGGAGGGCGCGCGGCTGCTCGAGGCCATGGGCGGTGAGGCGGCGCGTGAGCGCGCCCACCCGACCCCGCGCTCGCTGCGCGTGCTGGTCACCGACCTCAACACGCACCGGAACAAGGTCAACGTGACCATCCCAGCCAGCCTGGTCGGGATGGGCATCAAGCTCGGCGCTCAGCTGCTGCCGCGCATCGCCGACACGCCCGCCGAGCAGATCCTGCGCGCGATCGAGAGCGGCAAGACCGGCAGAGTGTTCGAGTTTCACGACCTCGAGGAGAACGAGCGCATCGAGATCTTCGTCGAATCGTAGCGGCGGGCAGCGTCTCGCCGTGGCGAGCCCGCTCGCCCGGTGACGCCCGCCAGTGGCCCGACGAACTGCACTCGCCCACCGGATACGGGCGCTTGCGTTCGGCACACAAGGAGACACACGATGGCTATGCATACGTTTCCCGCAGGCGAGCGGCCGCGGGTGATTGTGGAGCACTCCCGCGGGGGCGACCTGGAGATCGTCGGCTGGGACGAGCGCCAGGTCGCCGTCGAGACCGAGGAGGACCAGCTGCACGCGAGCCAGTCCGGCGAGGCGCTGGTCCTGCAGATCAGCGGTGAGGCGCAGCTGCGCCTGCCGCGCGATGCGGAGCTGGTGGCCGAGCACGCCCACGGCGACCTGACCATCAGCGGGATCGCGGGGGTCACGGTCGGCCAGGCCCACGGCGACACGCACATCCAGTCGCTGGACGGCGATGTGCGCCTGGGCCAGGTGCACGGCGACCTGGAGATCGAGGGCGCGCGCGCGGTGGAGGTCGAGAACCACGTCCACGGCGACGCGGAGCTGCGGCGCGTCGCGGGCGTGCGCCTGCGCGTCGTCCAGGGCGACCTGACGGTCGAGGACTCCGACAACCTGCTGGTCGAGCAGAAGGTCGAGGGCGACGCCAGCATCCGGCGCAGCGGCTCGGTTGAGCTGCACCGTGTGGGTGGCGACCTGGAGGCGGAGGAGGCCGGGGCGCTGATCGTCGGCGATGTCGGCGGGGACCTGGAGGCGCGCCGGGTGCGCGAGGCGATCCGCTACGGCAACGTCGGCGGGGACGTCGAGGTGCGCGACTGCGAGGGCGCGCACGTCTCCGGCGGCAGCGCCGGCGGCGACTGCGAGGTGGTCGGCGCGCAGAGCGTGCAGGCCGGGCACATCGGCGGGGATCTCGAGGTGCGCAACGTGGCCGGCGACGTGCGCGCCGGCAGCGTGGGCGGCGACGCCGAGGCGAGCGAGATCGGCGGCACGGTGGGCCTGGTGAACGTGGCCGGCGACCTGGAGGTGCGCGCCGATGGCGTGGCGCTGCAGCTCGGCAACGTCGGCGGCGACCTGCGGCTGTCGGCGTCGTTTCCGCCCGACTCGGTGACGCGCGTCAGCGTGGGCGGGGATGCGGAGATCGAGCTTCCGGCCGAGCCGAACCTGACGATCCGCGCCAGCGTGGGCGGCGAGGTCAGCGGCGGGCGCATGATGGCGGCCGGCGGCGGTGGCTTCAACGCAGTCTACGGCGAGGGCCGGGCCCAGCTCGAGCTGATGGTGGGCGGCGACCTGCACCTGCGCGGCGCCGGCGAGCCGCGCAGCACGAGCGCCAGCTGGGGCCAATGGGAGCATTTCGGGAAAGAGATGGAGCGCTGGGGCGAGCTGTTCGGAAAGGAGTTCGGTCGGGAGATGGAGCGCTGGGGCGAGGAGTTCGGCCGGGAGATGGAGCGCTGGGGCGAGGAGTTCGGCCGGCGCATGGAGCAGCGCTTCAGCAGCTGGGACGAGGAGAAGGCCAGGGAGTGGGCTGAGAAGGCCCAGCGCCGGGCCGAGCGCGTCCGCGAGCGCGTCGAGGAGCGCATGCGCGAGGCCGAGGAGCGTATGCGCCGCGCCGAGGAGCGCGCGCGGCGCCACGCCGAGAAGGGGCCGCGGGTGCGGGTGCGCATCAACGACCGCGAGTGGGCCTTCGACCCGGAGCGGATCGAGCGGCTGAAGGAGCAGGCGCGCCGCGCGGCGAGCGAGGGGATCGTCGGGGCGCTGGAGGCGGTCGAGCGGGCGCTCGAGGGGATGGGCCTCCCGCCGGCGCACGCCCCTCAGCCGCCGCAGCCGCCGCAGCCGCCGCAGTCACCGGAGGCGCCGCAGCCTGCGACCGGCGTGACGATCAAGATGGGCAGCGCGGAGCAGGCCGAGCCGCAGAGCGCCGACTCCGAGCCCGGCCACACGCCTGACGAGCCCGCGGCCGAGCAGGCCTCCGAGGAGCGGCAGGCCACGCCGGACGAGCGCCGCGCTGCGATCCTGCGCATGGTCGCCGAGGGGCGCATCACGCCGGAGGAGGGCGATCTGCTGCTCGAGGCGCTGGGGTAGCACACACGACGAACACGGCGCGGTGCTGCGGCACCTGCCCCGCGGGGAGGTCTGGAGGGACGCAAGCTCTCCAGACCTCTTTTTTTGCCCCAGAGTGCTGGAAGAAGGGCCCCGGCGGCGCGGGGCAGGGCCACCGCGCACTTCGTGTACCATGCAGACGTGGGGTTCTGTTGGAATGGCTTCTGCCGCTTGAGGATGGACAAACCGTGTCAACCGATTCGACCCGCCGCGGGCCGTACCTGATGGCAGGCGGGCTGGCCGGCGCCAGCGCCGCCCTCGCCCTGATGCTCTTCTTCGTGGTGATGCTGGGGATCGGCGCGCTCTGGCAGTACGCCTTCAACAGCAGCATCCCGGTGATCCGCGACACCGCCTGGGCCGCCGTCCTCCAGGACGTGAGCCGGCTGCCGTCGTTTCTCTGGGGCTGGCGCTGGATCGTGGTCGCGCTGGTCGCCGGCGGCGTGCTGCTCTCCTGGCTCGACCGCCTGGCCCAGCAGCTGCCCGCGCCGTGGCACGGGCAGGTCGCCGGCGCTGCGCTCATGATCCTCAGCGCGACGGCGATCATCGCGCTGCTGCTCATCAACGCGGACAGCGCGCTCTTCGGCGGCGGCGGCGACTCGGAGAGCCTGCCGTCGCTCGGCGCCCGGCGCCCGGTCGTGTGGAACCTGGTGCTGGTCGGCACAGTGATGTCGCTCGCGGTCGGGGGCGCGATCTGGCTCTACTGGTCCTGGTGGTACCGCGCCTGGCGCAAGTGGATGCGCCTGGCCGTGCCCGAGGCCACAGCGCCGGCGATGGCCTCGCCGGACGACTGGTTCGCGCGGCGGGGACAGCTCGCCCGCGCCCGACGTGTCTTCATCTTCGCCCTGGCGGGCGCGCTGCTGCTGACGGTCGGGGCGGTCTCGCTCCACGAGCAGGTGCGCGCACAGGTGCAGAGCGGCGAGGTCTGGGTGCGGCCGGATGCGCCGGAGAGCACGGCGCGCTTCTCGCTGACGCAGCCCGAGCGGCGCCTGCTGGTCGAGAACACCTACGGCGACGGCGCGGTGTCTGTGGTAGTCGCGGAGGCGCAGAGCGGCGCGCCGGCGTCCGAGCCTGCGGAGCTGACGTTCGACAGCGGCCGGATCAGCTACCAGCGCATCGAGCTCGACGTCGGCGGCCTGCGGCCCGGCGCCTACGTGCTGGCGGCGCAGCTGCGCGGCGGCGACGGGGGGCGGGTGGGCTACGCGCTCATCCAGGGCAACCAGCCGCTCGCGGCGCTCGTCGCGGCGCTGGTTGGCCTGGGCGCCGGCGCCACCCTGGCGCTGGTGATGCTGCTGTTCAGCACGCGCATGCCTAAGAGCGGCGTGGACTAGGGCGGGGAAGCTGGAAGGGCTGTGCCTTCCGAGCCTCCCCGCCGGAGGAGCTGACGCCTGCGTTTCCCGAAGCCAGCAGGCTGGGCGTGAAGCAGCTAGCCTGGCGTCGTGCAGCGCACCACGTTGGCGCCGCTGTCCGTGTGGTAGGTGTAGGTGTTCCCCGCCGCCCGCAGCACCACCTGATAGCCGGGCGTGATCACCTGCAGGTACGTCGTGTCCGGCTGCGCGCAGCCCAGGCTCGTGTCGTTCCAATCGACCGGCTGCACCTGGATCACCTCGATCTCGTCGGGGCTGATGTTCAGGAACTGCGCCAGGTCGGCCTTCGCGCGGTCCACCGCGGGCCGCGAGGACTCGTCGATCACCGGAGTCGGCTCGGGCAGCCCGAGGTTCACCGGGCTCCCATCGTCGCAGAAGACGAGCGGCTCGCCGGGCGACGCCGAGAGGCTCGTGTGGACCAGGTAGGTCTCGGAGCCGTCGCTGAACGTCAGCCGGTAGCCGGGGATGATGACCTGCGCGTAGGTGACGTCCGGCGCCGGGCAGCCGAGCGAGGTGTCGGGCCACTCCTGGGACTCGCTCTGCTGCAGCGTCAGCGACTCGGGGTCGACGCCCAGGTGCTGCGCGAGCCGCTCGCGGGCCTGCCGCTGCAGCTCGGCCATGACGCCCTCGGAGGAGCCGAGGTCGGGCGTGGGCGTGCTGGGCTGCGGGTAGGCCTGGCCGGCGGGCGGCACAGGGTACGCATCGGCCGGCGTCTCCGGCGCGTCGGTTGGCACGGGCGCGGCCGTCGGCGCGGCGGGCGTCGTCGCCGCTGGCGGCTCGGTGGGCGAGCCGGCGGGAGTTGCCGCCGGCTGCTGGCCGCACGCCGTCAGCGCGGCAAGCAGAATTATCGTTACGATCAGCGGTTGCCTCATCGGGCTCTCCAGATACAGGTGCAGATGGTCGCTCGCGCGGGGAGCGGCACCGCTCATCCTCCCGCGCCGCTACCGATCCACTCGCTTCTTGCTCAGCGCCGGCCGCCCCTGCTCACAGGTCCGGCGCGGCGGCGCGCACATCAGATCGACGTTCGTGCGGCCCGCCTAGTTCCACAGCGCGGCTGACTCGCGCCGCGCGGCTTCACCTTACCCCGTCTCATCGGTTCAGTCAATATCGCCGGGCTGACGCGGCGGCTCGGCCTGCGCCCGCTGAAGGGGTGTGGCGAGGCGTTGCTTCGCCTGAGACTTCCCCTTCGGCTGCGGTGCGGCGGCCTGACTTCGCACCGCTGTCGGAGGGCCGGGAAGCCCGGAGGCGCGGATCTGGTACAATCAGGGGCGGCTGAGCGAAGAGCGGAGGGCGGGCGGAGGCGCCCGCCGTGGGGGATCGATGCTGAATTTCGTGGCCGAGCTGGCGCGCCGGGCGGGCGCGCTGCTGCGGGATGGGCTTGGCTCCACACACGCGGTGGAGCTCAAGAGCGCCTTTGAAGTTGTCACCGATGTGGACCGCGCGAGCGAGGCGCTGATCGTCGAGGCCCTCGCCGAGCGCTTCCCGGATCACACGATAATCTCGGAGGAGGGCGGCGGCGCCGAGCGCGGCTCGGAGTTCCGCTGGCTGATCGACCCGCTGGACGGGACGAACAACTACGCCCACGGCTTCCCGTTCTTCGCGGTCTCGATCGGCCTGCTGCGCGGCGACCAGCTGGCGCTCGGGGTGGTGTACGATCCGCTGCGCGACGAGCTGTTCGCCGCCGAGCGGGGGCGCGGCGCCACCTGCAACGGCCGGCCGCTGCGCGTCTCGGGCACCGCGTCGCTGGCGGCGTCGCTCGTCTCCACCGGCTTTCCCTACACCTACAGCGCCGGCGGCGAGAACAACCTGCGCGAGTTCGACATGCTGCAGGCGCGCACCCAGGGCGTGCGCCGGGCCGGGGCCGCCGCGCTGGACCTGGCCTACGTGGCGATGGGGAGGCTCGACGCGCACTGGGAGCTGCGGCTGAGCCCGTGGGACGCGGCCGCGGGCGCGCTGCTGGTGCTCGAGGCCGGCGGCCGCGTGACGGACTGGCGCGGCGGCCCCTGGAATCCCTGGAGCGAGCACCTGATCGCCTCGAACGGCCAGATCCACGGCGAGCTCGTCGAGCTGCTGCGCGGCTCCCGCCAGTGACGCGGCGTGCGCGGCGGGCTCGCTCCCACGCCCTCTGGAGGGATAGCGGGGAGGGCTCGCAGAGCGCTGACACGGGCGGCCCGCAGAGCGACCGCGCGTGTCGTTGAATGGCACCAGGTTAAGCACACGCTATGGCTTACTACATCGAAGATCGCCTCGGCGCCCCCGCGATCGGCCGGCGCCGCCCGTCGATCAACGAGTACTTCCTCTCCTCGTACACGATGGCCATCTACGATGGCTGCGAGTTCGGCTGCCCCTACTGCGACGGATGGGCCTTCCGCAGCCGGCCGTTCAACGAGACGGTGCGCATCGCCATCGACCTGCCCGATCGGGTGAGCGAGGAGCTCACGGCCATCGACCGCGGCGACCTGGTGGGCATCACGGCGCTCAGCGACCCGTACCAGCCGGCCGAGGCCACCTACCGCCTCACGCGCCAGGTGCTGCGGCTCATGGCCGACGCCGGCCAGCCGTGCCTGGTGCTGACCAAGAGCCACACGGTGCTCGAGGACCTGGCGCTGCTGGAGCGGATCAACGAGCGCAGCCTCGCAGTGGTGGTCTTCACCCTGCTCACGATCGACCCGTACCTCTCGGAGAAGCTGGAGGACAAGGCCCCGGCGCCGGCGCTGCGCCTCAACGCCATCAGCGAGCTGAAGCGCGCCGGCGTGCCGGTGGGCGTGGCGCTGCTCCCGGTCGCCCCGTATGTGAACGACACCGACCTGCTGCTGAACGCGACGCTGCGCGCGGTGGCGGACGCGGGCGCGGACTTCGTGGTGTGGGACTACCTGCACATCCCCGACGAGCGCCACCGGGCGAGGATCAACGAGATGCTCGTGCGCGTCGGCAGCTACCCGCCCGGGTACTACCGCGACCTGTATCGCGGCCAGCCGACCGCCGACCCGCTCTACCGCGCGGAGCGCGACCAGGAGCTCCTGTCCCTCTGCGACCAGCTCAACCTGCCGCCGCGCCCGCCCCACCATCTGTTCGCCGGCAAGCTGCTCCCGCGCAACGAGGCCGCGCTGCTGCTCAAGCACACCGCCTTCCGCGACGCCGTGGCGGGCCGGGGGCACCTGGCGAGCGAGGGGCGGGCGCTGGCGGACCTGCTGTTCCGCGGCGAGGCGACGGACGCGCAGCTTCGCGCGAGCCCGCTCTACCCACAGCTGCGCGAGATCCTCGACAGGGGCTAGCTGGCCTCCGCGGGCGCCGCGCGGTTCAGCACGGCGAAGCCATCCGCGGCGACTCCTCACCGGCGTGTGAGCCCGGCGCGCGCGCCCTCGTACAGCCCCGCCAGCAGCCGGCCGCTGCGCTCGGCGGCGTGGCTGCGCGCCACGATCGCCCGCCCGGCGGCGCCGATCCTCGCCCGCAGCCGCCCGTCATTCAGCAGCAGCACGAGCGCGCGCGCGAACTCCTCAGGCGTCTCGGCGAGCAGCGCGCTCTCGCCGTGGACCAGCGGCAGCCCATCGGCGGCGGCCGCGGTGCTGACCACCGGGATGCCGGCGGCGAGCGCGTCGAGGATCTTGATCCGCACCCCGCCGCCCCAGAACACAGCCGCGGCGGCGACGCTCGCCCGCTCGTAGAGCGGCGCCAGATCCGGCAGCGTCCCAGGCACCTCGATGTCGTGCCCGGCGAGCGCCCGGACCTGCGGCGGCGGGTCCCGGCCTGCGAGGACGAGCAGCGCCCCTGGCCGCGCGGCGCGCACCAGCGGCCACACCTCGCGCGCCAGCCAGATCGCCCCCTCCACGTTCGGCGGGTGCAGGTAGCCGCCGACGAACAGCACCAGACCGTCGACGGGATTGCGCGCCACTGGGTCCAGCTCGATCCCGGGCGGGACGCACGCCACCGGCAGCCCCGGCGCCCAGCGGCGCAGCGCGCTCGCATCGCCTTCGCTCAGAGTGATCACCAGGTCGCAGGCGCGCAGCGTCCGCAGCTCGTAGCGCCACATGCTGAGGGCCCCGAGCATGCGCCTGGCTCGCAGCAGCGGGGAGCGCTCGCGACGGGCGCGCCGCAGCTGCGCCAGGAACGCGAGGTTGTGCGCCGTGCAGACGGCCAGCGCGCCGGCGGCGCGGGCCAGCGGCGCGTAGTGGGCCAAGGTCGTGAACTCGATCTGCACGATATCCGGCGGGTCGCGCCGCCAGGCCGAGCGCAGGTGCCGCTCCAGCTCCGCGGAGCGCTCCATGCGCGCCGCCGGCGGGTCGAGCCAGCTGCCGGCCACCGGCCCGCGGCGGAAGGCGCGTAGCTCCCTGCAGCGCTCCGAGAGCGGCCCCCAGGCAGCGCCAGCCGGCTCGGGGGTGATGGTGTAGATCGAGACCTCGTAGTAGCGGGCGAGCTGGAGCGCCGTGCGCTGGATGTGCGCCGCCCCGCCGGAGAGCGCCGGGTGCAGCGCGAGCGGGCTCAGGATGGTGAGCGACGGGCGCATCGCATCAGCTCCGCAGGCTCAGGTCCGGCGCGCGAGCGTCGCCGGTGCGCCCGAGCCAGTAGTCCAGCATCCCCAGCGCCGTCGCGCGCGCCAGGGCGGGCTGGCCGAGCCGCAGGAAGCGGGCGATCACCCGGCCGTTCGAGAGCAGCGCGCGGGCCAGGCCGACCCGCGCCCGCCAGCCGCCGCGCGTGTGGCGCCGGCGCAGGTAGAGCATGTTGCGCGTGATCAGGTACTGCCTGAGCGGCGAGTGTGCCCCCAGGCTGCTGCTGGTGTGGTGCCACACCGCCGCCTGCGGAATGTAGCGCAGCCGCCAGCCGAGCTCGCGCGCACGCAGGCACCAGTCGATCTCCTCGGCGTAGTTGAAGAACGGCTCCCAGAGCGGCCCCACCTGCTCCCACGCCGCCGCGCGCACCAGCATCGCGCAGCCGAACAGCGCGTCGCGGTCGGCCGGGGCATCGTGCTGGCCCCGGTCCACCTCGCCGCTCCCGATCATGCGCACCGCGGCGCGCTCCACGTCCACCCGCACCCCGACCGACTGGATGATCCGCTCGCTGCCGTCGTAGTACACCTTCGGGCTCACGGCCGCCAGTGTCGGGTCGGCCGCCAGCGCCTCGGCGAGCGCCGCGAGCGCGTCCGCCTCAACAAACGCATCGTCGTTGAGCAGGAACAGAGTGCGCGCCCCGGCCTCGAGCGCCGCCTTCACCCCGGCGTTGTGGCCGGCCGCAAACCCGAGGTTGCGCTCCATCCGCAGGAGCAGCACCCTGGGGAAGCGCTCCCGCAGCCGCGCCTCGATCGGCGGCTGCGAGCCGTTATCGACGATCCAGATGCGCTCCTGCGCGGCCCCGGCCGCCTCGAGCGCGGACAGGCACGCGAGCAGCCGGTCGCCCTGGTTCCAGGTGACGATGACCGTGGCGATCTCCGCGAGGTCGGGGGCGGTCATGGGCGCTCCGGCAGCACGGCGGTCAGCTCCAGATGGTTGCTTCGCTCCGCGAGGCGCAGCAGCACCCGCAGCGGCGCCGCGATACGCGCGTCGCGCACCCACAGGCGGCCGCGCTCGAAGGCCGACCGCCCCTCGGCCGTGTAGCCGGCGCGCTCCTCCCAGCAGTAGCGCAGCGACCACAGGAGCGAGTAGGCGCCGTAGAAGCCGTAGCCCACCCGCACGACCTGCAGCCCGGCGCCCGCGACGAGCCGGCGCAGGTCGCGCTCGGTGAAGTGCCAGAGGTGCCGCGGCACGTCGAGGTCGAACCAGTAGCTGCCGAACAGCCGCGCCATCCAGCCGCCGGCGTTCGGCACGCCGATGAGGAGGGTCCCGCCCGGCTTCAGCAGCCGAGCGGCCTCGCGCAGCACGAGCGCGGGGTCGGGGACGTGCTCCAGCGTGTGCCAGATCCGCACCACGTCGAAGCTGTCAGCCGGCAGCCGGGCGTCGGCGAGCTGCGCCTGGTGGACGGTCAGACCGGCGGCGCGCGCCGCCGCGCAGGCGGTCGGGCTCACCTCCACGCCCTCGACCTGCCAGCCGAGAGCCTGCATCTTCAGCAGCCACACGCCGCTGCCGCAGCCGACATCGAGCGCGCGCCCGCCCTCCACAGCCGGCGGAAGCGGCCCCGGCCCGAACACCAGCGCGGCGCGGCGGCGCAGCGGGCGCGTGAGCAGCTTCAGCAGCACGGCGAGCGGGCCGCTCGCCGGGAGCTTCGCGCCGAGCGGCCCGTAGCGGTAGCCGTAGTGGTAGCGCAGGACGCAGGTGCGCAGCAGCCCGCGGAGGCCCAGCCCGAAGAAGGGCGGCCGGCCGACCGGGCCGAACGCGTAGTAGGTCGGCGGGTAGTACGCGCCAATGTCGCCCGGCGCGGGGTCCGTGGCGCGGAGCCCGCAGGAGCAGCGGGTGACGTGGAACGCGCCATCGATGCGGTGCAGCCGGTCACGGGCGGCGAAGAGCCTGCTCCGGCGGCGCGAGCCGCAGCTCGGGCAGGGCAGGATGTCGCTCGGCGGCGCATCGGGCGCGCCCGAGCCGTCGATCGGGGGTGTCGGCTGTCGCCTCATGGCTCGTGGTGATGCCGTATCGCCTGTCGCTCGCTGCGCTCGCGCCGCTGGCGGGCGGTGTGCGCCGCGATCAGCTGCTCCAGGTGGCGCAGGTCGCCCCGCGCGTGCCGCCGCAGCTCCCGGCGGCGCGCCAGCGTCTCGCCGAGGTGCCGCAGGTTCCAGCGCCAGGCGTCGAGCAGCGCGCCGCCCCGCCCGCTCGCCAGCCTCAGCGCGGTCTTGGCCGCCTGCCGCGCCGCGAAGCGGGCGACCGGCCGCCAGCCGAGGAGCTTCAGGTGGACGTACAGCCCGTTCTTCACCGCCTCGGCGTCCCACTGCGCCCCGCCGCCGCTCGCGCCGCGCGTGTGGACCACGGTGGCCTCCAGGTCCTCGAGCACGCGCCAGCCGCACAGCCAGGCGCGCCAGCAGAGCTCGGTGTCCTCCCAGTACAGGAAGATCTGCTCGTCGAAGCCGCCGAGCTGCTCCCACGCGCACCGCCGCATCATCATAGCACACCCGGGTACGGCGGCGGCCTCCACGGCGCGCCGCTCCGCCGGCTCGGGCGCGGCGCGGGCCTCTCCCGGCGCCACGGTCTGCGGGGAGATGATCGCGGCGTCGGGGTGCTGGGCCATCCGTTCCGTCAGCGCGTCGAGCCACAGCGGGGTGACGAGCACGTCCGGGTTGAGGAACACCAGCAGCGAGCCGGATGCGGCGCGGGCCCCCTGGTTGCAGGCGCGTCCGAAGCCGACGTTCGCTGCGTTCGCGAGCAGCCGGACGCCCGGCCGGCGCGCCAGCTCCTCGGCGGTGCCGTCGGCCGAGGCGTTGTCGACCGCGATCAGCTCGTAGGGCGCGTAGCGGGTGCCCGCGAGCGCATCGAAGAACGCCGGCAGCAGCCGGGCGCTGTTGTAGGTCACGAGGATCAGCGAGACGAGCGGCCCGCCGCGCTCGCCCGGCTCCCAGACGGCGCTCATGGCGCTTCTTCCCCCTGCTGCGCGCGCAGCGGGCGCAGCAGCAGCCGCGGCTGGCGCACGGCGCGCCAGGCCGCCTGAAGCGCCGCGTCGTCCAGCACCCCCAGCAGCCGCAGCAGCGGCAGGTAGGCGAGCAGCAGCGCCGCGCGCAGCCCCAGCGAGGTGAGGTCGAGGCGGCTGCCGACCAGGCCGCCGGCGCCCACCAGGCCGAGGTAGACCGCCGTGACGACCGCGACGTCGCGCCAGCGGAACGGCAGCCAGCGCGTGCGCTGGGCGAAGATCGCGACCACGAGCGGCGTGGCGCTGTACCCCAGCGCCGTGGCGAGCGCCGCGCCGGTCACGCCGTAGCGCGGGATCAGCAGCAGGTTGAGGAGCAGATTCACGGCGGCGGCCGCGGCGGCGCCCCAGCCGATCGGGCCGAGCCGCCGGCTCAGGTACAGGCCGACCGACACGACCGTCGCGACCCCGCTGGCGACCGGGGACAGCGCGAGCAGCCAGACGTAGTCGGCCGCGCCGAGGTAGGCCGGCGTGGTGAACACCAGCAGCACCTCGTGCGCGAACAGGCTGACCGCGAGCGCCAGCCCGCAGGCCGCTGCGCAGAAGTAGGTCAGCACCCTGGCGTAGAGCGCCGGCGCCTCGGGCTGGTCGCCGATCGAGAGCGAGATCGGCGACCAGGCGGACTTGAACGGCTCGATCAGCACGCCGAGCAGCGACGAGAGCTTCACCGCGATCGCGTAGATGCCGATCTGATCGAGCGAGACCGCCCGCACTAGGAACAGCCGGTCCGCGTACAGCAGCGCCCAGGACGCCAGCCCGGCCGGCAGCAGCGGGAGGCCGCCGCGCACCAGGGCGGCCATCAGGTCCGGCCGCGGGCGCGCGCGCAGGCCCTCCGGCGCCAAGGCCAGGCCGATCAGCGCGCTCACGACGTTGGTCGTCGTCAGCGCAGCGATCACCCCCGTGCTGCCCCAGCGCAGGACGAGCACCAGCAGCACGTTGGCGCCGACCGAGGCCAGCAGCGTGCCGAGCGCCAGCACGTTGCCGCGCCAGACGGCGAAGCGCAGCCGCAGCGCCGCGGTCTGCACGGCCGAGATGACGCCGAACGGCAGCCCGGCGGCCGCCAGGCGCACCAGGCCGGTCACATCCTCGCGCGCCAGCGCCAGCCTGGCGATCGGCTCGGCGAGCAGGATCGCCGCGGCCGCCACCGCCCCCGACCAGCCGACCGCCGCCCACAGCGCGCTCGCGAGCAGGCGCGGCTGCTCCGCGCTGTGCTCGGGCGCGTAGTAGAGCGCCGTGAGCGCCGGCGCGATCCCGAGCGTGCCGATCAGGAACAGGACGGTGCCCAGCATCGTCAGGGTGTCGACGGTGCCGTAGTCGGCTGCGGTGAGCAGCCGCGTGTAGACCGGCGTCAGCAGCAGGGTGAACAGCGGCCCGGCCAGCGTGCTGAAGCTGTAGCCGGCGGTGTTTCGCACCAGCCGGCGCAGCGGAGACTCGCTCACGGCTGCTCCCCCGCGGCGACCGCGCGGTACAGCGCGGCGGTGCGCGCCGCGATCTCCCGCCAGTCGAACTGCTCGGCCCTGTCGAGCGCGCTGGCCCCGAGCGCGTCCAGATCCGGGTGGTCGAGCGCGCGCCGCAGGGCCGCCGAGAGCGCCTCCGGGCTGCCGGGCGCGAACAGGAAGCCCTCGCGCCCGTCGCGCACCAGCTCGCGGGCCGGCCCCACGTCGGGGGCGATGACGGGGCGGGCGTAGGAGAGCGCCAGCATGAGCGCGGCGGAGGTGAGGAGGCGGCGGTAGGGCAGCGCGACCACGTCGGCGGCCGCCAGGTACGCCGGGATCTGCTCGTCGGGCACGTGGCGCGGCGCCAGCGTCACCCCGGCCACCTGCGCCGCGCGCCGGGCGAGCAGCTCGGCGTAGGCGCGGTCCTTCGGCGCGCCGGCGATCAGCAGCGTGCCGCGCCGCTCCGCCGGCAGCGCCGCGAAGCTGTCGATCAGATCCTCCAGCCCTTTGTAGGGGCGGAGCGCGCCGAGGCTCAGGATCACGCGCCCGGACGCGGGCAGGCCGAGCGCGGCCCGGCTCACGCCCCGATCGGCCGCCGGGCCGTAGACGCCGGCGAAGCTGCCGAGCGGGATGGCCTCGGCGCGGCGGAGCGGCCCGTAGCGCTCGCGGACGAGCGAGAGCGCGGCCTCACCGTGGGCGATCACCGCTTCCGCAGAGCGGGCGACGAAGCGGTAGGTCAGGAACGCCCAGCGGGGCTGGTGCAGCTCGTGCGGCACGAGGTTGTGCGCCGTCCAGACCAGGCGCACCCCGCGCGCGCGCAGCGACGCGAGCAGCGCGACGAACGCCAGGCTGCGCGCCGCGGTTGCGAGGCGGCCCGGCCGCTGCGTGAGCTCATCGAAGAAGTGCAGATGCAGCACCCGCGCGCCGCGCCCGGCCAGCAGCGCGGGAAGGGCCTCGCGCGGGCGCCGCCGCCAGATGTGGAGGCCACAGCCGCCCATCGGCGCGTACAGCAGGTCGAGATAGGGATTCGTCGGCAGGCGGGGCGGAAGGGGATAGATCGTCACACCTATCACAGATCACCTGGCACCTGTCGCCTGTCGTTCAGCATACGCTCGATGCGCGCCACCACCATATCGATCGCGATCGGGTTGAGGCCGCCGTTCGGAATAATGATGTCGGCGTAGCGCTTGGAGGGCTCGACGAACTCCAGATGCATGGGGCGGACGGTGCGCAGGTACTGCTCGATCACCGACTCGACCGTGCGCCCGCGCTGCCGGGTGTCGCGCTGGATGCGCCGGATGATGCGCAGGTCGCTCTCGGCGTCGACGAAGAGCTTGATATCCATGTGCGAGCGCAGCGCCGCGTCGGCGAAGATCAGGATGCCCTCGAGCAGCACCACCGGCTGCGGCTGCACGATCACCACCTCCGGCAGCCGCACGTAGTTGGCGAAGTCGTAGGTCGGCACCGCGACCGGCTGCCCGGCCTCCAGGGCCTCGAGGTGCGCCAGGTAGAGCGCGTTGTCGAAGGCGTCCGGGTGGTCGAAGTTGACCTTCGCGCGCTCCTCCAGCGGCAGGTGGGAGAGGTCGTGGTAGTACGAGTCGTGCGCGAGAAAGGCGATCCGCCCGCGGCCGACGCGCTCCAGGATCGCGTTGGAGACGGTGGTCTTGCCGCTGCCGCTGCCGCCAGCAACACCGATGATCAGGGGACGAGGCACGCTGCGCTCCCGGTGTCCGCTTCGCAGATAGATATCGTTGGTATTGTACCGTACTTCGCTACCGGCCGCGTGGGCGCCGCCCGCCTCCGGCTCAGTCGCCCGGGGCGTACACGATGCGGTAGATATTGCCGTTCTGCCCGTCGGCGACGAACAGCTCGCCCGCCGCGCCCACCGCCACGCCGGTCGGCCGGCCCCAGGCCTCGGCGCAGTTCTGCCGCTCGTCGTCGCGGAAGCCGGTGAGGAACGGCACGCTCTCGACCGGCTGCCCGTCGCGCACGACGATCATCTGCACCTTACAGTCGCGGGGCTGGCTGCTGTTCCACGAGCCGTGGTAGGCGACGAACAGGTTGCCGCGGTACTCGGGCGGGAAGTGCTCGGCGTCGTAGCGCGCCATGCCGATCGGCGCCTGGTGCGCCAGGTCGGTGAACAGCGCCGGGGTGGCCTGGTCGCAGCTCTCCAACCCCTGGAGCGGCACGCGCTCGTCGCGCACCTCGCGCGTCCCGGGCGGCACGGCACCCAGCACCGGCGTGTAGCAGAAGGGCCAGCCGTAGTGGCCGCCGCGCTCGACTTCGATCACGATCTCCTCCGGCGGGATGTCGTCGCCGAGGCCATCCGAGCCGTTGTGGTTGGCCCACAGCCGCCCATCGGGCAGCCAGAGGAAGTCGATGCTGTTGCGCAGCCCCTCGGCCCACACCGGCCGGCGCGTCTCCTCCGGGTCATCGGCGAACGGGTTGTCGGCGGGGATCGTGCCATCCGGGTTGAAGCGCATGATCGTCGCCCGCCGGCGGTCCTCCTCGACCTCGTTGTTGCTGCTGGAGCCGGCCGAGACGTAGAGCTTGCCGTCCGGCCCGAAGTGCAGCGTGCGCGAGTGGTGGTTGCCCCCGCGCGGGATGTTCTCGGTCACGGTCGTGCGCTCGCCCTCGTCCGCCATGTCGCCGTCGCCGTTCGCGTCGATCAGGCGGCTGATGCGCCCGTCCTCGGCCACGTACAGGGCGCCCTCGTGCCACTCGAGGCTGTGCGGCCGCTGGAGCCCCTCGGCCAGCACCTGCCGCCCGTCCGCGATGCCGTCGCCGTCGGCGTCCGGCAGGCGCACCACCGCGCTCGCGCCGCGCTCGGCGACGTAGAGCTGGCCGTCGGGGCCGACCGTCATGAGCCGCGGGTTCTTGAGGCCGCTGGCGAACAGCCGCACCACGAAGCCCTCCGGCACCTTCAGCCGGGCGCTCGCCGCGTCCTCGGGCGGCACGGCCAGGGCCGCCGGGCGCGTCACGCTCGGCAGATAGGTGGTCTGCTCGGTCGCCTCGGCTGGCTGGCTGGTTGCTTCGGCCGGCTGGCTGGTCGCTTCGACCGGCTGGCTGGTCGCTTCGACCGGCTGGCTGGTCGCTTCGACCGGCTGGCTGGTCACTTCGGCCGGCTGGCTGGTCTCCGCCGCGGACTGCGCGCCGCAGCCGGCTGTGAGGAGAATGAGCATCGCGAACGCCACATACCGCTTGAATCTCATCATCGCTGACCTCGTCCTCGTTTCGCTGCCGCACAACACCGGCACACTCCCTGCACGACACCTCTTCCGCCGCGTTGCGGCGCGGGAAAAGGGTTCCGGAGAGCCGCAGGCCCTTCGCACCTCCCCGGAAGGGAGGCAGGCGGCACGGCCGCATAAGTCCAGAGCACTACCAATGCCACGGCCCGTGCCAGCGACCCAGCATTGTATCCCATGCGCGGGGCGCGCCTGCGGATGCCGCTCACCGCACCGGTGTTACAATATCTGCAGCTGAAACAGAAGGAGGAGCCTCATGCTCACGGTCGAGAACATCCAGGAATACCTGGAGCGTGTGATCGCCGAGTACCGGCTGTCCGGCAACCGCCAGGGGCTGCGCAACCTGCAGACCGCCGCGGGCTTTCTCATGGAGGCCGCCAACGCGTACGGCGAGCGCGACCTCGCGCGGCGCTTCCAAGTGCTCGCAGCCAAGGCCGCCAACGAGCGCGAGGCGATCGAGGGAGAAGATTAGCCCTGAACGTCGCACGTCGGGCGCCGGGGCGCCTCGGGGTGTGGGGAGCGCTCTCCCGCTTCGACACCATCACGGACGCGCCGACGTGCCGGCGTCCTGACGTGTGGTGAGCCGCCGTGCAGCCAGCCGGCGTGCGACATGGAGCGTGCAGAGAGCGATGGTATCACTTGCCGACATCCAGGCTGCGCGGCGCACGATACGCGACGTGATCGTCCAGACGCCGGTCCTGCCGGACGAGCGTCTCTCGCAGGAGCTCGGCGCGCGGGTGTTCCTCAAGGCCGAGAACACCCAGCGCTCGGGCTCGTTCAAGATCCGCGGCGCCTTCCACAAGATCAGCCGGCTCGCCGCCGCCGAGCGCGAGCGCGGCGTGATCGCCCCCTCGGCCGGCAACCACGCCCAGGGCGTGGCCCTCGCCGCCCAGCTGCTCGGCATCCCGGCGGTGATCGTCATGCCGGAGCGCGCCCCGCTCACCAAGGTCACCGCCACTCGCCGGCTCGGCGCTGAGGTCGTGCTCCACGGCGCCACGTTCGACGACGCCGTTGCCCACGCGCGGCGCCTGTGCGACGAGCGCGGCCTCACCTACGTCCACGCCTTCGACGACGAGCGCATCATCGCCGGCCAGGGGACGATCGGCCTCGAGATCGCCGAGGCGCTGCCGGACCTGCGCCTGGTGGTCGTGCCGATCGGCGGCGGCGGGCTGATCAGCGGCATCGCCATCGCGCTCAAGGCGCTCCTCCCCGACGTGCGCATCGTCGGCGTCCAGGCCGAGGGCTGCGCCCCGGTGCCGCCCTCGCTCAAGGCCGGGGAGCCGCTGACGTCTGAAACGGCCCGCACGATCGCCGACGGCATCGCCGTCAAGCGCCCCGGCCAGCTGACGCTGCCGATCATCAGCGCCCTGGTGGACGATGTGGTCACGGTGGACGACGACGCGATCGCCCGGGCGATCGCCCACGCGGTGCAGAACGACCGGCTGGTGGTGGAGGGCGCCGGCGCGGCCGGGCTCGCCGCCCTGCTCGCCGGCAAGGTGGCGGTGCGCCCCGGCGAGACGGTCTGCGTCCCGCTGTGCGGCGGCAACATCGACACCAATCTGCTCACGCGGGTGCTCGAGCAGGTGGCGGTGCGCCAGGGGCGCTACATCCTGGTCAAGACCACCGTGGACGACCGGCCGGGGAACCTGGCGCCGCTGGTGAGCCGCGTGGCCGAGGCGGGCGCGAACGTGGTGGATATCTTCCACCGCCGCGCCGTCTGGCTCGCGCCGCTCGACCGGGTGGGGATCGAGCTGGTGCTGGAGGTGCGCGACGAGCAGCACGGGCAGGCGGTGGTGAGCCACCTGCGCGCGCACGGCTTCCACGTCGAGCGCGAGGGCGTCGGGCTCTGGCCCGCGTAGGCCACAGGCCGAAGGTCAGGGCTGGGGCGGCTCCACACTCGCCCCGGCCCCATTGCGCCCGGCCCGCCCGATCCGCCGCGCTGCTCGCTCGCGCGAGACGGCCCCGCCCGCTACACCGCCCGCTGCTCTTCCGGCGCGCCCTCCGGCCGCTCCGCGCGCATCAGCAGCAGCCACAGCACCGCGGCCGCGCCGAGCGCCACGCTCACGCCGAGCGCCGCGCGCATCCCCAGCGTCTGGCCCAGCAGCCCGCCCGCCAGCGCACCCAGCAGCCCGGCGCCAAGCGTCAGCACGTTGAAGCCGGCGTTCACCCGCCCCAGCAGCCGGTCCGGCGTGACCGACTGGCGCAGGCTGATGGCGTTGATCGCGAAGATCGCGCCGGCCACGTCGGAGAGCTGCGCCGCCACCACGAACCACAGCGCCCACGCGCCGTGCGCCAGCGGGATCAGCGCGCTGGACGCCCAGCCGACCAGCAGGGCCGCGGCGAGCGTCGGGCGCAGCCCCAGCCGCCGCACCGCCGGCTCGGCCAGGAACGCGCCGGCCAGCGCCGCAGCCCCGCCGACGCCGATCGTCAGCCCTACCAGCGCCGGGCTCAGGCCCAGCTCCCTGATGAGGTAGACGTCGTACAGCGTGCCGATGACCCCGCCCGCGAGGCTCTGCGTCACGGCGATGCCCAGCAGCGCGGCCAGCGCGGGCCGGGCGCGCACCGCCGCCAGCCCCTCGGCCAGCTCGCGGCGGGCGCCGGGCCGCTCGGCCGGCGGTGTGGGCGCCGCCTCCTCGGCGCGCACGCCGCGCAGCGCCAGCGCCGAGGCCACGAACGAGAGCGAGTTGAGCGCCACCGCCAGCGGCGCGCTCACCAGCTGCACCAGCAGCCCGCCGAGCGGCGGCCCGGCGATCTCGGCCACCGAGTCGCTCGCGCCGAGCTTGCTGTTCGCCTCCACCAGGTCGTCGCGCCGCACGACCGTCGGCACGTACGAGGGGTAGGCGGTGTCGAACAGGATCGTGAGCGCCCCGACCAGCGCCGCCACCAGGTAGAGCTGCTCGATGCGCAGCGCGCCGAGCGCGAACGCCAGCGGGACGGAAAGCAGCAGCAGCGCGCGGCCCGCGTCCGCCGCCACTAATACCGGCCGCCGCCGCACGCGGTCCACCCACACGCCGGCCGGCAGCGCCAGCAGCAGCGCGGGCAGCAGCGACGCCGCGGAGAGCAGCGAGAGCTGGACGGGGGTTGCGCCGAGGATGAGGATGGCGGTGTAGCGCAGCGCGCCGCCGCCGATGTGCGAGCCGAACAGCGAGATCGTCTGCCCGGCCCACAGCCGCACGAAATCCGGGCTGCGCCACAGCCCGGCGAAGAAACGTCGCATGGGGGTGTGCTCCTCAGGAAGCGCGACAGAGCCGGCGCGCCGTGGCCGCCGGCAGTCCGCTTCGGCTGTTGTGTCCGCCGAACGATCTACGCGCGGCGGGGCCGCGCGCCTACCGCGCGGCGGTGACGAGGAGCATACCCATGCGGATCGCCCTCCTTACGGGAAGGTGTGGAGGGCCTAGCCCTCCACGGATCGTCTCAAGGGAGTCTCTGGGGGAAGCTTCGCCTCCCCAGACCCCACGAGCAAAGAGTTCCAGCGGAACTGTATCACAGCGCGCGGGCAGCATCAATCGGGCGCGCGAACGATCCGCGCCGCGCAAGGAGACGGGTGCGAAGAGGTGATCGATCTAGAGGCCAGGAAGCGAGCGCGGCTAGCTCTGGGCCAGCTCTTCGAGGCGCCGCAGGTTCAGAAGCATGATCGTGTGGCGCTCGATCTCCAGCAGCCGCGCGTCGCGGAACTGGTTGAGCACCTTGGTGACAGTCTCGCGGTAGGCGTTGATCATCTCGGCCAGCTGGCGGTGGCTGTGGCGCGGCACGCGGCCGGTGTGGGTGCCGCCGTGGCGGTGCGCCAGGTCCAGCAGCACTGAGGCGAGCCGCGCCGGCACGGACTTGAACGCCACCTCGTCCAGCCGCTGGCTCACGTTCGCCCGGTGCCGCACGAGGTCCTCCACCAGCGCCAGGCCGAGCGCCGGCTCGGCTTCCACCAGCGCGCCGACCTCCGCGGCGGGGATGCGGTACAGCTCGGCGTCCGAGCCGACCTCGGCGTAGGAGTCATAGGTGTCGCTCTCGCTGAGCGCGACGTGGCCGAGAAGCTGGCCGGCCTCGACCACCCGCAGCGTGAGCGGCCGGCCCTCTGGAGAACGCAAGTAGAGCCCCACCTGCCCGCTCGCGACGAGGAACAGATCGTGAGCCGGCTGGTCCGGCGTGTAGATCACAGTCCCGCGTGAGTGACTCTCGGCGGCGCGGTGGTCAGCGAACTGCTGCCACGCACTGCCCTCCTCTGCGGCGCGGCTGTTTGTGTGGCTCATGGCTCCTCCATCATGGAACGCGCCGCTTCAGATCCCCCGTGCGGCTCACGGGAGACATGACGGCAAGACTCGTGCCTGTTTACTTGATTGTAACATATAGCGGCGATTCGTTCCGCCCGCCGCGGTGAGATTTTGGTTAGGATCACCCCATGACGAACAATGATGGTGCCCGAGGGGGCCAGGCGGGGTGCGGCTGCGCGCTCCTGCTCGCCGCCAGTCTGTCGGCGCTGGTCGTGCTCTTCGGGCAGGTCGCTGTGTGGCTCGGCGGGCAGTTCGCCGCGCTCCAGGGCGCGCAGCCCGCCGGGTGGCCGATCGCAGTCGGGTCGCTGGCAATCGCAGGGCTGGCCGCGCTGCCAGTGGGCGCGCTCTGGCCCGCGCTGCGCGACCCGGCCGCGCGGGCGGTGCTGCGCAGCTGGCTGCTCGCCTGCGCGGTCGCCGCGGCCTTCGCGCCGCTGCGCGCGCTGCCGCCGAACTGGACGCAGACCGCGATGCTGGCCCAGGCGGTGGTCGCGCTGGCGCTCACCGCCGCCGCTGCGGCTCTCCGCCAGCGCCGCGCGGCCCACGGAGCGCCCGCGGAGCGCCCGCGCCCCGACAGCTCCACGCTGCTCGTGGCGGCCGCCCTCGGGGTGGCGGTGGCGCTCCCGTGGCTGCGGCTCGGCGCGCTCGGCTCCGCGGTGGACACGCTGCTCGCGCTGCTGGCCGGGATGAGCCTCGGCGCGCTGATGGCCGTGCTGCTCGACGACGCCCTGCTGCGCCCGCTGCGGGAGCCAGCGCTCCCAGCGCGCGGCACCGGATTCGCTGCGGCGATCGCGCTGCTGATCGCCGCGGGCGGCTTCGGCGTGGGGGGCGCCCAGCTCCTGCTGATGGTGTGTCTCCCGCCGCTCGGCCTGGCCGCCGCCGCGTTCGCCCGCTCGTCGCCCGGGGCCGCCCGGCTGCCGGTGGCGGTGGCGGTGGGCATCGCCACAGCCGCGCCGCTCGCGCTGGTGGACCCGGACGAGATCAGCCTGCTGCTTCTGCCGGGCGATGTTCCGGAGCTGGCGGCACAGGCGGCGCTGCTCAGCCTGGTGCTCGGCCTGGTGCTCGGCGGCATCCTCCTGATCTCGCGCCGCGGCGCCCGCCCCGCCGCGCCCATCTTCGGCGCGGGCGCGCTGGTGCTCGCCCTCGCCCTCGCCGCGGTGGCCTACACGGGCGGCCAGCCCGGCACCCACGGCGACCGGCTGTTCGTGATCCTGCGCGAGCAGCCGGACCCGCGCGCGCTCGTCGGTGGCGCCGGAGCCACGCGCGAGGAGCGGCTCGCGGCCCTGTACCGCGGGCTCGTCGGGCACGCCGACCGGACGCAGGCGCAGCTGCGCGCCGACCTCGAGCGGCGCGGGGTCGCCTACACGCCGTACTACCTGATGAACGCGCTGGAGGTGCACGCGGACGACCCCTGGCTGCGCGCCGACCTGGCGTCCAGGCCGGAGGTCGAGCGCGTGCTGGACAGCCCCTGGCTGCGCCCGCTGCCCGCGCCGCCCACCCCCTGGCCGAGCGACGAGCCCGCGCCCGACGCGCCGGACTGGAATATCACGGCGATCGGCGCGGACCGGGTGTGGCGCGAGCTGAACATCACCGGCGCGGGGATCGTGATCGGCCAGTCGGACTCGGGGGTGGACTGGCAGCACCCGGCGCTCCGCGAGGGATACCGCGGCCGCGGCGGCGACCACGACTACAACTGGCTCGACCTGTGGAGCCGCTCCGGCGCCCCGCAGGACCTCAGCGGCCACGGCACGCACACGCTCGGCTCGGCGCTCGGGCGGGGCGGCGTCGGAGTCGCCCCGGGCGCGGAGTGGGTCGGGTGCGTGGTGCTCGAGCGCAACCTCGGCTCGCCGGCGCGCTACCTCGACTGCCTGCAGTTCATGCTGGCGCCCTACCCGCAGGACGGGGACCCGCTGCGCGACGGCGACCCCGCGCGCGCCCCGCACATCCTCAACAACTCCTGGGGCTGCCCGCCGGAGGAGGGCTGCGACCCAGGCGCGCTGCAGCCGGCCGTCGAAGCGCTGCGGGCCGGCGGGCTGTTCGTCGTCGCGTCCGCCGGCAACGAGGGGCCGGGGTGCAGCACAGTCGCCGCGCCGATCGCGCTCTACGACGCGGCCTTCAGCGTCGGAGCGATCGACAGGAGCGGCGCGGTCGCGCCGTTCAGCAGCCGCGGCCCGGTGACGGCCGACGGGAGCGGGCGCGCCAAGCCGGATATCGTCGCGCCCGGCGTCGACATCCGGTCCACCTGGCCCGGCGGCGGCTACGCGACGTCCGCCGGCACCTCGAGCGCCGGGCCGCACGTCGCGGGCGTAGTGGCCCTGATGTGGTCGGCCAACCCGGCGCTCATCGGCGACGTGGAGCGCACCGAGCAGATCCTGGCCTCCACCGCGCGCCCGCCGAGCTCCGGGGAGATCGTGTGCGGAGGCGCGCAGAACCTGTACGGCGCCGGCATCGTGGACGCCTTCGCGGCAGTCCAGGCGGCCATGGCCGCCCGCTAGGGGCCGCCTCAGACCAGCGCGAGCGCGGCGCGCATCCAGCCGAGCGCGTAGGCCTTCCCGGCGTGCCACGGCGCCGCGCAGCTCATCGCGGGCGTGTGATCCGGGATGATCACCCCGTCGTAGCCATTGCGCTTGAGGATGCGCAGCGCCTCGGCCATGTCCACGTCGCCGTCGTCGACGAACATCTCATCGTAGTGGGGCACCTTGCCGCGCACGTTGCGGAAGTGGACGTAGCAGATCCGCCCCGTCTTGCTGTAGCGGTCGATCACCTCGTAGATGTCGCTGCCGTCGTTCATCTCGGCCAGCGTGCCGATGCAGAACTCCATGCCGTTGGAGGGGCTCGGCGAGATGTCCAGCACCCGCTGGTACAGGTCGGCGCGGTAGACCAGGCGCGGCGTGCCGCGCAGCGTCGGCAGCGGCGGGTCGTCGGGGTGGAGCGCGAGGCGCACCCCGGCCTCCTCGGCCACCGGCAGCACCTCGCGCAGGAAGGCCTCGAAGCGCCGCCACAGCTCCTCGTGCCCGAACGGCTCGATCACCCCGTTGCGCCCCTCCGGGTCGAACAGCTCGGGGTCGTAGACCATGTTCCAGACCATGCCGCGCGGGATCGGCGGCTGCTCCGGGTCGTGGAAGCCGACCGAGAGGGCGCCGCCGCGCGCGGCCGGCACCTCGACCCGCCCCCAGACGCCGGCGATGCTGAAGTTGTAGCCGAACACCGGGATGCCGGCGGCGCCGACGTTGCGGATGATCTGCTTCACGTGCTCGATCTGCTCGGCGCGGCGCGGCCCGTCGAGCAGGATGTCGTACCAGTGGGCCGGCTCGAAGTTCTCGATCGCCTCCAGCTCGAGCCCTTCGGCGTTCACGGCGGCGCGCAGCTCGCGCATCCCCTCGGCGCTCCAGATCCGATCGTCCGGGTCGGACAGGCCGAAGCCGCTGATCCCCCCGGCGGTGGTGCGCTGGCGCTGCTTGTTGAAGTTGCCGACGATGTGCGCCACGATGTGCGTCGCGCCGGCCTGCTTCGCGAAGCGGAAGTTGTCGGGGGTGAGCATGTTGCCGTAGAGGCCGAGGCCGAGTTTCATGACGCTCTCGCTCCTGTGCAGTAGGGCGCAGCAAGCGCTGCGTGCTGGGAGATGTGGCGGGCTGCGGGCCACGGCGTGTTCTTCCCGCAGCTCCACCGGGAAGGGAGGGCGGTGCCACACGTAGCGCGCATTGGTCGCAGCCGACGCGGCTAGTATACCGCCGTCCGGCGCTTTTGAGAACCGGCGGCCGGCCGATTGTCACCGGGCGCGCGCCGGTGTATCCTAGGCGGGCACGAAAGGAAGCAGGGCATCGGCAGCGGCGTGAACTGCGGTAGCCGGCGCCGGCGGCAGCCCGCCCCGCCGCGAGAGACAAAGAGTTGGAGGGTATGCGCGCAATCTGCCTGCACGACAAGGACCGGATCGCGGCGTTCCTGAGGCGCCGGCCGGAGCTGCACGACTACATGATCGGCGACCTGGATGACTTCTTCTGGCCGTACACCCAGTGGTACGGGCTGGAGGAGGGCGGCCAGCTGCGGCAGGTGGCGCTGCTGTACGCCGGCACCTCGCTGCCGGTGCTGCTGGCGCTCACCGATGACCCGCCGGCGATGCGCGAGCTCCTGCGCGGCGTGCTGCACCTGCTGCCGCGCCGCGTCTACGCGCATCTGAGCGACGGGGTGCTCGAGGCGCTGGCCGACACCTACCGCGCCGAGTCGCACGGCACCTACTACAAGATGCGCCTGGCCGACCCGGCGCGCAGCGAAGGGGTGGACGTATCGGACGTGGCGCAGCTCACGCCCGCCGACCTGGCCGAGGTCCGCGCGTTCTACGAGGCGGCCTACCCGGGCAACTGGTTCGACCCGCGCATGCTCGAGACCGGGCAGTACTTCGGCCTGCGCCGTGACGGGGAGCTCGCGAGCGTGGCCGGCGTGCACGTCTACTCGCCCGCGTACGGCGTCGCCGCGCTCGGCAACATCGCGACGCACCCGCGCGCGCGGGGCCAGGGACTGGCCACCACTACCACCGCGGCGCTGTGCCGCTCGCTGCGCCAGCGCGTCGGGTACATCGGCCTGAACGTGAACACCCAGAACCAGCCCGCCATCGCGTGCTACCGCCGCCTCGGCTTCGAGCCGGCGGCGACCTACGGCGAGTACATGCTGGAGCTGAGCTAGCTTCGCTCGGAATGGTCCGTAAGGCCGGCCGCATCGCCGAGGGCTGCGGCCAGCTCCCTGGCCCGCTCAACCGCCGCGCGCTGCGTCGGGGTGAGCCCGCCCGCGGCGATGAGCTCGAGCGCCCGCCGCAGCTCGGCCACCTGCGCCGCGATCTGCTGCTGGCCGCCGGCGGCCGGCTCGTCGGCCCGCCCCAGCCCGAGCGCCGCCTCCACAGACAGATCGGGGTGCCGGTCGAGCGCCCCCGCCAGCAGCGCGGCCAGCGCCATCACCGTCCCCTGGTCCTCGGCGCTCCAGCGGCCGGGCAGCCCCGCGCCGACGGTCACGACGCCGTAGATGCGCCCGCGCGCGGCGATCGGCGCCGCGATGATCGACTGCGCGCCGGGCAGCAGCGGGTCGAGCTTCCGGCTGCGCCGGGCGTCGGCCAGCAGCACGCAGCGGCCGCGCCGAAGCGCCTCGCCGCTCGGGCCATCGGTCAGCTGCAGCGCGCGCTCCTCGATCTCCTCCGCGTGCGCCGAGGCGACCGCACAGCGCCGGGCGCCGATGGGCAGCGCGACCGCCGCGTCGTCGGCGCCGAAGGCTGCCCGGAGCAGCTGGGCGGCCTCCACGGCCAGCTCGGCGGCGGGCCGCTGGGCCGCGAGCGCCTCGGCGAACTTGTGCAGCGTGAAGAGCTGCTCCCAGCGCCGCCGGCCGGGGGCCTGCGCGCGCTCCAGCCGCGCCAGCAGCCGGGAGCCGATCTCCGCCAGGTGGGCGCGCTGGCGCTCCGGGCTGCGCTCCGCCACCGGCTCGTAGAGCGCGCCGAGGCGCTGCGAGAGCAGCAGCGACGCGCGCTCGACGACACGCGCGTCGTAGCTCCAGATCCCATCGTAGCAGCGCGGCCCCGGTGAGGCGCTCTGCTCCTGGGCCAGCAGCGCGCACCACAGCTCCGGCGCGTCGACCACCAGGAACCACTCGCGCGCCAGCGGCTCCTCCGGCGCCAGATCGACCCACGTGATGCCGGGGATGTCCGGGCGCGGCGCGTCCGGCACCGCGAAGACGTACACGCGGCGGCAGGCCTCCGCGAGCCGCCGGTAGCGGCCGCGCTGGCGCGCCAGGTTCGAGAGGCGCTGGAAGCCGACGTAGACGTCGACCGGCGGGCGGTGGAGCAGCAGCTGGTCTTCGATCAGGTGGCTGATCG
The DNA here is from genome assembly GCA_937974195.1 of uncultured Roseiflexaceae bacterium. Lineage (GTDB taxonomy): Bacteria > Chloroflexota > Chloroflexia > Chloroflexales > Roseiflexaceae > CALJIC01. Next base: position 30,147 of record CALJIC010000070.1, on the reverse strand, counting down.
CGCTCATCACCGCCGCGCTCTCGACGCGGCGCAGGTCGCGGTACTGGCTGGCGATGGCGCGGAACAGCGAGATCGGCACGGGGCTCCTCGGGGTCTCTTGCAGCGCGTGGGACCTATTGTACCGCTTCTTCCACGCCCCTGCAGCGAGGACAGTGGAAGGACCGCCGGCCACGACACGGTGGTATACTGCGGCTGTTCGAGACGCAGGAGCCCTCAATGCGGACACGATCTGTCGCCGGCGCGGCCCCGCACGAGCGCCAGGCGGCCAGCGGCGCGAGCGCCCTCACGGCGCGCGACGGCGCCATCGCGCTGGCCCTGGCCCTCCTCACGTGCGCGCTGCTCACCGCCACCGCGCCGCAGATCGGGCTCACCTGGGACGAGCCGGCCTACATCGCGGCCTCGGAGGTGTACGTGGCGTGGCTGGAGCGGCTCTGGAACGCGCCGGCCTACGCGCTCAGCCCGCAGGGCATCCGCACCTACTGGGACATCAACCACGAGCACCCGCCGCTCGACAAGGTCTGGTCGGGCGTGGTGTGGTCTGCGGCGCGGCAATTCACCGACGACCTCACCGCGCACCGGCTGGGCAACATCCTGGTGGTGGGCGCGCTGGTCGCGCTGCTCTACCTCTCGGTCGCTCGCAGCTACGGCCCGGGGGCGGGGCTGGCGGCGGCCGCCACGCTGCTCGCGCTGCCGCGCTTCTTCTTCCACGCCCACCTCGCCGCGCTCGACGTCCCGGCGGCGGCCGGGGTGTTCGCGGTGACGGCGCTCTTCTGGCACACGCGGGCGCGCCCCGGCTTCGGCTGGGACCCGCTGCTCGGCGTCTGCTGGGGCGCGGCCCTCGCCACCAAGATCAACGCGCTGTTCGTGCTGCCGACGCTGCTGGTGTGGGCGCTGCTGCTGCGGCCGGCCCATCCGCGCGTGTCGCGGCGGCGCCTGGTGGGGCGGCTGGCGGTCGCCGGCGCGATCGGCCTGCCGCTCTTCGTCGCGCTCTGGCCCTGGCTGTACCACGACACGTGGGAGCGGCTGGACGGCTACGTGCGCTTCATCACGGTGGACCACTGGGAGATCGGGCAGTGGTACCTGGGCACCTGGTCGATGCCGCCGCCGTGGCACTTCGCCTTCGTGATGCTGCTCGCCGCGACACCACTGGCGACGCTGCTGCTGGCTGGGGCGGGCCTGGCGGCCGGGCTGTACGACGCGCTCCGCGGCCGGCGGACCAGCGAGCAGGCCACGCCCGGCGCGCGTGAGGGAGGCGGCCCCGCCCTGCTCTGGGCACTGAGCGCGCTTGTGCCGCTGCTGGCGCTGGCGGTCGGGCAGACCAAGGTGTACGACAACGAGCGGCTGTTCATGCCGGTGTTCCCGTTCCTGGCGGCGCTGGCGGGCGTGGGGCTGGCGCGGCTGCTGCGCATGGCCTGGGGCGCGCTGGGCCGCGGGGCGGCGCTGCTGATCCGGCCATTCGTCGTCGCCGCGCTGGCCCTGGCCGCCTTCGTGCCGCAGCTCGCCACCGGCGCCGTCCTCTACCCGCACCTGCTCTCGTACTATTCGGAAGCGGTCGGCGGGCTGCCGGGGGCGGTGCGGCTCGGGCTGGAGACGACCTACTGGTGCGAGACCTACGCCGCGGCGCTGCCGCACATCAACGCCCGCGCCCGGCCCGGCGCGGTGGTGTGGGCCGAGCCCTGGAGCCACGATGTGCTGCTCTACTACCAGCTCCAGGGGCGGCTGCGGCCGGATGTGCGGGTGGCGCTCACGAAGGGCGCCGGGAGCATCCTGGCGAGCAAGGGCGCGGAGGGGGTCCCGGCCGAGATCGACGAGGCCGACTTCGTGATCGTCGCCTACCGCGAGACCGGGCTGTTCGTCCACCCGCAGATCCAGCGCTGGGTAGCCGGGCGCGAGCCGGTGCTGCGAGTGGAGCGCTTCGGCGTGCCGCTCATGGAGCTGTACGAGCGCTAGCCCGGCCGCGCGGGGCCGCCGCTGGGCAAAAAGAAACGTGCTGCGGCAGCCCTGCTACCGCAGCACGTTGTCGATCCGATGGGCTGCTAGGGGTGGACGCTCTCGACGTCCTCGGGCTGCTCGGACTCGGCGGCGAGCAGGTTGTCCATCGTCGCCGTCGGGTGCGGGAGCAGCGCCGCGGCGAGCACCTCATCCAGCGTATCCACCGGAATGAAGGTCAGCTCCTCGAACACCTCGCGCGGCAGCTCCTCCAGCTCGGGCTCGTTACGGCGCGGCAGGATGATCGTCCGGATGCCCGCCCGGTGCGCGCCGAGCGCCTTCTCCTTGATGCCGCCGATCGGCAGCACGCGCCCGCGCAGCGTGATCTCGCCGGTCATCGCCACGTCGTCGCGCACCAGCCGCCCGGTGGCCGCCGAGGCCAGCGCGGTCGCCATCGTGATCCCGGCCGAGGGGCCGTCCTTCGGCACCGCGCCGCCCGGCACGTGGATGTGGATCGCGTGGGTGTCGAAGAACTTCGGGTCGATACCCAGCGGGTGCGCCCGCGAGCGCACGTAGGTCAGCGCCGCCTCGGCGCTCTCGCGCATCACGTCGCCCAGCTGCCCCGTGAGCTTCAGCTCGCGGCTGCCCTCGACCACCGACGCCTCGACGAAGACGATGTCGCCGCCCACCGGCGTCCAGACCATGCCAGTCGCGATGCCCGGCTGGTCGATGCGCTCCTTGGCCTCGTTGTAGTAGCGCGGGCGGCCGAGCGCCTCGCGGACGAAGGCCGGGTCGATGACGACCGGGGTCTTCGCGGCGGGCTGCTCGGGCGCAGCCGCCTCTTCCGCTGCCTGCGCGGCAGGCTGCTCAGCCGAGACGGCCTCTTCCGCTGCCTGCGCGACGGGCTGCTCGGACGCGGCGGCCTCCTCGCGAGCGCCGTCGGTCTGCTGGTCCGCCACGTTGGCGGGCATCTCCACCAGCTGGCGCGTCACCTTGCGCAGCACCGCGCCGATCTGGCGCTCCAGCGTGCGGACGCCGGCCTCGCGGGTGTAGTCCGCGATGATCGTCCGCAGCGCCTCGTCGGTCACCACGACCTCATCGGGCGCGAGGCCGTTGGCCTTGAGCTGGCGCGGCACCAGGTGCTGCCGGGCGATGTTGATCTTCTCATCGGCGATGTAGCCAGAGAGCTCGATGATCTCCAGGCGGTCGCGCAGCGCCGGCGGGATGGTGCTCAGGTCGTTGGCCGTCGCGATGAACAACACCTTCGACAGGTCGAACGGCAGGTTCAGGTAGTGGTCGGTGAAGGTGTGGTTCTGCTCCGGGTCCAGCACCTCGAGCAGCGCCGAGGCCGGATCGCCCCGCCAGTCCTGGCCGATCTTATCGATCTCATCCAGCAGGATCACCGGGTCGGACGTGCCGGCGCGGCGGATCTCCTGGATGATGCGGCCCGGCTGCGAGCCGATGTAGGTGCGGCGGAAGCCGCGCAGCTCAGCCTCGTCGCGCACGCCGCCCAGGCTCATGCGCACGAACTGGCGCCCCAGCGCGCGGGCGATGCTCTGGCCCAGGCTGGTCTTGCCGACACCGGGCGGGCCGACGAAGGCCAGGATCGGCTCGCGGGGGCGCCCGCCGTCCTCGCCGAGCATGGCGCGGCGCTGCTTGACCGCCAGGTACTCAAGGATGCGCTCCTTGATCTTCTCCAGCCCGTAGTGGTCCTCGTCCAGCACCTGGCGGGCGTAGGCGACGTTGATCTCGCCGCCGGAGGTCTTGCCCCACGGCAGCTCGGCCAGCCACTCCAGGTAGGTGCGCACCATCTGGTACTCGGGCGAGGCGTTGTTCATGCGCCCCAGCCGGTTCAGCTCGCGGTCGGCCTCCTTGCGCGCGGCCTCCGGGAGGTTGGCGGCCTCCAGCTTCTCGCGCAGGGCCTCCAGCTCATCGGCCTCGGGGTCGTCCTCGCCGAGCTCCTTCTGGATGGCGCGCATCTGCTGGCGCAGGTAGAACTCGCGCTGCTGCTTGGCGGCGCTGTCCTGCACCTCCTGGCGCAGCTTGGCCTGCACCTCGAGCAGCGCGAACTGCTTGCGGTAGAAGTCGCGCACCTTGCGCAGCCGCTCGTACACATCGAAGGTCTCGAGCAGCTCCTGGCGCTCGGCGAACGTGTAGTCGGGCGAGTAGCCGGTGTTATCGGCCAGGTGGCCCGGGTCGTTGATGCTGCGGACGAAGTTCTTAATCTCCTGCGGGACGCCGGGGCGCATATCCAGCACCGCGTCGATCGCGGCGTGGACCTCGGTCATCAGCGTCTCCAGCTCCGGCGTGCGCTCGAAGACATCCGGCCGCTCGGTGAAGGTGAAGCGCGGGTAGGGCTGCTCCTGGGTCTGCTCACCCAGCACGGCTCGCACCAGACCGCGCACCACCACGCCGCTGACACCAGTGGGCAGCTTGCCCATCTGCTCGATCCGGGCGACGGTGCCGACGCGGTGGAGCTGCATCGCCAGCGGCGACTCGTCGTCGGCGTCCTCGCGCCGGGCAACGAGCAGCACCAGCTGGCTCTCTTTCATGGCCGCCTCGGCCGCGCGCTCGGTCTCATCTTCGAGCGGCAGGGTGACGACCGTGTATGGGAACACCACCACACCCTCGAGGACGATCAGTGGGAGCGTCGGCTCGGTGGTGACGTTCTCATGAACGGTGTGCTCGGTCATGTCGGAACCTCATTTCTGAAAAAGCGGAATGTATATTCCGTTGCGGGTATTATGGAATAGCGGTTCCGCTTTGTCAATACAATCCGAGGCTCCCACGGGCAACTCTAACGAAACGCTATTGCGAGCGGCCGCTCCGAGCAGGCTAGGCGCGGCGGCGGGCGCGCAGCCGGATGCCGCCGGGCACGTAGGCGGTCCAGTGGCCGGCGTGGACCAGCTGCTGGCCCGGGACGACCTCCAGCTCGTAGGTGCGCAGCACGTGCGCCGCCAGCGCCTTCACCTCGATCTGCGCGAAGCTGATGCCGATGCAGATGCGCGAGCCGCCGCCGAACGTCACCAGGCTGTAGGGCGTCTTGCGGTCCTCCTCGCGCGGCGGGGCGAAGCGGTCCGGGTCGAACCGCTCGGGCTCGGCGAACACATGCGGCAGCAGGTGGCCCGCGGCCAGCGCCAGCCGCACCGGGGTGCCGGCCGGCACACGGTACCCGCCGAACTCGAAGTCCCGCAGCACGCCGCGCGGCACGTTGATCACCGGGCTGTAGACGCGCCCGACCTCCTTGATGAAGTTGTCGAGCTGCTTCATCTGCCGCACCGCCTCGACCGGCAGCTCGCCGCGCGTGTCGCCGAGAAGCGACTGCAGCTCGGCCTCGATCCGCCGCCGGTGCTCGGGCTGCGTCGCGAGCATGTACAGCGTCCAGGCGCCGAGCGTCGTGGTCGTCTCGTGCCCGGCCACCAGCAGGATGTTGATGTGCGCCAGGATCTGCTCGTCGCTCAGCGCCCGGCCATCCTCGTCGCGCGCGCGCACGATCAGGCCGACGACATCGCGCGGCTGCTCGGTCTCGGGGAGCGCCCGGCGCTCGGCGATCAGCCGCAGCAGCGTCTGCGCCAGCTCGCTGCGGGTCGAGCGCCACCGCTGGTCGTACTCCTCCCACGTCTCGCGCTCGGGGTCGAAGCCGTGCAGCAGCGTGTAGAACAGCTCGCGCAGCCGGTCCACCTGCGGGCCGCGGCGCATCCCCGCCAGCGCCACCGCCGCCGCGTCGAAGGTGATCTCGCGCGACTCGGCGTACACGTCGATCCACTCCTGGTCCGGCCAGGAGGCGGTCCGCTCGGCGATGATCCGCTGCAGGATCGGCAGGTACGCCTCCATCGCCGCGCTCGTGAAGGCCGGGTTCCACATCTTGCGGTGGCGGGCGTGCTCGGGGTCGTCCATGTTCAGCAGCCCCTTGCCGAGCATCTCGCCGACGATCGGCGTCCACCCCAGGTCGTGGCTGAAGTGCTCGCGCCCGGTGTGGAGCACGAAGCGGTTGGCCTGCGGGCCGACCATGAACACGAACTCGCCCCGGTCATACCCGTTGTCGATCACCCACTTATAGATCGGTCCGTGCTCCAGGGCGGCCTGCGCCTGGCGCATCGGTAGACGCCCGGTCTCGATGTCCTCGCCGGTAAACTCGACCGAGGGCATCTCGGCGATGCTTTTCGTCATGGAAGTGGCTCCTCTCTCGACCTCGGTGCCAGGATGTTCGCCATCGCACGGCTCGCGCGGGCGCTTCGCTGGCAGATGCGGCGTTCGCGAGTCGATAGCCAGCTCACGCGCTGCGGCCCAGCGGGCATCCCCGCACCGTCGGATGGGTTTGGGATGTCGTCGCCTCCTGGGAACCTCCCCGGCGCCCTGTGGCGGGAAAGCGATCTGTGGCTGCAGCCCTTCTGCAAAAGAAGGGCGGGCGGCACGGCCGTCCCACCCGTGCCGTTAGTACAGCGGTGGCTGCCGTGTAGGACGAACAGGGAGCGCAAAAGGATGCACGCCTAGCGCAGCATCCCGCCCGCGCCCAGGCACATCGTCTCGAGCACCTCGCCCTGCACCGTATCCGGCGCGACGCCAAGCTGCTCGAGCAGGAACACGATGTTGCCGTCCTCCGCTTTGGTGAGCGCGAACAGCAGGTGCTCGGTGCCGACGTACTGGTGCTCCCACTCCTCGGCCTGGGCCACCGCGCCGGCGATCACCTGGCGCGCCTGCTCGGTCAGCTGCAGCTCCGCCCCGGCGCCGCCCCCGCCGGCCCGCTCGGGCCAGTCGTCCGCGCCGACGACCACCGCGAGCACGGCGTCGGCGGTGATGCCGATCTCGGCCAGGACGCGCGCCGCCAGCCCGTCGCTCTCGCGGATGAGCCCCTGCAGCAGGTGCTCGGTCCCCAGGTAGCCGCGCCCGCCCGTGCGCGCCGCATCCACCGCGAGCTGAAGCGCGTGCCGCGCCCGGCGGGTGAACGGCGCCACGCTCGTGTCCAGCGGCGCCCCGCGGAGCGCCTGCGCCAGACGCTCGACCATCTGCTGGGCCGCCGCACCTCCTGGCGAGGCGCCGCCGCGCGGCATCACCTGCTGGCGCTCCAGGAAGCCGCGCAGCTCCTGGGGCGCGAAGCGGTACTCGCCGCCGATCCGGTAGGCCATGAGCTCGCCGCGCGCCACCAGCCGCCGCACCGTCACGACGTCCACCTTCAGGAACGCTGCGACCTCGTCGGTGGTCATCAGGGGCTCGTTCAGATCCATGGCCTCCTCCTTTCCGGAGCACGATCTGCGTCCGTCCGACCTACCGTCGGCAGAGCCTGCGCGCCTGCCAGGGCTGCTCTTCGCCGGGATTGAAGGGCTGCTGGCGGAAGCTTCGCCGCTCGACACTCCTTCTTGCGGGCGCTGGGGCGAAGCCGCCGCGCCGGCCCTTTCGACGACAGCGGCGTACTTGACACGACGATAGCATACTTGTCAATACTTCGACGCTGAACAGCTCCCTCCGGCGCATCACAGGCGCCCGGGGCGCGGGGCGACGGCGGGCCAGGAAACATGCGCTATCATAGCGACGCGACCCGGTGACACAGGAGGAAGGCGCGATGCAACAGAGGGCCAGGCCACGCATTCTGTTCTTCGTCGGCGGGGCTGCGGGCCACCCGACGGCCGAGCAGGCGCGGCAGGCCGCGGGCTGGCTCGGCGACGGCTTCGACTGCGACTTCCGCGAGGGCCGGGCGGCGTTCGAGGCGCTCGACGGCTGCGACCTGCTGGTGCTGATGGGGCACTACTTCACCGACATGGCCAGCCAGGCCTGGGCCGGCCATCTGCCGTACGAGCCGCTGCTGCCGCACCACAAGGAGGCATTCGAGCGCTACATCGCCTCCGGCCGGCCGCTGCTCGCCCACCACGGGACCGTCGGCAGCTACGACGACTGGCCGCGCTTCGGCGAGCTGGTCGGCGTGAGCTGGGTGCGGGGCGTCTCCGGCCACCCGCCGTTCGGCGAGTTCCGCGTGCGCGTGCTGCCCACCGGGCACCCGGTGGTCGCCGGGGTGGACGACTACAGCGTGCAGGACGAGCTGTACTACGGGCTGAAGATCACCGCGGGCGCGCAGGCCGTGGTGCACGCCGAGGCGACGTGGGAGGGGCAGCCGCAGCCGATGGTGCTGACGCACGAGGGCGGGCGCGTCCCCGGCGCGGGCCGGCTGGTCTACCTGGCCAACGGCCACGACCTGCGCGCCTTCGCCTGCCCCGCGCTGCGGCGCCTGTGGGTCAACGCCGTGTCGTGGCTCCTGGGTCGGAATCCTTGACACCAGCGCGGCCTGCGCGGACCGGAATCGGGGAGAGAGGCTAGAGGGAGAGCACCATGATCCTTGAAGGCCAGGTGGCGATCATCACCGGCGGCGGCTCGGGTGTCGGCGCGGCGATCGCGCGCCGCTTCGCCCAGGAGGGCGCGCAGGTCATCATCGGCGGGCGGCGCGTCGCGCAGCTCGAGGCGGTCGCGCGGGGAATCGAGGCGCCGCGCCCGGTGCGCGTGGCGGCGCTCGACGTCAGCGACCGGGAGCAGGTGCGGGCGCTTGTCGAGTCGGTCGTGCGCGACTTCGGCGGCGTGGACATTCTGGTGAACAACGCCGGGGTCAACGTCCGCGACCGGACGCTCGAGCGGCTGGCGCCGGAGGACTGGGACAAGCTGATAGAGATCAACGCCACCGGGGCGTTCAACATGATCCACGCCGTGCTGCCGCTGATGCGCGCGCGGCGCAGCGGCCTGATCATCAGCGTGTCGTCCACCTCGGGGCTCCGCCCGAGCGCGCTCGGCGGCGCGGCCTACAGCGCGGCCAAGCACGCGCTGGTGGCACTGACGCGGGTCGTCGGCATCGAGGAGTCCGCCAACGGGATCCGCGCGACGTGTATCTCGCCGGGCGAGATCGACACGCCGCTGCTGGAGCAGCGGCCTACCCCCGTGAGCGACGAGCACCGGGCGCGCATGCTGCAGCCGGACGACGTCGCGGCCGCGGCGCTGTTCGTCGCCAGCCTGCCGCCGCGCGCGTGCGTCCCCGAGCTGGTGATCACCCCGACGACGCAGCCCTTCGCGTAGAGGAGCCGGAATCGAGGAGCCGGTGGCCGGCGCTGCCGCGGGTGCGGTGTGCCGGCCGCCGGCTTCTTTCAGTGGAGCTGCTGGTACAGCTGCGCGGTGGCCGGCTCGGGGGTGGCGCCGAGCGCGCGCAGCGCGCCCTTGAGGTGCTCGAAGGTGGCGGTGACGAGCGAGCGGTTGCCGGCGCGGGCCGCGAGCCGCATGAGCCGGGCGGCGGTCTGCTCGCGGCAGCCGTCGATCTGCATGACCTGCTGGTAGTAGTGGATGGCGAGCTGCGGCTGGTCGTGCTCGACCGAGCGGGCGAGCTGCTCGAGCGCGTCGCAGTAGCGCTGCTGCAGGTGGGCGCGGCGCGCGTCGACCCACAGCGCGGCGCCGAGGGGCGCGCCGGGGAGGAAGTCTCCGCGGTACAGCTCGGCGGCGCGCTGGATGCCCTCGCGGCTCACCGGCGGCTCCAGCGCCTCCTCGAACGCCCGCACGTCGTACTCGATCGCCTCCCACGGCGACCGGATCGCGCACGCGCCGTCGCGGGCGGCCACGGCGAGGCCGGTCTGGACGCGCAGGCGGCGGAGGGCCTGGTGCAGCGCGGGCATGGAGATCTCGTCATCGCCCCAGACCGACTCCCACAGGCGCTCGACGCTCAGCCCCTGCGGCCCGGCGTCCAGGAGACGCACCAGCAGCGCCCGGTGCAGCGGCGAGAGATCACACGGCACGCCGTCGGCCAGGCAGCGGAAGACGCCGAGCGCGGTGATGCGCCAGCGGCTCGGCGCCGGCTTGCGCAGGGCATCGAGCAGGCGCTGGGCGCCGCGGGCGCGGGCCTGCGCGGCGGCCTCGAGCAGCGGGCGGTGCAGCGCGGCGATCCGGATCTGCAGCAGGTCCGGCAGCCCTTCCGCGCGCGCGGCGAACTCCTCCCACTCGGCGGCGGCGCGCGCCCACCCGCCCCGCGCGAAGGACAGCGCGGCGCGCAGCAGCGCGAGGGCCGCCCGCTCGGGGGCGCTGATGAACGCCTCGTGGGCGGTCGCCTCGGCCACCAGATCGGCCACGAGCGCGTGGTCGGGGCGCTTCTGCAGCTGCTCGAACAGCGCCCGGCCGAGCGCCAGGCGCCCGCGCACCTCCGGCTGGGTCGGGGCAGCGAAGGCGGATGTCACATCGAGCCAGGCTCGCCCCAGCCCCGTATCGCCGCCCAGCACGGCCGCCCACAGCGCGCCTGCGGCCGCGGCCTCCACGCTCACCGGCAGATCCATCCGCACCGCCATCGCGTGCGTCTCGGTGAAGCGCGTCAGCGCCTGCTCCAGGTCGCCCTCCAGAATATCGAGCTCGGCCATGCTGCAGCGCAGGATGGTCTCCTCGCGGCGCCGGGCGGTCTGCTGCGCGATCGCCAGGCCGGCCTCGAGGGCCGCGCGGGCCTCGACGGCGCGCCCGTCCTCCATGGCCAGCGTGCCGAGGTTGTTGAGCGTCAGCGCGCGCCTGCCGCTGTTTCCGCTCGCCTGCCAGCAGGCGTCGGCCCGCTTCAGGTGCTTCAGCGCCGCCGCGCGGTTGCCCTGCATCGCGTACGCCCAGCCGAGGTTGTCGGAGATGTCGGCGAGCGAGCTGATGTCGTCGCCTGTCTCGGCGGCGAGCGTCTGGGCGCGCTCCAGCGCGGCGATCGCCGCGGGCAGCTCGCCGCACACGATCCGCACGCGCCCGGCCGTGATGTTGTAGGCGAGGTGCAGCTCCGGCGTCAGCGCCTGCTCGTCCACCTCCTCGAGCGCCGCGCGCGCCCGCTCCGGCTCTCCCTGGAGCGCGAGCAGGTCGGCGCGCAGGATGCGGGCCTCCTGCTGGATGGCCGGGCCGCCGGTCGCCTCGGCCAGCTGGATCGCCAGGTAGGCCGGCTCCCACATCGCCAGGTCGCTGTACACGCGCGCCTGCGCCAGCAGCAGGTCGGGCGGGAGGCGCAGGTGCTGCGCCCCGAGCGCCGCGTGCTGAGCGCCGGACTCGGCGGCCTGCAGCCGCTCGAAGCAGGTCAGCAGCGTCGCCTGGCGCGAGCGCTGGCGGAAGCGCTGCACCGCCCCGCGCAGCAGGTCGATGGCGGCCTGGAGCGCGCCGGCCTCCAGGTAGCAGTCCAGCGCCCGCTCGATCTCATCGGCGTCGCGGTACAGGTCGCCGGCGCGCAGCAGCAGCGTCCGCTCCCGCTGCGGGTCGCGCGCCAGGCGCGTCCGCAGGTAGTCGCGGAACAGGCTGTGGTAGGCGATCCAGCCGGCGCGGCTGGAGGTGAACAGGCCGTGGCGCTTGACATCGTCCAGCAGCTGCGCCGAGTCATCCCGCTGCCGGAGCGCGTCGCAGCGGCGCGGCGAGAGGTCCTCGAGGACGCTGGTGTCCTCCAGGAACTCGCGCAGCTCCGGCGCCAGCGGCTGGATGATCTGCTCGGCGAAGTAGGCGTAGATCTGCTGGGTATCGAGGGCGGCGGGCGGGCTATCGGGCGCGGCCGGCTCGCTCTGCGGCAGCGGGTCCAGGCCAAGCGCCCACAGCTGCGACTCGGCGCTCCTTCTGCCCGGCGTCTGGGCGCCGAACCCGTGCGACTCGACGCTCGCCTTGTCCAGCGACAGGACGATGCCGGTCACCCAGCCGCCCAGCCGGGCGGTGAGCTGCTCGGCGCGCTCGTCGGTGAGGGAGATGCCGTAGGACTCGCCCGCCAGCCGCTGCACGTCGGCGGCGTTCATCTGCAGCGCCGTGTAGTCGTAGACCGCGGCGCGCCGCTGGGCGAGCATGCGCACCAGGCCGTGGAGCGCCGGGAGCGTGCGCGAGGCGATCACCAGGTGGCAGTTCGCGGCGTACTCGGCGATCGAGGCCAGCAGGTCGAGCGTCAGCGCCGAGCCGGGGATCTGGCGCGGCGGGTCCTCGTCGAGGGCGTGGAAGTCGTCCAGCACCAGGGCGAAGGGCTGCGGCGCGGCGGCAAACGCCAGCGCGACCGCCTGCATCACATCCGCCAGCCCCTGCGGCGACGTGCTGGCCAGGCGGGCCAGGATCGCGCCGGCGTCCGGCACGAAGGCGGCCACGCTGTGCAGCAGGTAGTCGAGGAACAGGTGCGGGTCGCGGTCCGCCGCGTCGAGGGTGTACCAGGCGACGGGGAGCGCGCTGCGCGCCGCCCACTGCGCCAGCGCGGTCGTCTTGCCCCAGCCCGCAGGCGCGGCGGTCGCCACGACGCGCATCGAGCTTATGTCACGCTCGAGCTGATCCAGCAGCTCCCGGCGCTCGATCAACGGCCGCGATGCTGCAGGGATGATCAGCTTTTGCTGGAAACGCAGCGGCATGGCGATCTCAGCCCGCGTTCGCCACGCGGCATTCTCGTTATCTTCTAAAAACACAGCCAGGACATCTTGTATGCTAGAGAGGACCGGGTTGCTTGTCAATGGCTCAATCGCGCCGGACCATGGCGCCCGCGGAGCATGTAATCATGTTGTCATGTTACACGACTTATGCGGCGCCATGGCCCCGTACCCTGGTGGGATTTGAGCTCCGGCCCTCCCGGCGCACATTAGCCGCGGAGGATCGGCGACAGGCGCGCACGGCTATCCGCCCCGCCCTCCCTTCAGCCGCTCTATCTTCGCGTCGAGGCGCCGCTCGGCATCGAGGCGCTCGAGCTCGTAGGCGCCCAGGTCCACGAAGCGCATGCCCTCGGCCAACGACGGGTGGACCGCGGCGACCTGCCGGTAGATCTCCTGGGCGATGCGGCGGTAGACCGGGTGGCCCTGCGGGGCGCTGCGCAGCTCGGCGAGGTGGTAGACCTCGCGCAGGTTGAGCCGCACCCGCCAGCGCACCCGGAAGGCCATGGGCACGGCGTACTGCGCCTCCTCGGGCATGTCCGCGCCGATCGCCTCGCACACCGCCGCAGCCCGCTCGATCGCCTCGGCGTAGCTGCGCGCGAGCCCGGCCTCCTCCAGCTCCGGCGGCGTCACATAGCCGTGCAGCACGCCGAAGCGCTGCCGCTCCTGCGTGAGCAGCCGGTGGCGCTGCAGATCGCGGTACGCGCCGATGTCCGCCAGCAGGTCGAACGTGTAGTAGGGCTCCTCGAAGGCGCGGCCGGGGCGGTGGAAGCGGCTCGCGCGCTCGCCGACGTAGGCCCGGATCAGCGCCAGGCGCTCCTCGGCCGGCAGGCGCTCCACAGCGGCGACGACATCGGCGAGCGGCCGCTCGACGTGCGGATACAGGATCGCCGCCACCACCCGCGCCTCGGCGTGGGGGTCGTAGTCCACCAGCGTGACGCCCGACTGCGAGCTGTCGGCCGGCTGCAGCGTGCCTTCATCCGGATCTGCGATCGGCAGCCCGCGCTCCGCGATCGTCCGGGCCACCCGCTCGCGGGCCCCGCGCAGGTACTCCTGAAACTGGCGCCCGCGCTCGCTCTTGGCGCGCTTGACGAACGAGGGGATGAGGCTATCGAGCGCGCGCTGCATCGCGCCTGCGAGCTCGTTCAGCTCGGCGAGCGGCGCCGCGTACAGCTTGGTCAGCAGGTACTCGAAGGCGCGGCCGTTGCCGAACAGCCCGACGTTCGTGAGCGTGGCCATGGGCAGCAGCCCGCGCAGGAGGTCGCAGGCCTTGGCGCGCGTCGCGCTGGCGTAGGCGCGCTCCGAGGTGCCCGGCTCGCGCGGCGTGCGCGCCCGCACGTAGGCGATCGTCGGCTCCAGCAGCGCCCCGTAGGTGTCGAACAGCCCGTCGAGCGCCTCCTCGTAGCGCGCCGCGTGGCCCGAGGCCATGATGCGCCGCTCGCGCAGGTAGCGGTAGCGCCCGCCGACCTTGCGGTTGAACACCACGTAGCGCGTCGACTTCTCGAGCGGGCTGATGCCGATGCGGCTGTCCTCGAGGGCCTTGGCGGCGATGTTGCTCACCCCCTCGCAGGCGATGTGCGCGCCGCCCAGCTCGGCCACCGAGTCGTCGCCGTAGCCGATCAGCACCCGCTCGTAGAACGCCTCGGCCTGGTGGACCGCCACCAGCTGCGCCGCGGCGTCCGTGGCTGCGGCGCCGCCGACGATCGCGTCGAAGCCGGACTCGGGCGCGCTGATGAACTCGTCCAGCAGCATGCGCCGCAGGCTCTTATCGGAGCGGCTGTAGCGCGAGAAGAGCGCGCCCTTGACCACCTCGGGCAGGTTGCGCAGCCCGAAGATCGGCGCGTCCAGGTCGGTGACGAACGGGGCCAGCAGCCGGCGCTCGTCTTCGCTGAGCTGGTCGCCCACAAGCTCGGCAGGGGATACGCTCATGCGCACAAACTCCCGGTGAACGTCTGCCAGTTGCGCGGCCATTCTACCATTCATTTACCTGGCCGCCGCGGTGGGGTGCCGCCGCGGCGGCCGGAGGGGTTTGGGAGGCGAGGCCTCCCCGGTATCTCCTCTTTCCGGGGCTCTGCGGCTGCGAAGCAGCCGCAGGCCCCAAAAAAGGGATCGTGGAGGGCGTGCCGCCCTCCACACCTCCCCGCAGAAAGCAGCCCCCGGCCGCCTGCGGCCCAGCACACTTCCCCGGAAGGAAGGCGGGCGGTATGACCGCGCAACCCCTATCATTTCATACAACGTACGAGGTGGTACAATAGCGCAGCGCCGCTGAGGCCCCCGGCAATCTCAGACATATCGCACGGACAATGATGTACAGCGAGCACGCCGATCTCGTAGCGACGAATGTCTGGCCCGTGCTGCTGCTCGCGCCGGACGGGCAGATCTTGGCCGCCAGCGAGCCCGCCCGCGACCTGCTCGGCGATGAGCAGCTCGACGCGGGCGGCCGGACCCTCGAAAGCTACCTCGTCACGGCCGATCGCCCCGGCCTGCGCCGCCTCCTCGCGGAGCTGGCCCAGGGCGGCGAGCCGCTGTTCACCCAGGCGCACCTCCAGCGGCCCGGGCAGGGCCCCCGTCGGATCGAGATCGAGCTGCGGCCGGTGCAGGGCCTCGAGGCGCCGCACGTCACCGCCTTGCTCTACCCGGACGCGCTGGGGAACCGGCGCGCGGACCTGATCATCGGCTGCAACCGGCTGGCGCCCCAGCTCCTGCGGGCGCAGTCGCCGCAGGCGGTCTACGAGATGGTCGCCAAGGCCATCCGGGTCTTCGGCTTCGGGATGCAGGTGCTGGAGCTCGACGCATCCCAGACCAGCCTGCGCTATGTGTTCGACAGCTCCGGCGCGGCGTTTCTCGAACAGCTGCGCCAGGCGGCCGGGTACAGCCCGCGCGACATGGCCATCCCAACCACGGCGCCGCTGCTGCGGGATGTCATCGCCAAGCGCCGCGCGCTGTTCGACCGGGACGCCCTGTCCCTCACCGCGGCGCTCTACCCGCCGGCGGCGGTCGAGCTGATCCGCACCACCCAGGAGCTGATCGGCCTGTACGGCTACATCTACGCCCCGATGGTCGTCGATGACCGCCTGCACGGCATCATCGTCGTCTGGGGCGAGCGGCTGAGCCCGGACGACATCCCCTTCATCGAGGCGTTCGCGATCCAGATCGCCAGCGCCCTGGCCCAGATCGAGCTGCGCCGGGCGATGGAGCAGCAGATCCAGCGGCTCAACTCGCTGGCGACCACCGCCCGGGCGGTCACGACCCTCGGCGAGCTCGAGGACGTGCTGCAGATCATCTGCGTTCAGGCCACCCAGCTGCTCGGCGGCGAGTCGTCCACGCTGGTGCTGCCGACCGAGGACGGCAAGGAGCTGGTCGTCCGCACCGCGGTGGGCGGGAACCCGGTGCGCCTCGGCCGGGCGCACCCGATCGACGGCAGCCTGTTCGGCATAGTCTTCACGAGCGGCGTCGGGTTTCGCATCTCGGACATACACGCCGACCCGCGCACCTACCCGGTGGCGCTGGTGGACAACCCGATCCGCTCGGTGATCTACCAGCCGCTGATCCACCAGGGCAAGGTGCTCGGCGTGCTGAACGTCGGCCACTCCGAGGTGGACTACTTCACCCAGGAGGACCTCGACTTCCTCAGGCGCTACGCGGAGTACGCGGCGATGGCGATCGCCAACGCCCGCCTCTACCGCGAGGTGGAGGCCAGCCGGCGCTACCTCGACGCGATCATCCAGAACGTGCCGGGGGGGATGCTCGTCATCCGGCCGGACCAGACCATCCGGCCGCTCAACCTGACGCCGCTCCAGCTGGCCGGGTACGACGCCTCCAACCTCGACGGCAAGACGTTCCTGGACTACTGCCCCGAGGAGCGCCACGACGAGCTGCTGGCGCGCTGGGAGGCGGTGCTGGCCGGCGAGCCGCAGCGCTTCGAGATGGAGGTGCGCCGGGCCGACGGCCAGCTGATCACGACGCAGATCTCGGCCGACCTCATCCCGGAGTACGGCGAGGTGCTGGTGATGGTGCGCGACATCACCAAGCGGCGGCGGTTTGAGGCGCACATGCGCCAGAGCGAGAAGCTGGCGGCGCTGGGGCGGCTGGTGGCGGGCGCGGCCCACGAGCTCAACAACCCGCTGGCGATCATCCTCGGCCTGACGCAGCTCCAGCTCCTCGAGAACCTGCCGCAGCACACCCGCGAAGACCTGCAGAACATCGAGCGCGCCGCCCTGCGCGCCTCGGCGATCATCCAGCAGCTGCGCCTGTTCTCGAACCCGCAGCAGCTGCGCTCGCAGCTTGTGGACCTCGCCGCCACCGCCCGGGATGCGCTGATGCGGCTCAGCGCGCAGATCGCCTCGCAGCGCATCACCACCATGCGCATCTTCGAGAACGAGCCGCTGCAGATCGAGGGCGAGCCGGTGCAGATCGAGCAGGCGCTGTTCAACATCCTGCAGAACGCCGTGCAGGCGCTGGCCACCAACCCGCCCGAGGCGCCGCGCCGGCTCGCCATCCGCGCCTGGCGCAACAACGGCACGATCTCGCTGCGGATAAGCGACACCGGCCCGGGCATCAGCCCCGAGCACCTGCCGAAGATCTTCGACCCGTTCTTCACGACGCGCGACGTCGGCCAGGGCACCGGGCTCGGCCTGACGATCGCCCACACAATCATCGAGCAGCACGGCGGCCACCTGTGGGCGACGAACGACCCCGACACGGGCGCGGTGTTCGAGATGGAGCTCCCGGCCGCCCCGGCCCAGAACAAGGCGCCGGTGGCGGTGCGGCTGCCCTCCGGCCTGCGGGTCCTGATCATCGAGGACGAGGAGCTGGTGAGCGCCGTCGCCAGCCGCGCGCTCACCCGCCTCGGCTGCTCAGTGGACGCGGTCGCCACCCTCGAGGAAGGGCTGGCGCGCGCCCGCTCCGAAGTGTACGACTTGATCGTGTGCGACCTGCAGCTCCCCGGTATGGATCGCACCGACCTGTTCACGGAGCTCGCCGACGGCCACACCCGCTTCCTGATGCTCAGCGGAGACCCGCCCAGCGAGGACGGCCGCTCGTTGGTCGCGAGCACCCGGCTGCCGGTGCTGACTAAGCCGTTCACCCAGGAGCAGCTGCTGCGCATGGTCGTGGAGAGCCTCGCCTCGTGAGGGGGTGACGGGGTGATGGGGTGACAAGGACCCTTGGACCGCGGGGCCTCGTGCCACCACCAGGAGCCATTTGAACACCAGGTCACCCAATCACCCCGTCACCTTGTCATCTTGTCATCCTGTCACCCTGTCACCCTGCCACACGGCTCATTGACCGCAGGGATTTACACTACACCAGGAGCCATTGCGTTCTCCAGTCACCCCGTCATCCTGTCACCCTGTCACCGAGACACCAGATGAAACGAACCAGGAGCGAGCTATGCTGATCGGATTCCAGGAGACGCCGGCGCTCAAGCTGCACCCCGACGACGACGTCGCGGTGGCGCTGATGCCGCTGAGCGCCGGGCGCTCGGTCGACGTCGCCGGCCAGCAGGTGCGGCTGTCCGCCAACATCGGCGCCGGCCACAAGCTGGCCCTGCGGCCGGTGGAGGTGGGCCAGCCGGTGCGCCGCTACGGCCAGGTGATCGGCTTCGCCACGCGCCCGATCGCGCCCGGCGACCACGTCCACAGCCACAACCTGGCGGTCGGCGCCATGACGCTGCAGTACGAGTTCGGCACCGACGTGCGCCCGATCCCGTTCGTGCCCCCCTCCGAGCGGCGGACCTTTATGGGCTACCGGCGCCCCAGCGGCCGCGCCGGCACCCGCAACACCGTGGCCGTGATCGGCACCGTGAACTGCTCGGCGCACACCGTGCGCAAGATCGCCGAGCGCGCCCGCGCCGAGCTGCTGCCGAAGTACCCGAACGTGACCGATGTGATCGCCGTCACCCACCGCAGCGGCTGCGCCACCAAGACCGCCGGCTACGAGATCGAGATGCTGCGGCGGACGCTGGCCGGGTTCGCGCGCCACCCAAACGTCGCCGGCTACTTGTTCGTCGGGCTGGGCTGTGAAACGAACCAGTTCGAGGACCTGTGGGCCAGCCAGCGCAGCCGGCTCGACGAGGGCGGGCTGCCGTCGTACCTCGGCATCCAGGACACGGGCGGCGTCGCGGCGACGATCGAGGCCGGCCTGCAGGCGGTCGAGCAGCTGCTGCGGCGCGCCGACGCCTTCCGGCGCGAGCCGGTGCCGGTGAGCGAGCTGTGCCTGGCGCTGCAGTGCGGCGGGTCGGACAGCTTCAGCGGGATCACCGGCAACCCGGCGCTCGGCTACGCCGTGGACCTGCTGGTGGCCCAGGGCGGCACCGCGGTGCTCTCGGAGACGCCCGAGATCTACGGCGCCGAGCACCTGCTGACGCGCCGCGCGGTCAGCCGCGACGTCGGCGAGAAGCTGATCGAGCGCGTCCGCTGGTGGGAGGAGTACACCGCCCGCGAGGGGTTCGAGATCGACAACAACCCGGCGCCGGGCAACAAGGCCGGCGGCCTGACCACGATCTTCGAGAAGTCGCTCGGCGCGGTCGCCAAGGGCGGGAGCATGCCGCTCGCCGCGGTGTACGAGTACGCCGAGCCGATCGAGGCCTCCGGCTTCACGTTCATGGACACGCCGGGGTACGACCCGGTCTCGGTCACCGGGCAGGTAGCGGGCGGCTGCAACATCGTCGCCTTCACCACCGGGCGCGGCAGCTGCTTCGGCTTCAAGCCGGCGCCGAGCATCAAGATCGCCACCAACAGCGTGACCTACCAGCGCATGCGCGGCGATATGGACATCAACGCCGGGCGCATCCTCGAGGGCGCCAGCATCGAGGAGGTCGGGCGGGAGATCTTCGAGAAGCTGATCGCGGTGGCGTCCGGCGAGCCGAGCCTGAGCGAGGCCCAGGGCATCGGCGAGGAGGAGTTCAACCCCTGGATCCTGGGCGCGACGATGTAGCCAGGCGATAGGGCGGCAGGCGGGTGAAGCTTTCGCCGCCGCCGCCCCGCCGCCGTGCCAACGAAGATGCCAGAGCTTCCGATCATCCAGCTCACGCTCCGCGAGGGCATCCTGGACCTCGGCTGGGGCCACCCGGACGGGGCGCTGCTGCCGGTCGAGGCCATGCGCCGCGCGGCCGCGCGCGCGCTCGAGCACCACGGGGCCGACACGCTGGCCTACGGCGACGCCCACGGGCCGGGGCCGCTGCGCGCCTGGCTGGTCGCGCGCATCGCCGCCCGCGAGGGGCGCGCCCCGGACCCCAGCGAGCTCATGATCACAGGGGGCGCGTCGCAGGGCCTGGACCTCGTCTGCGCCCTGCTCACGCGCCCCGGCGACGTGGCGCTGGTCGAGTCGCCGACCTACCACCTGGCGGTGCGCATCCTGCGCGACCACCCGCTGGAGCTCGTGCCGGTCCCGCGCGACGAGGGCGGGCTGCGGCTGGACGCGCTGGAGCAGATCGTCGCCGGCCTCCGGCGTAGCGGGAAGGCCCCGCGCCTGCTCTACACCGTGCCGACGTTCCACAACCCGACGGGCATATCGCTCGCCGGCGAGCGGCGCGGCGCGCTGGTGGAGCTGGCGGAGGCCGGGGACTTCGTGATCGTCGAGGACGACGTGTACCGCGAGCTGAGCTACGACGGCCCGGCGCCCGCCTCGCTGTGGAGCATGGCGCCGGCGGGCCGGGTGGTGCGCCTCGGCTCGTTCGCCAAGTCGCTCGCGCCAGGGCTGCGCCTCGGCTGGCTCACGGCCGACGCGGCCACCGTGGCGCGGATCGCCGACGGCGGGCTGCTGGACAGCGGCGGGGGTGTCAACCACTTCACCGCGATGGCGGTGGCGGCGCTGTGCGAGGCCGGCGACTTCGACGCGCAGGTGGAGCGGCTGCGCGCCGCCTACCGCGAGCGCCGCGACGCCCTGGTGGCCGCGCTGCGCGAGCACCTGCCGCCTAGCTGCGCGGTTGATTCGCCCGCCGGCGGCTTCTTCGTCTGGGTGCGGCTGCCACAGGGCGCCGACGCGTCGGCGCTGCTGCCTGCGGCCGAGCGGGCCGGCGTGTCCTACATCCCCGGCGCGCGCTTCCACCTGGACGGCGCGGGCGCGAACACCCTGCGGCTGGCCTTCAGCCTCTACGGCCCGGCCGAGCTGCGCGAGGCCGCGCGGAGGCTCGGGGGCGCCCTGAGCGAGCTGCTCGGCCCGTCGTGAGAGCGGCGATGGGCGATACCGACGGCGCTGCCAGTGAGACGAGGCCCTTCGCCCCAAGCTTTGGTTCTTGGTTCTCTTTCCCTCGGTTCTTCGTTCTCGGCCCCTCAGTCCTACACCGTCTCCGCCCGCGGGTCCTGGGCGTCCGCGCTGGCCGCTGGCGCGTCGGCAGGCTCGCGGCCCGGCAGAGTCAGCGAGAGTGCCGCGGCGGGCAGCGCCAGGAGCGTCACCGCCTGCATCACGGCCGGCAGCCCCACCACATCGGCGGCCAGCCCGCCGGCCCACGTCCCCAGGCCGCCGGAGGCGAAGGTGAAGCCCAGGATCAGGCCGGCGGCAAACCCCTGCTTGACCGGCAGCAGCCGCTGGGCGTGGACCACCAGCACGCTGTGCTGGCCGCCGATCAGCAGGCCGGCCACCGCGCTGCCGACGAAGGCCGCGGTGGTGTTGGGCGCCCAGAGGCAGGCCAGGCCGGCCGGCACGCTCAGCAGCAGCGGCCACAGCGTCGCCGCGCGCATCCCGAAGCGGTCGGCGATGTCCCCGGCGATGATATTGCCCACCGCCGCCGTGAACATGAACGTCCCGGCCATCGCGCCGTAGGCCGCCGGGTCCCAGCCACGGTCGGCGAACAGCTTGGGCAGGAACGACATGTAGACCTGCTGGATCGACGAGCGCACGGCCACCAGCGCGACGAAGGCCAGCACGATCGCAGGCGCGACTCGGAGGGCCGCCCGGCCCGCCCGCGCGACCCCGCCCACAGCGACGGCCGGGCGCGGGGCGCTGAACAGCAGCAGCGCCGGGATCAGCGCCAGCCCGCAGAGCGCCACCAGGCCCGCGCTGCCGCCGCCGGCCCCGAGCAGCACCCCGCCCAGCACCGGCCCGAGCGACAGGCCGACCTGGCCGCTGAAGAAGAACCCCGCCGTCGCGCTGGCCGCCCGCGCCGGGTTCGCGGCCGCGGCGCTCGCCGTGCCGATCGGGTGGAACAGGCCCGACCCGAGCGCCATCAGCGCCAGCAGCGCGACGATCAGGGACCAGCCGGGCACCAGGGCCGCGGCGGCCAGGCAGACCGCCATCCAGGCCACGCCGGCCCCGGCGAGCACCGTGGGCCGCCCGCCGAAGCGGTCGGCGAGCCAGCCGAACAGCGGCTGCGAGAGCGCGCCGACGAAGATCTGCACCGTCAGCGCCAGGCCGATCTGGCTGTTCGAGAGCGACAGCGACAGCGCCAGCGACGCCAGCAGCACCGGCACGACGCTGTTCATCACGTCCACAGCGAAGTGCCCGGAGTTCACCGCCAGGGCGATACGGTTCCGAAACATTGGATCGCTTTCTGTGATACGAGCTTCAGCGGGTACAGTATACATACAATTGCCCGCGTCGCTTCTCGGAGGCGCCGCGCCTCCAGGCAAGGGTCGCGGAGGCAACCCCGGCCCTCCACGCCTTTTTGTGGAGCGAGCAGCGTTCCAGGCGGCCCGTGAGCTCCTGGGCGAAGGCCGTATCAGCGCGGACAGCGGCGCGCCCAACGACCGCGGCGCGACGCGCGGCGGGCGATGCCGGGGGCGCTGCGCGCTGCGCCCCTACGGCGTTGACGGCGTCGTCGGCATTGCTAGCACCGCCAAACCAAGAGAAATCTACATTTCATGTTTATTTACAGCACCTAATAGTGCCGACATCATCATTTCAGCCGGAACTTCTCTGTTTATTACAGGTGCAAACGCTCTCTGGTAGAAAGTTGGTGCCCCTGATAGAACAAAGCCATGCTCTCATCGTTCCCGCGAATTAACAGAATCACTCTTGCAATGGTACTACGGCGACAAGTTGATTATTGTGATACACCGGGAAGACCCAATTGTTTGTGGGCTGAGCAATGGTCGAAATACGTTGTCCGGTTCGATAATCGCGTATTGACTCGAGGAAAAGGATTGCTACACGACTTGGCCGCCCTAGTGTGTATGATTCAATCGAGTTGGGTAACCAGCCTGAGCAAGCCCAAGGAGCTGGACTTCCGAAAAGCTGAACTGGCGCAGATCACCGGCCTCCGACCACCACTAGCCCTCTCCGCCCGGAGCTTTACAAGATTATACAAAGATCCTAATCTTTACCGAGTATCCCTCCGTCAGAGCGTGAGGCGAAGCGCCCCGCACGGCGCCGGAACGAGGGAGCCGTGCCTTCGCTTCTCGCACCCCTCCGTCAGACCGTGAGCGAAGCGTTCCTGCACGGTGCCGGAACGTGGGAGCTGCGCCTCCGCCCCTCGCATGCCTCCTTCGGGGCGTGTGTATAATCCCAGTAGTACACGCCGCTGACAGAGAGGGAGCAAGTGAACGAGCAGCTCAGGATCGTGATGATCGCCTCCGAGTGCGTCCCGTTCGCCAAGACCGGCGGCCTCGCCGATGTCGTCGGCGCGCTGCCCCAGGTCCTTCGCGCCATGGGCCACGAGGTGATCGTCGTGATGCCCAAGTACGAGCAGATCGACTACGTGCGCCACGGCCTCAACCCCTACCTCGACTCGATGGGCGTCTGGATGGGCAACACCCAGGAGTGGTGCCGGGTGCACATGACCACCCGCGCGGGCGTGCCGGTCTACTTCATCGAGTTCCACGAGTACTTCAGCCGCCCCGGGCTGTACCACGACGCCGCGTTCAACGACTACGCCGACAACCCGCGCCGCTTCGGCTTCCTCACCCGCGCCGGGCTGCAGCTCTGCAAGGATATCGGCTTCCGCCCCGATATCGTCCACGTCCACGACTGGCACACGGCGCTGGCGGCGGCCTACCTGAAGATCTGGCACTGGGACGACCCGGTGCTGGGCCGCGCGGCCAGCGTGCTCACCATCCACAACATCGCCTACCAGGGGATCTACGGCGCCGAGCACATGGACTACCTGGGCCTCCAGTGGAGCAACTTCACCCCGGACAAGTTCGAGGACCACGGGCGGATCAACTTCCTCAAGGGCGGCATCCAGTACGCCGATATGGTCAACACCGTCAGCCCGACCTACGCGAACGAGACGCGCACGCCTGAGCTCGGCTACGGGCTCGCTCCCTACCTCAACGACAAGGGCGACCGCTACGTCGGCATCCTGAACGGCGTCGACTACTCGCAGTGGGACCCGGCGACCGACCAGCAGATCCCCGCGCGCTACGACGCCGAGCGGCTGGAGGGCAAGGCGATCTGCAAGCGCGAGCTGCAGCGGCGGCTCGGCCTCGACGCGGTGGACGCGCCGCTGATCGGGGTCGTGAGCCGGCTGGTGGAGCAGAAGGGCCTCGACCTGCTGGCGCAGGCGATCGAGCCCATCCTCGCCAACATGCACGTGCAGTTCGCCGTGCTCGGCTCGGGCGAGAAGGAGCTGGAGGCGTACTACGGCGGGCTGCCGGCCCGCTACCCGGGCCGGGTCGGCAGCTACATCGGCTACAGCGACGAGCTGGCGCACTGGATCGAGGCCGGCTCGGACTTCTTCATCATGCCCTCGCGCTACGAGCCGTGCGGCCTCAACCAGATGTACTCGCTCAAGTACGGCACCCTGCCGATCGTGCGCGGCACCGGCGGCCTGGAGGACACGGTGCAGCAGTACGACGAGGCCACCGGCACGGGGACGGGCTTCAAGTTCTACGAGCCGAGCGCCCACGCGATCTACTACACCGTCGGCTGGGCCGTGAGCACCTACTTCGACCGCCCGCACCACATGCGCGCGATGATCAAGCAGGCCATGGCGCAGGACTACTCGTGGGAGCGCAGCGCGGACGCCTACGTGCAGCTCTACCGCCGCGCGATCGCCGTCAAGGGATAGCGGCGGGCTTCGCCCCGCGTCCGCGGTGGGGGTAGGAAGGCTTCGCTTTCCCGCAGGGCCTACGTGGTTCGGGCCGAACCGCGTAGGCCCTGTTCGACTCACGGGAGCGGCGTGAGATCGAGCACTAGCACCGTCCACTCGCTCGCCCGGTAGCACGGGGAGCCGTGGACGGTGATACCGGTCGGGTAGCCGAGCGTCGGGTGGTACTCGACGGTGGGGAGCCGCGAGGCGCAGCGGTCGACCAGGTCGCGGGCGCGCGGGGTGATGCGGGCCAGCGCGCGGGCGAGCATGGTGCGCGGCGAGTTCGCGGCCGTCGGGCGCAGCTCGCGGGCCAGCGCCCCGAACAGCGCGGAGACGGTGAGGTTGCGCTCGGCCAGCAGCAGCTCGCCGCGGGTCAGCGGCTGCCCGGTGCGCGCGTGGTACCCGGACACCACGCGGTCGTCGCGCACCTCGATCGTCCACGGGCCGTTGACGATCGTGCCGTAGGTCCAGCGCGCGGTCATCGTGTAGTGGCGCGGGGCGCGCGCGTCCCAGCTGGCTCTCGCCAGGGCGAGCTTCGGCGCCACGCCGACCGGGCCGAACCAGACGCTGGCGGCGCACAGCAGCGCACACAGCGCGAGCGCCAGGGCGGCGAGCCAGCCAGTCGTTCGACTATGCGCTACCTCTCTCATGGCGCCGAGGGGGTGCGAGCGAAAGCCGGCGGGGCGAAGGGCCTCGCTCCCGCGGCTCTCGACCGATACGACACACGCGGCGGCCTCGCCCCGCACCGTTCAGAGGGGTTTGGGGAGGCGGCGCCTCCTCAGGGTCTCCCGATCCCCGCCGCTCAGCGCTCGGCGCTCACGCCGCGGGCCGCCGCCTCCATCAGCTGCTGGATGCGCCCGACCATATCGGCCGGGTTGGGGTGCAGGCCCTCGAGCAGCAGCGCGCTGTCGTAGAGCTGCTCGATCAGCGCGTTCGCCAGCGCGTCGTCCGCGCCGCTCTCGATCAGCTTCGCCAGGTTGGCGATCAGCGGGTGGCCGCGGTTGATCTCCACGATTTTCGGCGGCACCTTGTAGTCGCGGTCCACGAGGCGCTGGATGCGCGCCATCTCGCGGTTCGCGGCGTCATCGGGCGAGACCAGCCGCAGCGGGTTGTTGCGCAGCACGTTCGAGGCGCGCACGGCGGTGATCCGCTCGCCGAGCACCTCCTTCACCCGGGTGACGATCCTGGCGAACTGATCGTCGCTCACCTGCGCCTCGGGCGCCTCGGCGCTGCCCGGCAGCTCGAGGTTGCTGTCGTCGGCGTTGCGCAGCTTCAGCCCCTCGTACTCGCGCAGGCCGGTGAGCATGAAGCTGTCCATCACGTCCACCAGCAGCAGCGCCTCGATGCCGCGCGCCTCGAGCGCGTCCAGGTGCGGGCTGCGCCGCGCGCTGGCCAGGTCGTTCGCCAGAATGTAGTAGATCTCCTTCTGGCCCTCGACCATGCGGCTCTTGTAGTCGGCCAGTGTGGTCAGCTCGTCGCCGGACTTCGTGCTGTAGAAGCGCAGCAGCGGCAGCAGGTCATCGCGGGCGGCGTACTCGGTGGCGATGCCCTCCTTGATGAACAGGCCGAACTCGCTCCAGAACGTCTTGTACTTCTCGGGGTCCTTGGTGGCCAGCTCGGCCAGCTCCTTCGTCAGCCGGCCGGTGAGCGACTTCTTGATGCGCTGGAGCACCGGCGAGGAGTCGTTCTTGGTGCCGACGTTCTGCACCATCTCGCGCGAGACGTTCAGCGGCAGGTCCTCGCTGTCCACCACGCCCTCGACGAAGCGGAAGTAGCTCGGCAGCAGGTCCTTCGCCTCCTCCTGGATCAGCACCTTGCGCGAGTAGAGCTGGATCTTGCCCTCGGTGCGGCGCTCGATCAGGCCGCGCTCGCGCCGGGCCGGGACGAACAGCACCGCGTGCAGGTCGACCGGCGCGTCGGTGGAGAGGTGCAGGTGCAGCAGCGGCGTCTCGTAGTCGAAGGTCAGCTGGCGGTAGAACTCCTCGTACTCCTTCTCCTCCACCGTGCGCGGCTGCTTGCGCCACAGCGCCTGGGACTCGTTGGCGCGCTCGTCGCCCACGTAGACCGGGAAGGCCACGTAGTTCGAGTGGCGCTTGATGATCTGCTTCAGCCGCCAGGGCTGGGCGAACTCGGCGGCCTCCTCCTTCAGCTTGAGGATGATCGTCGTGCCGCGCGTCGCGCGCTCGGCCGGGCCGATGGTGAAGGTCTCGCCGCCCCGCGAGCGCCACTCCGCCGCCTCGGCGTCGGGCCGGTAGGACTGCGAGATCACCGTGACCTCCTCGGCCACGACGAACGCCGAGTAGAAGCCGACCCCGAACTGGCCGATGATGTTGCTGCGCTGGGCGGCCTCGAGGCGCTCGATCAGCGCCCGCGTGCCCGACTGGGCGATCGTGCCGAGGTTCTCGATCAGCTCGTCGCGGGTCATGCCGATGCCGGTGTCGGCGATCGTGATCGTCCGCGCGCTCTCGTCGGTGGTGATGCGCACCTCCAGCTCGATCTCCGGATCGCGGACCTCGCGGTTGGTGAGCATCTCGAACTGGACGCGGTGCAGCGCGTCGGAGGCGTTCGAGATCAGCTCGCGCAGGAAGATCTCGCGGTCGGTGTAGAGCGAGTGAGCGAGGATGTTCAGCAGCTGCTTGACCTCGGCGCGGAACGGCACCGGCGTCTGCTCCGTCGCCTGCTCGGTGTCCACAGACATTGATGTCGCCTCCAGCCAGCTTCAGTGAAAGGGCAAGCCCTCTCTTCTTTGACACGATGCACGCGGTCGCCCCGCAGTCGCCCGCGCAAGCGCTCCGCGGAGAAAGCGCGCGGGGATGCGGCCACCGCGTCACTCGTGCCACTTAGCAGTCTCTTCTCAACAGTGCTAATATCATACACTGCGACTGGCGCGGCAGGCAAGTTAGAGAAGTGTTTGCGCGGCCCGGAGGGCCTCCCGCTACATCCCGAGCCAGCGCACCTGCACCGGGCGCTCGCCGAGGCCGCGCGCCGTGACGGTCTGCACATCGTCGGGCATCAGGTCGAGCATGTTGTCGCTCCACTCCACGCCGTCGCCGGCTGTGAGCAGCACCCCCTTCGCCGGCCGCACCGAGCGCAGCCGCACCGTCTCCGGCCCGTCCAGCTCGACGACGATCAGCGGGTCGGGCAGCAGGTAGTACTTGAACGGCTCGGGCCAGAGCGCCTGGCGCGCCACAACCTCGTCGCCGACGCGCAGCCGCGCGTCGATCACCAGCGCGCCGCCGGGGTCGAAGCCGAACGAGCCGAGCTCAGTCGCCCGGTTCGGCGCAAGGGTGATGCTCGCGCGCTCCACCGCCACCGGCTCGCCGGTCAGCGTCCAGGTGCGCAGCTCCAGCTGCGCCGCCACCTCGCGCAGCGTGCCGTTCACCGCCCACACATCCACGCCGTCGCCGGCGCGCGCCAGCCCGAGCGCCAGCGGCGCGAGGCAGCGCCGGATCACGTAGCAGGCCGGCTTCTTGCGCAGGTAGTAGTCGATGATCGCCCAGCTCGTCACCGGCCAGCAGTCGTCCAACTGCCAGACGAGCGCCCCCGCCGCCGCGTAGCGCCCCGGCCCGCCCCAGCGGCGGCGCCAGCTGCGGTAGGCCGTCGCCAGCGCCTCGGCCTGCACCAGTTGGGTCGCGTAGACATACCCCTCCAGGTCGCTCGGCAGCGGCAGGTTATCGCTCAGGTAGGCCGCCAGCCGGCGCGGCCCGTCGGCGGCCTTGTTGTGGTGCTCGAACGTCCGGCTCCACGGGTGGCGCTCCTCCGGCCTGGCGAAGGCCGCGACCGTCGCGACGTCCGGGGCGGCCGCCATGCCGAACTCGGAGACGAAGCGGCCGATGTGCTGCGGGTAGTCGTGGTAGTCGGCCAGCTGCCAGACCGCCCACGCGTGCCGGTCGCCGACCGTCGGGTCGTCGGGGTCATCGCCGCCGAAGGGGCTGCCCGGCCAGTAGGCGCGCGTCGGGTCGAGCCGCGCGCAGACCTCGGGCAGCAGCCGCTCGTAGATCACCCGCGCCGGGAAGGGCGAGCCCGCGTCGGGCGGCTCGTGCGGCCCGGCGTACACCCCGCGCGAGCGGGCGATCTGGTAGTCCTCGTTGTTGCCGCACCACAGCGCGATGCAGGCGTGGTGGCGAAGCCGCCGCACCTGCGCCTCAGCCTCGGCGCGCACGCTCTCCTGGAACCAGGGCTGCGCCGGGTAGATGCCGCAGGCGAACATGAAGTCCTGCCACACCAGCAGCCCCAGCTCGTCGCAGGTGTCGTAGAAGACCTCGTCCTCGTAGATGCCGCCGCCCCAGACCCGCACCATCACCATGTTCATGTCGACGGCCGCGCGCAGCAGCGCGCGGTAGCGCTCGGGCGGGATGCGCGGGGTGAACGAGTCGGCTGGGATCCAGTTGGCCCCGCCGCAGAAGATCGGCGTGTTGTTGACCTCGAAGAGGAAGGTTGTGCCCGGCTCGCCCTCCAGCGGCTCCTGCACGAGCCGCAGCCGCCGCAGCCCGAGCCGCAGCTCGCGCCGGTCGAGCACCTCGCCGCCGCGCTCCAGGCTCACCGACAGGCGGTAGAGCGGCTGATCGCCGTAGCCCGCCGGCCACCAGAGCCGCGGCGCGCCGACGGCGATCTCGGTGTGCGCGCTGCCGCCGGCGGCGGGCAGCAGCGCCCCGCCCACAGCCGCGCCGTCCGGGTCGAGCAGTTCGATCCGCACCGCCAGGGCGTCCAGAAGCTGCGCCGCCTGCGTCGGGTCCGCGTCGTCCCCGCCGACCTCCAGGCTCACCGCCACCGGCACCCGGGCGTGCTGCAGGTCCTCGGACACCTCCGCCGGGCACTCAACGTCCGCGATCCGCGCGTCGTACGCCTCGAGGCGCACCGGCCGCCACGGCCCGGCGGTGAGCAGCGTCGGCCCCCAGTCCCAGCCGTAGTGGTACTGGGCCTTGCGCACGTACAGCCGGCTGGGCTCGCCGTTCCAGCACGCCAGCACGCCGTGCTCGGCCTCGCGCTCGCGCCCGCGGAGCAGCGCGGACTCAAACAGCACGCGCAGCTGGTTGCGGCCCGGCCGCAGCAGCGCCCGCACCTCGGCGCGCTGCGGGACGAACATATTGTCGGTCACGATCACCTGCTGGCCGTTCAGCCAGACCGTGGCGAAGGTATCCAGCCCGTCGCAGCACAGCGCGACCGCACGCGCGTCGGCGAAGCCCTCCGGCAGCTCGAAGTCGCAGCGGTAGAGCCAGTCGCACTCGCCGACCCACTGGGCCGCGCGCTCGTTCATGCCGTCGAACGGGTCGGGGAGCAGGCCCGCGGCGATCAGATCGGTGTGGACATTGCCCGGCACCGTCGCCGTGATCCAGCCGGCATCCTCAGCGAAGGCGTCGTCCAGCGCAGCGCCCGGAGCGCGCTGCTTGAGCTGCCAGCCGGAGGAGAGCAGAAGCTGTCGCATGAGCACCTCGAAGACATGCCGTCTGCGCGCAGACGCCAGCGAAGAGCGGGGCAAGTGTAGCACACTCGGCGGCGAAGGAGAAGTGGGTGTGGGCATCGCAGCGAAGCCGCCGCGCCCACACCCATCATCAACAGGAGGTACGCGGAGCGGTCAGAGCGTGCTTGAGGCGAGAGGGGTTGCGACCCCTCTCGCGCTCTCCCCCGCCGGAAGGGGCTGTGCAGCCCCTTCCGAACCATCCCCGCAAGCGGCACCATCTCCCGTAGCGCGCCCGTTGTCATGCCCACGTGCACCGATGCCCGTTTCCCAGGCACAGACTGATGCGCTGCAACGACCAGTGTGGTTGTGATGAGCGGCTGGTGGGCTGCAGCGCAACAGGCAATGCGGTTAGGACGTGCGGCCGTGTGCTGAGGCATGACAACGAGCAAACGAGCGGCGTACGCGTTCTCTTGCGGGTCCAGGGCCGCAGGCCCTGGCGC
>CALJIC010000069.1 GCA_937974195.1 uncultured Roseiflexaceae bacterium | reverse complement strand
CCTCCCCAGAAGAGGAGTGGCGGCGCGGCCGCGTCAGGCGCCAGCGGCGGCGAGCGCGCCGAGGGTCTCCTCAGCGCTATGCTGCGGCTCCCACCCGAGCAGCTCGGCGGCCCGGCGGGTGTCGGCGACGCACCCGTAGCGCAGAAACGCGCTGTTGAAGGGCAGGTCGTCCAGCAGGCGGTCCACGGGCGCCGTAACTGTCGACAGGAGCGCGCTCACCCCGTGGAGCTGCCCGTCGCGCCGGAGCTCGGCGGCGGCGATGAGCCCAGGCGGGAGCGGCAGCGGCCGCCCGCCCGCCAGCAGAATGGCGCGGCTCAGCGGGAGCGGCGGCGACGCGGCGACGTTGACCGGCCGGTCGAGGCCGTCCGCGAGCGCGGCGAGCGCGAACGCGAGCGCGGCGTCCTGCGCGTGGAGCACCTGGATGCGCGGGTCGAAGCCGAGCATCACCGGGGCGGGGCGGCGGCGCAGGTAGCGCTCGAGCGGCGACCCCTCGCCGACGATGCCGGCGCAGCGGATCGGCGCCACGCTGAGCGCGGGGTGGCGCGCGGCGAACTCGGCGGCCACGCGCTCGACCTCGGCGTAGTCCAGCACGGCGCCGGCGCGCTCCGGAGGGACCACCGGGGCGCGCTCATCGATGAACAGCGGAGCATCGGGGCGGGCGCCGTAGACGAGCGTGCTGCTGCGGAGCACGACGCGCCGCACACCGGCCTGCGCGCACGCCCCGAGCAGCTCGACCGTGCGGAACAGATAGCCGCGCCGGTCATCGCGGAGCGCCCGCGGCTCGACCCCATCGAGGTGAACCACCACATCGACGGCGCTCGCCTCGAGCAGCTGCAGCAGCGAGTTGGCGCTCATGTCGCACTGCTGCAGCCGGACGCCGTCGAGCGGCTGGGGCGGCAGCTCCGGGGCCACGCCGATCACGGCGAGGTTCGGCTGCGATGCGAGCGCGCCCGCGACCAGCGATGCCACGTAGCCGCCGATACCTGTGATGAGCACTGTTCGCATAGCACATGGAACGTAGCCGGTGAGCGGCTGAGACGTTCGGGTGGGGCGACCGGCGGGCGTGCGCGGGGAGCTCGGGCGGGTGGCTGGGCGGAGACTACGAGCGGTTCTCCCCGCGCGCGGG
Source organism: uncultured Roseiflexaceae bacterium (assembly GCA_937974195.1). Classification (GTDB taxonomy): domain Bacteria; phylum Chloroflexota; class Chloroflexia; order Chloroflexales; family Roseiflexaceae; genus CALJIC01. The sequence goes on along the minus strand of CALJIC010000069.1, from coordinate 23,168 downwards.
AGTGGCGATATTCTGCCGCAGCCACGCCTCGATGCCCTCGCGGTCGAGGTCCCCCTGGTTGATCGAGCGCACCAGCCAGAGCAGTTCGGCATCGCTGACGCTCAGGTCGAGCTCGGCGTCGTTCAGGTCCAGGAAGCGCAGCAGCGCCAGGAGCGCGGTGGTCTCGTTCGCGGCGAGGAACGGCCGGCTCTTCACGAGCAGGAAGACCAGCGCGGCCGCCTTGCTGGGCAGGTCCGGGTACAGCTCGGAGCTGAACATCACCTGCCGCGGCGCGTCCACGACGCGGCTCAGCCCGTCCTGGCTGGCGATGCCCAGGCGCCCGCCGTAGCGCGTCACCGCGAAGGCGTGCAGGTCGAGGAGGTCGTCTTTGCTGAGGTAGCGCATGGGCTACGATCTCTAAAAGCTAGAGGCCGGCGAGCTCGCGGAAGACCTTGTCGTAGCGGTCGCTGATGCCTCGCGCCCACTCGCGCAGCTGCGGGCTGGCCGGCCGCCGCAGCAGCACCTCGCTCTCGGTGAAGATAATCTCCACCAGCTCCTCGTTGCCGAGGTTCACCGCCCGCAGCCAGCCCTGCACCACCTCGGGCAGGTTCTCTCGCTCAACTGTGAAGGAACGCGGCATATCTCCTCCAATCCGGACTAGCAGGGGGCGCAGCGCGCTGCGCCCCCTGTGCGCCCCTACTCTCGTTGTCGCAGGTGCGGGAACAGGATCACCTCGCGGATGTTCGGTGTATCGCTGAAGAGCATGGCCACGCGGTCCACGCCGATGCCGAGCCCGCCGGTGGGAGGCATGCCGTACATGAGCGCGTTGATGTAGTCCACGTCCATCTGCTGCGCCTCGTCGTCGCCGGCGGCGTAGGCGCGCCCCTGCTCCAGGAAGCGCTGCTCCTGGTCGAACGGGTCGTTCAGCTCGGTGAAGGCGTTGCCCATCTCCATCCCGGCGACGATCGGCTCGAAGCGCTCGGTGAGCAGCGGCTGGTCCGGCCGCTTCTTCGCCAGCGGCGAGAGCGCCACCGGGTGGTCGAGGATGAAGGTCGGCTGGATCAGCAGCGGCTGGACGTACTCGCTGAACAGCTCGTCCACCTGCTTGCCCCAGCTCGGCTTCATGTCGACCTTCAGGCCGCTGGCGCGGATGGCCTCCTGGAGCGGCTCTAGCTCGGTGATCTTCAGGATGTCGATCCCGGTGCGCTCGGCGATCGCCTCCGGGATGGAGACGCGCTGCCACGCCGGCCCGAAGTCGATCGTGTGGCCCTGGAAGGTGATCTGCGTCGTGCCGCGCAGCTCCAGCGCCAGGGTGCGGAACAGGTCCTCGACCAGCGCCATCATGTCGTGGTAGTCGGCGTAGGCCTGGTAGCACTCCATCATGGTGAACTCGGGGTTGTGGGTGCGGTCCACGCCCTCGTTGCGGAACACCTTGCTGATCTCGTAGACGCGCTCGAAGCCGCCGACGATCAGGCGCTTGAGGTAGAGCTCGACGGCGATGCGCAGGTAGAGGTCCTGCTTGAGCTGGTTGTGGTGGGTGATGAAGGGCCGGGCGGACGCCCCGCCGTAGATCGGCTGCAGCGTCGGCGTCTCGACCTCGACGAAGCCGCGCTCGTCGAGGAAGCGGCGCATGGTCGAGATGATCTTGGCGCGGGTGCGGAAGACCTCGCGCACCTCCGGGTTGACGATCAGGTCGAGGTAGCGCATGCGGTGGCGCAGCTCGACGTCCTGCAGCCCCTCCCACTTCTCGGGGGGCGGGTTGATCGACTTGGCGAGCAGCGCCAGCTGCTCGACGAACACGGAGGGCTCGCCGGTCTTGGTGCGGCGCAGCGTGCCGGTGGCCTGAACGATATCGAAGGTGTCGAGGTCGTCGCGGAAGCGGTCGAACCACTCCGCCCCAAGGTCGCCCTTGCTGAGCCAGAGCTGGATGCGGCCGCTCTCGTCCTCGATGTGGGCGAAGGCCAGCTTGCCCATGATCCGGCGCGCGCCGACGATCCGGCCGGCGACGGTGACCCGCTCACCGCGCTCGACGCGCCCGTCGAAGTCCTCCAGAACAGCGGCGATGGTGTGGGTGCGACTCGCCCGCGGCGGGTACGGGTCGATGCCGGCGGCGCGCAGGCGTTCGAGCTTTGCCGCGCGCTGCTGCTGCAGATCGTTCAACTCCATAGGCGTAATAATACCATACTTGGGCTGCGGGATCGTGCCGGATATAACAAATCGGGGGCCGAGCGGCCCCCGATACACAACGCTGTCAGGCGGCTGGCTCTACTGGATCTTGACGATCGTCATCTTCATCACGCCGTCAGGGGTCTGGACCGTGACCTTCTGGCGCGGGCGCTTCCCGAGCAGGGCGGAGCCGAGCGGGGACTCGTTCGAGATCTTGCCCTCGCGCGGCTTGGCCTCGGCGCTGCCGACGATCGTCCAGGTCTCCTCCTCGTTCTCGCCGTCGATGCGCACCGTCACCTTCGAGCCGATGCGCACCTCGTTGCCGTTCTGACCGTTGGTGTCCTCGTCGATGATCTGCGCCCGGGAGAGAATGCTCTTGATCTCACGGATACGGCCTTCGAGATGAGCCTGCTGATTCTTGGCATCCTCATACTCGCCGCTCTCCGAGATATCGCCGAGCTCCTTGGCAGCATTGATGCGCTCAGCGATATCCTTGCGGCCTTTGGTGCTCAGTTCTTCTAGCTCGGCCTCGAGCTTGGCACGACCTTCGCGAGTGAGGTATGCAGGTCTGTCGCTCATCATCCTTCGCCTTTTCGTGTTCGAGACCGCAGGATGCCGCTAGATCAAGAGAGGTGCGGCATATGGCTGGAACCCGCGGTTCGGCGGAAATGAAAGAACTGAGAGGGCATCTCTCAGTCCCAGCCGGGTATAACCTGAGCGCCAGCGGCGTTTACACACCGCTGGCACAAGAATTATATACGACCGGCGGCCCCTTGTAAAGATGTTCGCACGCCGGCGCGGCGCCGTGCGCTCCGAGCAGCAGTAGCATCTCTGGCGCTGTGGGCGCGGGAATTGCCGGCCTCCCGCCCGGCAGCGCGCGGAAGTGTGCTACAATCTGAAAGCAACATAACGATCGCTACGGGAGCCCGCCCGCGTGACCTCGCCCTTCCGCAGCCTGCCAGCCGTCGACCAGCTTGTGCGCGACCTGGAGCGCCGCCTGAACGGCGACCTGCCGCCGCGCGACGTGCTCGTGGCCGCGGCCCGCGCCGCCCTCGAGGCCGCGCGCGGCGCGGTCGCGGCCGGGGGCCCGGCGCCCGCTCCGGAGGCGCTGGCGCAGGACGCGGCCGAGCGGGCGCGGGCCATCGCCAGCCCCTCGCTGCGGCCGGTGATCAACGCCACCGGCGTGATCCTGCAGACGAACCTCGGGCGCGCGCCGCTCAGCGACGCCGCCCTGCGGGCGATGCGCGCCGTGGGCGAGGGGTACAGCAACCTGGAGTACGACCTGGAGGCCGGCGCGCGGGGCTCGCGCTACGAGCACCTGTCCGCGCTGCTGCGCCACCTCACCGGCGCCGAGGCCGCCCTGGCGGTCAACAACAACGCCGCGGCGGTCTACCTGGCGCTCACGGCGCTCGCCTCCGGGCGCGAGGTGATCGTCTCGCGCGGGCAGGCGGTGGAGATCGGCGGCGGGTTCCGCATCCCAGACGTGCTGCGCCAGAGCGGCGCGCAGCTGGTGGAGGTCGGCACGACCAACCGGACCTACGACCGCGACTACGCCGCGGCGATCACCGAGCGCACCGCCCTGCTGCTGCGCGTCCACACCAGCAACTTCCGGCTGACGGGCTTCGTGCACGAGACGACGCTGGAGCAGCTGGCCGCGGTGGGCCGGGCGCACGGCGTGCCGGTGCTCGATGACCTCGGGAGCGGCACGCTCCTGCCGACGACGGCGTACGGCCTGGCGCCCGAGCCGACCGTGCAGGAGAGCGTGGCGGCCGGCGCGGACCTGGTGACCTTCAGCGGCGATAAGCTGCTCGGCGGGCCGCAGGCGGGGCTGATCGTGGGCCGGGCCGACCTGGTGGAGCGGCTCAAGCGCCACCCGCTGGCGCGGGCGCTGCGGGTGGACAAGACGACGATCGCCGGGCTGGAGGCGACGCTGCTGGCCTACCTGCGCGGCACGGCCACCCGCGAGCTGCCGGTGTGGCGCATGATCGCGGCGCGCCCGGAGGAGCTGCGGGAGCGCGCGGGCCGGATCGCAGCGGCGTGCGGCGGCGCGGTGGTGCCGTGCGAGAGCGCCGTCGGCGGCGGCTCGCTTCCCGGCCAGATGCTGCCCAGCTTCGGCGTGGCGCTCGAGGTGACGGGGCCGGATGCGCTGGCGCGCAGGCTGCGGCTGCACGAGCCGGCGGTCGTCGCCCGCATCGCCGAGGACCGGCTGCTGTTCGACGTGCGCACGGTGCTCCCGGAGCAGGACGACGGGCTGATCGCGGCGCTGCGCGCGACGTACCGACGCGAAACGGAGTGAATGATTATGAGCGACGACATTGCCCGCTGGCTCTACGAGGGCGCGCTGGCTGTGCTGGAGGGGCGCAAGGACGAGGGCCGCGAGCTGCTGCTGCAGGTGATCGAGCGCGACGAGCAGAACGAGCAGGCCTGGCTGTGGCTCAGCGGCGCTGTGGACAGCGTGGAGGACCAGCAGGTGGCGCTCGAGAACGTGCTGGCGATCAACCCCAGTAACACCGCCGCCCAGCAGGGGCTGGCGCTGCTACGCCAGGCCGCGCCGCTGAACTCGTACGAGCTGCCGCAGGGCGAGTGGGAGCCGCCTCCCCCGTGGGACGAGAACGAGGTCGTCGACCTGAACTGCTGGCAGTGCGGCGCGTCGATCTACAGCGTCGCGCCCTTCTGCTGGCAGTGCAACGCCCCGGTCCACTCGTGCAACAACTGCACCTTCCGGCTCGACCAGCGCTGCAAAGTGCTCCAGGGCCTCACCAGCGCCGTCGTGCAGGCGGGGCGCAACGACTGCCCGTGGTGGCGGCCGGCGCAGTAGCGCAGAAGGAAAAGCGCGAGGTGCGTGGGGCAGAGCGCCGGCCACGCACCTCGCGCCTCTCGGCCAGAAGGCGGGCTACGCCGCCTCCTCGTACCCGACCCAGAAGTTGTCCCGGCGCACGTAGCTCTCGCAGCGCACGCGGACGCCGGGCACCTCCGCCCGGTCGAGCTCGTTGACCAGCACGATGTTCGGCCGGGCGTTGAAGTGCCGCACGTAGGCCGCCACCGCCTCCTCGATCTTCACCGCCGCCGGCTTCTTCGCGCTGTCGTCGAACCACATCATGTAGAGCCCACGCCGCTCGGAGGCGCGCCGCTCCTGAGAGGCCTGCGCCGCCGGGGCCGGCGCCGCGGCGGGGGTGGGCACAGTGCGAGCCGCCCGCGATGTCTTCGCTGCCTTCATCTCGTTCCTCACTCTTGTCTGCTGCGGGGCCGCAGTTCACGTGGATTTGGGCTTTCTGATGGGGTATATTGTATCAGAACATTCGTTCTGTGTCAATTGGGAATCTGTTGTTCCCGCGGGTCTGCAGCGACTGCGTCGCCGCAGACCCGCGGGAGAAAAAAGAACGTGGAGGGCCTGCGGCCCTCCACACCTCCCCGCCTATGCGGGCTGGTACAAAAAGTCCCCGGCGGTCCTGCGGCCCTCCACACCTCCCCGCCTATGCGGGCTGGTACAAAAAGTCCCCGGCGGTCCTGCGACCCGCCACGCCTTTCTGCCTGCGCAAGCTGAAGAAATGAGTGCTGGCGGTCCTACGGCTCCCACGCCTTCCTGCCTGCGCAAGCTGAAGAATGCCTCCCCGGTGGTCCTTCGGCCCGCCACACCTCCCTGCCCGTGCAGGTTGATGGTAAATGTCTCCGGTGATCCTTCGGCCCCCGCGCCTTTCTGCCCGCGCTGGCTGGTGAAAGACGTCCCGGCGATTCTGCCGCCCTCCACACCTCCCTGCCCGTGCAGGTTGATGGTAAATGTCTCCGGTGATCCTTCGGCCCGCCACGCCTCCCTGCCTACGCGGGCTGAAGAAAGATGTCCCGACGGTCCTGCGGCCTGCCACAGCTTCCTTCCTACGCGGGCTGATGAATGCGGCGCTGGCGAGCCTGCCGCCTGCCACACCTTTCTGCCTACGCAGGCTGAAGAATGCGGCGCTGGCGAGCCTGCCGCCTGCCACGCCTCCCTGCCCGCGCGTGCTGAAGAAAGATGCCACGGCGGTTCTGCGGCCCGCCACGCCTTTCTGCCCGCGCGTGCTGATGAATGCGGCGCTGGCGAGCCTGTCGCTCGTCACGCTTTTCTGCCTGCGCTAGCTGGCTGGCACGCCCTCGACGGTCCGCTCAGGGCGTCGTGGAGATGACGGGCCGGCGCTTCAGGACGACCGCCTCGGTCGTCAGGACCATCGCCGCGATGCTCACCGCCGTCTCCAGCGCGACGCGCGCGACCTTGGCCGCGTCCAGGATGTTGGCCTCCCACATGTCGACCACCCGCTCGCCAACGACATCGTACCCGCAGCCAGAGCCGCGCCGCCGGACCTCCGCCAGCACCACCGCCGGCGACAGGCTAGCGTTGCGCGCGAGCCAGGCCATCGGCGCCTCGAGCGCCTCCTGCACCAGCTTCGCGCCGATCGCCTCCTCGTCCATGGGGCTCACCAGCGGCGCGAGCGCCTCCTGGCAGGCGAGATAGGCCGCCCCCCCGCCGGGCACGACGCCCTCCTCGAGCGCGATCGGCACGAAGCGGATGAAGCGCTCCGCCAGCTCCTTGCGCACCTCGCGCTCGCTGTCGCTCGCGGCGCCGAGCTTCAGCACCGCCATGCCGCCGGCCAGCTTGCCGAGGCGCTCGACGATCTTCTTGCGCGCCGCCTCGTCGGACGCCTGGGACAGCTGGTAGCGCAGGGTCCGGCGGCGGGCCTCGACCAGCGGCGGGAGCCCGGCGCCGCCGACGATCGTGATCTTGTCCGGCTCCACCTGGGTGATGCGCGCCGCGCCGAGCTCGCTCAGCTCGACCCCCTCCAGGCTGTCGCCGCGATCCTGCGCGAACAGATAGGCGTTGGTGAAGACCGCGATGTCCTCGAGGAGCTGGCGGAGCTCCTCGCCCCCCGCGTCGAGCTTCGCCGCCACCACATCGATGACACCGCGCGCCCGGTTGGCGAGCAGCATCGAGCGCGCCGGCCCGGTGACGTCGGCGGCGATGATGAGCAGCGGCCCGGCCTGCGCCCGCACCAGCTGCTCGAGCAGCGGGATGATCTGCTCCGGCTGGTCGATCGTCAGGTTGGTGACGAGGATGCGCGGCGCGATCTGCCGCGTGCGGCGGTTCGCCTCGTCGGCCATGAAGTACGGCGAGACGAACCGGCCCTTCCAGCTGACCCCCTCCAGAAACTTGGTGGCGAGGTAGGTCGCGCTGTACTCCTCGATCGTCACGACGCCCTCGGGGCCGAGGCGGCCGAAGATCTCGCCGAGCGCGCGGGCCAGCTCCTCGTCGCCGGTGGCGGCGTGCGCGAGCCCGGCGAGGTGCTTCTCGCCCTCCATCGGCCGCGCCTGGGCCGCGAGCGCCTCAAGCGCCACGCGCAGCCCGCGCTCCATGCCGCGCCGCAGCAGCATCGGGTTGGCGCCGGCCGCGAGCTGGCGGTAGCCGCCGGCGAGCAGCGCGTGCACCAGCGCCGCCGTGGTCGCCCCGCCGTCGCCGAGCTGCTCGTGAACCTGCCACAGCGCGTGGCGGAGCATCATGGCGCCGACGTTCGCGCCCCTGCCCGGGATCTCCACGATCCGGCGCGCGATCACGGCGCTGGAGGTGAGCGTCTCGGGGCCTCTGATGCGGCTGTCCCTCGTGGCGGCGACGATCCCCGCGCGCGGCCCGAGCGTCAGGCTCACGACACGGGCGAGGAGATCGATCCCCTCCTTGAGACGGGCGCGCGCTTGGTCGCCGAGGAGGACGTGCGGAGTTGGCATTTCTCAAACCCTATCACGATGCAGCCCCGGCACGGCGGCACGGTCGGCCTGGCGGGCCTTCCGCGCCGGCGCTTCGCCGGAGGTGTGGTGGCCGCGCCGCCCCTCACGCCTCCCGGAAGGAGGGCGGGCGGCACGGCCGCGAAGCTCGTATCACTGGCGGGCCGGAGGCGGCCACTCAGCCGCCCTGCCCGATCTCCTGCAGGAGCATCTGCCGGTGGACCACCGCGCCCTGGTGGTGGACGTCGAGCGCCAGCACCTGCGCGAAGTGCTCCTCCGCCCGCGCCCGGTCGCCCAGCCCGCTGTACCCCAGCGCCATCATGTAGTGGCAGTGGACGCGGTTGCGCAGGTTGAGATCCTGGTCGAACACCAGGAAGTCCGGCAGCGAGACGGCGAAGTAGTCGATCTTCACGTCGTCGTCCATGTGCTCCCGCCCGTAAGCGATCAGCCGCTCGAAGATGTCGCGCGCCTCATCGTCGCGGCCGAGCGCGCGCCGGGCGAGCCCCTGGTAGAAGATCGTATCCGGCGGCTGGTCATTGTAATACATCGGCGAGGTCGGCTCGGTGAGCCCGGTGGCCGCCCGCTCGTAGCACGCGCGGGCCTGCGCCGCGTCCCCCAGCCCGGCGTAGGCGCGCCCGAGCAGGTAGAAGATGTGGTTCTCCTGCGCGCCGAAGAGCTTGCCCTCGCCGAGGTTGTGCGGGTAGACCTGCGCCCGCTCGAGCAGCGCGATCGCCTGCGCGTAGTCCCGGGCGGCGAGCCGCTCCCGGGCCTGGCCGACGAGGCTGGCGACGTACTGGCCGGTGACCTTGCCCTCGCCGCCCTCCCAGGGGTGGAAGGTGCGGCCCATCAGCAGCTCGTACGCCTCGGTGTACCGTCCGAGCAGGTTGAGCAGGCTGACCTGCTCGATCACCAGGTCGTCGCGCCGGGCCACGAGCTCCCGGTTGCGCTCGAGCCGGGCGAGCCGCTCCTCGGGCGCCATGTTCAGCCGCTTGTCCAGCTGGTCGAGCTCGTAGAACACGCGCGCGTCGCCCGGGTTCAGCTCGAGCGCGCGCAGGTAGGACTCGCGCGCGCGGCGGGCGTCGCCGCGCTTGTTGTAGTACGCCAGCCCGAGGTTGCGGTGCACCGTCGCGAAGCTGGGGTCGAGCTCGCGGGCGCGCTCCCAGCAGTCGATCGCCGCGTCGTAGCGCCGGTGGGCGTACAGGAAGGTGCCGAGGTAGTAGGGCGCGCGCGCGTCCTGCGGGTTCAGGCGCATGGCCGCCTCGAGCGCCGGCACGCTCTCCAGCCGGTTGGGGAAGCAGTAGTCGGGCGGCCGCCGCGCCGCCTCCGCGAACGCGGCCCTGGCGGCCTCGTCGTCGCCGCGCAGCGTGTGGCACCAGCCGGTGAAGTAGGCCGCCATCGGGTCCGTGGGCGCCAGGCCGAACAGCTCGATGGCCTCGTCGAACAGGCCGGCGCGGGCGTAGTCCAGCCCCAGGTGGACCGGGGTGAGCGGCACGGCCCTGGCGCGGGCGAAGAAGGTCTCGTCGCCGCTGAGCAGCCGGCGCTCCCACAGCGCGCCGTACTCCATCGGGTCCAGCTCGAGCGCCAGCTCGCACTCGCGCAGCGCCTCGTCGCGGCGCCCGAGGCGCCTCAGCAGCGCGATCTTGAGGTGGCGGGCCTGGTGGTGGCGCCAGTTGCGCTCCAGGGCGCGCGTCGCCAGATCGAGCGCCTCCGCCAGCCGGCCGGCCCGCCCCGCGAGGCGCGCCAGCTCGAAGTGGGCGGCGTCCTGCCAGGCGCCGTTCCAGGTGGCCTTGTAGAACGCCTCCTGCGCCTCGCGGTCGCGCCCCTGCATGGCGAGCGCCAGGCCGAGGTTGTAGAACGGCTCGCCGTCGTAGGGGTTGGGGTTGCGCAGCGTCAGCCGCTCGACGGCCAGGCGGAAGTGGCGCTCGGCCTCGGCGAAGGCGCCGCGGCGGTAGAGCAGCAGCCCGAGCGCGTTGTTGCAGCGCGCGTCGTGCGGGTCGCGCCGCAGCGCCTCCTGGTAGTAGGGCTCGGGGGCGTAGGTCGCGTGGCGGTACTGCTCCAGGTGCAGCCCGTTGAGGAACAGCTCCTCGTTGGTGGCGATCTCGGCGGGCGGCCGGGCCGCGCTCGCCGGCGCCGGGATCGGAGGGCGCTCGTCGGGCAGCGGCGTGAAGGCCACCAGATCGCCCTCGTCGCCGATCACGCGCAGCGTCAGCTCCTGCGGCCGGACGCCGTCCGGCAGGGGGACCGTCTCGACCAGCGCCGTCTCCGGCGCCAGGTCCGCCTCGCGCTCGAACAGCGTCTCGGCCCCGCGCGTGAGCCGGACGGTGACGCGGCGCGGGCGGGTGACGTACGCCCCCACGCGCGCCGAGCCGCCCTCGACCTCGAGGTTCAGCGCGGCGTCTACCGAGGCGTTCTTCGGCGGCCCGATGCGCTTGTAGGGCATGAAGATCTGGGTGAAGCGCTTCTCCTCGCCGGGCTGGAGCCACGAGAAGTCCGGCTGGTTGTCGGTGTAGGCGCCGCACATCAGCTCGACGTACGGCCCGTCCTCGTCGGTGAGCTGGCGATCCCAGGCCTGGCCGAAGTCGCCGGTGCCCCAGGTCCACTGCTTCTTGCCCGGCACGATGTGGTGGTTGGCGACGTGGAGCATCCCGGCCTGCGCGCTGTGGTCGTAGCAGCCGATGAAGTCGTAGTCCGAGTGGTAGGCCATGAAGGAGGTCGGCACCGGGATGTTCTTGTAGCGCGAGATGTCGGTGCCGGGCGCGTAGTTCACCTTGTAGTACGTGCCGGTCGCGATCGGGAAGCTGGACACGTCGCGCTTGCCGTGGTCCATCACGGCGTGGACGTCGGGCGGGAAGACCGACTGGTAGGAGTCGTTGACGTGGACGGCCGGGTTGGCCCACCACAGGAAGGTCTGCGGCTCGCCGGTGCGGTTGAAGAGCCGCACGTCCACTTCCAGGTAGGCGCGGTCCGGGTAGAGCCGGAAGCCGTGCATGCCCTTGGTGTTGAACATCGGCTCGATCTCGGCGCACCAGATCGTCCGGCTGCCGTCCTCGCCCTCCTCGATGTGCCAGTCCACCGGCATGAAGGTGGTGGGCCGGTGGTGCTGCGGCCAGTTGAACTCGATCCCGCCCGAGATCCAGGGGCCGGCCAGGCCGACCAGCGCCGGCTTGATCACCCGGTTGTAGTAGACGAAGTGGTGGCCGTTGGTCTTGTCCAGCGCCATCTGGACCCGGCCGCCGATCTCGGGCAGGATCATGATCTTCAGGTAGCGGTTCTCCAGGAACAGCGCGGTGTACTCCAGGTCGCGCTTCTCGTCGGAGACGCGCTCGATCACCGGGTAGGGGTAGACCGCGCCGCTGCTGCCCTGGTAGACGCGCTTCTCCAGGAACATCGGGTTCTTGTCCGGCTCGCCGACGGCGTAGGTCGGGATGCGGACCGTCTCGGACCAGGCGTGAACGGTGTCGGGCGCCATAGATACCTCGTTGAACATCAAAGGTTGAAGGTTGAAAGACGGCGCCGCGGCGCGTCCTCCAACCTTCAATCTTCAAGCATCAACTACCTGACGAACAGCCGCTCGATCTGCGCGGCGCTCACCTCCACCTGCGGCGCGAAGGCGTCGCTCGCCATGTAGCGCAGCAGGCTGTGGCGCAGCTGCCGGGCAACCAGCCGGTTGTCCAGATCGCTGGCGAGGTCCATCGAGCAGACCACCAGCCTGCCGGCGCCGACTTTGGCCTCGAAGATCAGCCCGAGGCGGCGGTTCTCGAACCAGGTGTCGATCGGCTGGACCAGCGGGCGCAGCGCCGGCGGCATGTGGTCGAGCCACATGGCGGCCGCCCCGTGGACGAGCTCCCACCACTGCCAGTTGCTGTGCCCCTCAGTCGGGAACGCGCCGAACAGCGGGTGCGCCGGGTCGCACAGGATGCCGAGCGTGTGCGGCGCCTGCCCTCTGGTCCAGGCGGTGTTCCAGAAGACGCTCGAGAAGCCGATCTTGGAGACCTCCCGCACCTGCGCGGCGGGCGGCATCAGCAGCACGGTGCCGCCCTCGCCGAGCCGCGCCAGGGCGGCGTCCAGCGAGTCGGTGACCAGGACGTTCCCGGGCTCCTGCGCCTCCAGCCGGTCGGCGAAGACCCAGATGTCCCAGTCGTTCTCGGCCTCCGCGCCGGAGACGCTGACGACCAGCCGGTAGCGCCGGGCGGGCGCGGCCGACGCGAGGCTCGCCGAAATCGTCCCGAGCCGCGTGACGGCGCCGGTCGGGATGTCGGCGGGGCCCAGCGTGCCGCTCGCCACCACCGCCCCGTCGTCGCCGGCCAGCCGCCAGCTCGTCACCGCGCCCGCGAGCGCCTGCGGGCCGAAGTGGGCCACGTCGAGCTCGGCCGTGAAGGTCTCGCTCTGGCGCCAGTAGCGCTTCGACAGCCGCGCGAGCGGCACGGTGCTGTTGCAGAAGCGGCGGAACTCCTCCGGCGTGACGTAGCCCTTCGACTCCCAGAACGGGTCGAGCACGCCGACCAGCGCGGTGCCCTGGCCGGGGAAGTCGTGCAGGTCCAGCAGCTGGAACCCGGCGAACCCCGGCGTGCGCAGCGCGGACTCGATGTCCTCTTTGTAGCAGAGCGTCTGGAGCTTGCCCGAGGCGTAGAGGAAGTCGCGCGCCTGGTCGCCCATGTGGTTGGCCTGGAGCGAGTCGCGGAAGATCTCGAAGTTCTTCGGCTTCAGGTAGCCGGTGTACTTCGGGATCTCGTCGAAGTTCGGGTAGACGCACCACTGGCCGATCTCATGGCTGACGATCGGCTTCGCCAGCCGCTCGACGTAGTCGCGGTAGTCGGTCAGGGTCTCGGGCGGCCGCGCGTTGATGCGCGACTTCAGCTCCTCCCCCCAGCGCTGTATGCGCGGCTCGGGGATGTTGTGGTAGTCGTTCTCGGGGACCGCCGGCCACCCGGCGCCTGAGGTGTGGAGGCGCCGCGGCTCGCGCTCGCGCCAGTAGGTCACCCAGCGCCTCAGGTACTCGACGTGGTGCTCGCCGGCCGGCTCGTTGCCGTAGGCCATCATGATGAACGACGGGTGGTTGCCGTAGGCGGTGACGATCCGCTCGGCCTCCTGGTACAGCCACTCGTCGAGCGGCAGCCCGTCGCCGACCTTCGCGCCCTGGTTGGCCCACGAGGAGCACTCGACCTGGTAGTAGAAGCCCAGCTCGTCGGCGGCGACGAAGGCGGCCTCGGGCGGGCACCAGGAGTGGAAGCGGATGTGGTTGAGGCCGTGGGCCTTGCAGACGTTGATGATCCGCTTCCAGGAGTCCACGTCGGTCGGCGGGTGGCCGGTGCGCGGGAAGATGCAGCACTCCAGCGTGCCGCGCAGGAAGATCGGCCGGCCGTTGACGGCGATCTGCGTCCCCTGGACGCTCACCTCGCGCAGCCCGAACGTCACGCTGCGCGTGTCGCCGACACGCCGCCCGCCGATGGCGGCGTCGAGCGTGACGTCGAGCGTGTAGAGCGCAGGGCTGAACTCGTCCCACAGCCGCGCCTCGTCGCCGAGCGGGTAGAGCACCTCGGCCGAGCCGCCCTCCGGGCCGAGCGCCACCTCGACGTTCACCGGCTCCGGCTCGTGCTTGCCGGGCGCGTTCGTGAGGCGCGCCGCGAGGTGCAGCCGGGCCACGCCGGGCTGGCCGAGCGCGTTGCCGAGGCGCACCCGCACCAGCGCCGCCCGCTCGGCGACGCGCGGGTAGACCTGCGCGTCCGCGATCCAGGCCGGGCCACCGGCGGCCAGCTCGATCCGCCCGACGATGCCGTTCCAGTTGCCCTGCGTGTGGTCGGTGACGCTGTGGGCGTTCGGCCCGACGTCGACGACCATGCGGTTGTCGACGCGGATGGTCAGGCGGTGCCGGCCGGGCGCCACGGCGGTGCCGAGGTCGTAGACGTGGGCCGTCGCCAGGCTGGTGTCCGCGCCGATCTCGCGGCCGTCCAGCCAAACCCGGGTCGCCCAGTGGGGCCGCTCGAGCGTGAGCGTCACCCGGTGGCCGGGCCACCACTCGGGCGCATCGAAGTCGCGCTGGTACCAGGCCGCGCCGACGTAGTACCTGTCCGGCTGCAGCCAGAACGGCACCTTGACGTTGCCGGGCTCGCGGTAGCGGGCGAAGCGCTCCTCGGTGAACCACGAGCGGTCGACGATCGAGCCCGTCCACTTCGTCTCAGGGGTGATCTCATCGCCGTAGCCCTGGGCTTGGAGGGCGCCCGGCAGCTCGATGCGCTGGGCGAGCCTGCGCTCGAACCAGCGCTCATCAACCCCGACGTCGCCGGGGTCCAGCTCGAACAACCATGTTCCCGAGAGATCCATATCGCTGCTCTTCTATTTCATTTCGTCGACGCGAGCCACGCGGCCGTGCCGCCGGACTCGCCTCCGTGTTCCCGGCGCTCTGCGGCAGCACGTCGCCGTAGGCCGCCGGAAGAAGCGATGTCGGAAGGGCTTCGCCTTCCCGGCCCCACGCCCGCGCGGGCAGGCGGGAGGAGGGGCGTTTCGAGATGACAGCCTCCCTTCCCCACCGCGCGAACAGGCGGGAGGGGCGTGCTTCAGGGAGACGCACGATTCGGATGCCCACCCTTCGAGAACATCTGCGGCGCGGGATGCCCGCCGCACGCCGCTGCTGCTCCCCAGTTCTCCGGCTCACACGCGGGTCACGGGGACGGCCGCGCGCTGCGGCAGGCGCCGCAGGAACACGTGCCCGGCCCCGAGCAGGAGCAGCATCTCGATCAGGTTCCACCAGAAGTGGACATCCAGCCGCGGAGCGGTGGTCAGCCCCGGCAGCGTGCAGAGGAAGGTGCCCTGGGTGACCGGGCTGCGCGCCAGCCAGCCGTCCTGCCCGATGATGCCGGGCAGCCCCTGCGCCGTCAGCGTCGTTATGTTGAGCGCGCGCAGCTCGTTCAGCACCATGTAGTGGCGCACGAACAGGTAGGTGTGCTCAACCGCGTGCAGCACGGTGACCGCCAGCAGCAGCATGGCCAGCCAGCCGCGCATCCCGCCACGCACCAGCACCGCCACAACCAGCAGCACCCACCAGTTCCACACAAAGTGGACCCACTCGGAGTTGGCGGCCGACACCAGACCGGTGGACTGGCGGGCGGGCATCATCAGGATGTAGTACTGCACCCACTGGACGATGTGCTCGACGGTGTGGAGGCCCTGCGTGATCAGGATGACGCTGAGCAGCATCACCACGGTGCCGTAGCGCCGCCGGTCCTCGCGCCACTTGAGCACGCCGACCGGCAGCAGCGCCAGCAGCACGATCACTGTGATCGCCCAGGCGGGGATGTGGAACAGCGCGTAGGCCACAGAGCTGACCGCCAGCCCGATCGCGAAGGCGACCGCCGCCGGGAAGGCCCAGCGGCCCGGCTGCAGCAGCGCGACAGCGGGCAGCGGGTGCCTGACGATCCCCGCCAGATAGCGCGGCCGGACATCGGAGCTCATCGTGTCACCTCGATCAGCGTCTGCGGCGCCGGGCTGCTGACCTCAGCCGTGGCGCCGTCTGGGAACCGGACGACCAACTTCTGGATCTCGGCCCCGGCCGGGACGCCGAAGTGGACCCGCGGCGGGTCGCCGGACAGATAGCCGCTCGCCGTGCGGACGTCGCGCCGCAGCACCCCCGCGCTGGTGTGCAGCTCGAGCTGCGCCCCGATCGCGCGGGTGTTGCGCGAGCCAGGCCAGAAGAGGTCCACTTCGAGGCCGGAGCCGCCGCAGAGGCGGTTCTCGAACAGCTGCGCCGCGCCGCGCAGGTTGTTCACGACGACATCCAGGTCGCCGTCGCCGTCGAAGTCCGCCATCAGCATGCCGCGGCCGCTGGACTGCGAGCCGAGCCCCCAGCCCGCCATCGGCTGGAAGCGGCCGTCGCCGCGGTTGCGGAAGGCGCGGTTCTCCTCCACCAGCTCGCCGCCCGGCAGGTGGGCGAACATATTGGCGGCGATCATGCCGTTGACCACGTACAGGTCGAGGAAGCCGTCGTTGTCGAGGTCGCCGAACTTCCCGCTCCAGCTCCAGCCGGTCGCGTCCACGCCGCGCCATGCGGCCTCGTTGCGCCAGCGATCGCCGCGCCGCACCTGGAGCACGTTCGCCATGATCTGCGGGTCGTCCGGGATGCGGTGCTCCTCCATCATGCTCATCACCGGCAGCCACGCCGCGATCACGCTCGTCGAGACGTCGCCGGGGTTCATGTCGGTGGTGAACAGGCTCACCTGGCCGCTGTTGGTGATGTCGCCCCAGTCGATGCTCATGGTGCTGTGCGAGGTCTGCTCGAACGGCCGGGCGGGCACCCAGGTGCCGTTGCGCCACAGCCAGTGGCCGTCCAGCAGCTCGAAGTCGTTGGCGGCCCAGATATCGAGCCGGTCGTCGCCGTCCAGGTCCACCAGCCCCACGGCGAGCGCCTCGGAGCGCTGCGCCAGCTGGCTGGCGATGAAGCCGCCGTCGATCTGCTCGTAGAGCACCAGGCCGCCGCTGGCGGCGATCTGCGGCTCCAGGACGCCGTGGTTCTTCAGCTCGACGTCGTAGGCGCCGGTGACCAGGTCGAGCGCGCCGTCGCCGTTGAGGTCGGCCCAGGCCATCGCGTAGGCGTAGTGGTGGACGCCCGGCAGCGGCTCGCGGGCGAAGCGCGCCCCGGCCGGGCCCGGCCCGAGGTTGCGCCAGAAGGAGACGCCGGCGACGCCGCGGTGGGTGAAGACCAGGTCCAGCAGGCCGTCGCCGTCCACGTCCACCACATTGACCGCGCGGGTGAACCGGTCGTCGAGCGGCTCGGGGCGGAACGCCAGCCCGCCCTCGTTCCACAGGATCGTGCTCTCGCGGTCCACGCTGGCGAACACCAGGTCCAGGTCGCCGTCGCGGTCCAGGTCGCCGGCGGCGAGGCCGGCGCCGTTGCTGATGTAGGTGGTGATCTCGCGGATCCGCACGCCGTCGGCCACGCCGAGCCCGTGGGCGACGAAGCGGTCCTCGCACGGGCCCGGGCTGGCGAGCGCGGTCTGCGAGACCTGCACGGGCACAGTCGGGCCGGAGGCGCGCGACGAGCTCGCTTCAGGGGCGGCGCAGGCCGCCAGCGCGAGCGTCAGCAGCGCGGCGGCGGACGCGATACTGTTGAGGCGCATAGCCGTCGGTCGTCAGAGCCCGATACCCATCCGCGGCGGGCGGAGCTAGCCCTTGATGCCCGTGACCGAGATGCCCTCGATGAACGTGCGCTGGGCCAGGAAGAACAGCACCAGGATCGGCGTGACGACGATCGTGCTGACCGCCATGAGGTAGGGGTAGGCCAGCTCGTTCGTCCCCGTCGCGCTGATATTGGCGCGCAGGCGGTTGATGCCGAGCGCCAGCGGATACATCGACTCGTCGTTCAGGTAGATCAGCGGGCCGAGGAAGTCGTTCCAGGCGCCGAGGAAGCGGAACAGCGCCACCACCGCCAGCGCCGGGACGGCGAGCGGCAGGATGATCCGGACCAGGATGCCGAACTCGCTCGCGCCATCGATCCTGGCGGCGTCGGACAGCTCCTCCGGAATCGTCAGGAAGAACTGCCGCATCATAAAGATGAAGAACGCGCTGCCGAAAGCGTTCGGGACCACCAGCGGCAGGTAGGAGTTGATCCAGCCCAGGTTCTTGAACGTGATGAACAGCGGCACCATCGTCACCTGCCACGGCAGCATGATCGTGATCAGGCAGACGTAGAACAGCACATCGCGCCCCGGCCACTTGATGCGCGAGAAGCCGTAGGCCACCAGGCCGGACGAGATCACCGTCAGGAGCGTCGCCGGCACGGCGTAGCGGAAGATGGTGTTGATCGCGAACAGGTTGAAGTCGTTCTTGGCCCACGCGTCGGCGAAGTTATTCCAGTGGGCCGGGTTCGGGATCAGCACCGGCGGGATCGTGTAGACCTGCGGGTCGTCCTTGAGCGCCGAGGAGAACATCCAGTAGAACGGGAAGATCCACGTCGCCGCCAGCACGATCAGCACCGCGTACTTCAGCACCTCGACCGCCTGCTGGCGGGCGCTGCGCCGGGAGCGCCGCTTGGTCGCCGGTGCCGGGATGGACTGAGCTTTATCGACCGCCGTCATCTCTCACCTCCGTAGTAGACCCAGCGCGCCGAGGTGCGGAAGAGGATCATCGTTCCGATGACGACGACGATGAAGAGCAGCCAGGCCAGCGCCGACGCCTTACCCATCCGCAGGAACTGGAAGGCGTTCTGGTACAGGAAGGGCGAGTACAGCAGCGCGGAGTTCAGCGGGCCTCCGCCTGTGCCGAAGATCAGATAGGCCGAGGTGAACTCCTGGAACGCGCCGATGAAGCCGATCACCAGGTTGAACAGGATGACCGGCGTGCTCATGGGGATAGTGACGTTGCGGAACTGCTGCCAGCCGTTCGCGCCGTCCACCACCGCCGCCTCGTACAGCGAGCGCGGCACATCCTGCAGGCCGGCCAGAAACACCACCACCGCGTTCCCCGTTGCCCAGACGGCGATCATGATCAGGCTCGGCTTGGTGAGCTCCGGGCTGGAGAGGAACGGGATGGCCGGCATGCCGATCGACTGGAGGAAGCCGTTGATCGCGCCGTACTGGATGTTCAGCAGGAACAGCCAGACCATCGCGGCGCAGATCCCCGGCACGATCGCCGGGATGTACATCACCGCGCGGAAGAACGAGCGCCCGACGACCCGCGTGTTCAGCAGGTTGGCGACCAGGAAGGAGAACGCGAGCGAGAGCGGCACGCTGATCAGCACGTAGTAGATCGTGTTGTACACGACCTTCCAGAACTGCGCGTCCTCGAAGAACAGCTCGGTGTAGTTGGCCGCGCCGATGAACACCGGGTCGCGGATGAGGTCGTAGCGCGTGAGGCTGATATAGAGCGAGTAGAACAGCGGGAAGACCGTAAAGAGCAGAAAGCCGATGATCCAGGGCGAGACGAACAGCAGGCCCGTCACGAGGTTGCGCCGGTCTCGGCTGGTCAACCCGCTTCTGCGCACCGCTATGGACTGCATCATTGCGCTCCTTGGGGGTGGGTGGAGACCACCCACCCCACCCCACTTGCTCCTAGCTCAGCCCCTGGGCCTTCCACTCCGCCTCAGCGCGCGCCTGCAGCTCGGCGGCCGCCTCCTTGCCGGTCATGTTGCCGCGGTAGACCTGCTCGGCCAGCTCGGCCTTCTGCGTGTTGATGAACCAGTGGATGGGGCAGCGCCGCCCGATGATCCACTCGTCGACCTGGTCGGGGGCGTCGATGTAGAACTTCAGGCCCGGGTAGGCGTTCGGATCGACCTTCTCGAGCCAGGAGAGCTTACCGGTGATCCAGCCAACTTCGGCGAAGATGATGTCCAGCGCGGTGTCCGTGAGCAGGAACTCGGCCACGCGGAACATATCCTCGGTGTTCTTGCCGTCCTTGAACAGCTGCACCATGTGCGCGCCGGTGGCCATGATCTTCTTGCCCGCGCGGCTGACGGGCACCGGCGCCCAGGTGGCGCGGTTGTACTGGGCGATCTCGGGCTTCTGGATCTGGGTCTCGCCCGGGTGCCAGTACCCCTCGATGATCATGGTCTGGATGCCGGCGTTGTACGAGGCGCCCCAGCCGCCCAGGTTCTCGTCCTGGCGCATGCCGGCCAGCTTGTCGGGGCCGATGATCTTGATGAACTCGCCGCACGTCTCGAGCCACTCGGCCACGGCGTCGTTGTTGAGGTTGATCGTGCGCGAGTTCTCGTCCCACCAGTTGAAGCCGCCGAACGACTGGACGCCGAAGTCGGGCTCGCCGGCCATGGCGTCGTACGGGTCCAGCCCGAACTGCTGCAGGTTGCCGGCCGCGTCGAACTTCGTCAGCGCCTTGTGCCAGGTGAGCACCTCGTCCCAGGTCTGCGGCGGGTTGTCCGGGTCGAGCCCGGCCTCCTCGGCGGCCTTGGCGTTGTAGTTCAGGCCCCACCAGATGAAGCTCTCGATCCCCGGCACGCCGACCATCTTGCCGTCGTAGAACACGCTGTCCCACAGCGCGGGGATCATGTCATCCTTCTTGATGATCGAGCTCGCCGCGACCTTGTCGTCCACCGGGATGACCGCGCCGCGCGCCCAGAAGTTCGGGTAGTCGAAGTTCGAGCCGCCGTCCGGCGGAGTGCCGCCGGCGATCGCGGTGAGGATCGCCTCGGAGTTGACGCTGCCCTTGTACTCGAGCACCGTGTCGCCCATCGTCTCCTTGAACTCGGGCGTCTCGACGATCTTCTGTACGGCGGCCTCGAGGTTACTCCAGGCAAACCACCAGGTGGTCGTCTTGCCAGAGGAGGCCGGTGCCGGCTGATCGCCGGACGCTGGCTCGCCGGCAGGAGCATCGGTGGGCTGCTGGGCGGGCGTCTGCGCGCCGCAGGCGGCCAGAATGGCTCCAGTGCCAGCGGCGGCAGCGCCGAGCAGGAATGCGCGCCGGCTGATTCTGCGCGTGGTCATGACTTCGCCTCCTTGTCAGGGCTCCTGTGCCTGAGCATCTGTTCGAATACGTGCACCGCCGCGGCCGCCAGTGCCCCTGGCGCGACACGCCGCGTGGTGTGTGCCGACTGCTGACTACGACGGACCGCTTTCGCTCTCGAGGCGCACCTCCTCTCGGCTCAACTCGGCGCCCCGTGCGGACGCTCAAGCGCAGGGGAGCCGATGATGACCGCGCTGGAAGACGCCTGCCCGCTGTGCAGGTTGTTCCGCGCCCCAGGGTGGACGCTGAGCAGCGAGTCGATGGCGTCGTTCACGTGCGCCAGCATCAGCAGCCGCGCCTGCAGCGGACGCCGGTCGCGGATCGCCTCTGCGATCAGCCTGTGGTAGCGGACGGCGCGCGGCGTCATGCCCGGCAGCTGGACCGTCAGCCTGCGACCCTCCAGGATGGCATCGTTGAGGCCCGCCATGATCCCTGCCAGGACGGCGTTCCTGGCCGCGGCGGCGATCTTCTGGTGGAACTGGATGTCCGGCTCGACGAAGTCCTGGCCCGCCTCCACAGACTGCTCCATCGCCACGGCAAGCTCGTAGATCGTCTGGATCTCGGCGTCCGTGCCTCGCTCGGCGGCGAGCGCCGCGAGCTCCGGCTCGAGCACCCGGCGCGCCTCGAAGAGCTCGAGCACCGAGCCGGTGTCGACGCGCTGGAAGTGCCGGTAGAGGTCAAGGGGGAGGTCGGGGACGGCGGTGACGAAGATGCCGCGTCCGTGCTCGATCCGCAGCAGGCCGCGCGATGCGAGCACCCGCGCCGCTTCGCGCACCGGGCCGGTACTTGTACCGAGCTCTTGGGCGAGCTGGGCGATGCTCGGCAAGCGCTGGCCAGGCTGCCACTCGCCGTCGGCGATCCGCTGCTGAATCGCTTCGACGACAGCGTTGTAGACCTGCTGTCCGCTCGCAGGGGGCATCGGCGTCCTCGCCAGCATCAGGCACACGCACTAGCGGCTCGTGGGGTTCCTGTGCGGTGGCCCTTTTGTACCATATCATTACATCACTGTCAAGATTGATATGATCTCTTGACAGAGGCATGAAGGGCGGGGCGGTGCCGCTCGCCCACCCCGCCGGCCCCACGGTCAGGCGGCGAGCCAGCCGCGCAACATGCCGAGCATCGCGGCGCACTCCTCGGAGGGGTCGTAGGAGTGGTGGGGGTGGAACGGCTCGTGCTCGACCCCGATGCTCCCCTGGTAGCCGATATCCCGCAGGACGCGCACGCAGCGCTCCACCGGGACGACGCCGCGCCCGTAGAGGCACGTCTCGTGGCCGCCCACGCGCAGCACATCCTTGAGATGGACGCACAGGATGTGGTCGCGCAGCTCCTCGATCGCCTGCGCCGCATCGTACCCCTGGGTGCCCCACCAGCCGGTGTCCACCGCCGTCCCGAGGGTGCCGCCGCCGCCGTCCCCGATCTGCTCCAGGATGTCCGCCGGCGTCTTCTCGGCGGGGTGGTTCTCGATCGCCAGGCGCACCCCGTGCTCCGCGAGCACGCCCACCGCCGTCGCCCGGTCGCTCTTCAGCAGCGCGCACGACCCGCCCAGGATCGTCGTGCCCATCGCCTGCGCGACCCGGCAGGCGGCCTCGAGGTCGGCGCGCGTTGCGCCGAAGCCGCCGGCCAGGCTGGTGACCGTCATCCCGTGCTGCGCCAGCACCTCGCGCGCAGCCGCGATGTGCTCGGGCGTCGCCCAGGCCCAGTTGAGGTGCGCGGTCCACAGGTCCACCGACTCGAAGCCCAGGGCGCGGATCCCGCCGATCAGCGCATCGAAGCGCTCGCGGAAGGTGTCGGCCGGCGCGAAGTAGGCGTTCGTCGCGCTATCGCCCTGCCCCCAGCCACCAGTCACGTGGAAGCCGAGCTCACGGCCGACGTAGTTGGCGGTGATGAACGAGATTCGGTTCACTGCGAGTTCTCCTCTACGGCGCGCAGCAGCTCCATTGCGGCGCGAGCCGACTCGCCCGGATCGCCGAAGGCGCCGGTCTCGAGCACGATCCACCCGTCGTAGCCAACCTGGCGCAGCGCGCCCATGATGCCGCGCACCGGCACGTCGCCCTGCCCAAACGGCGCGGCGTTGATGCGGTCGTAGCGCGGGCGCTCGCGCGAAGGGGCCGGGCCGTCGTCGCGCACCCACTCCTTGGCGTGCACCTGCGCGATCCGGCGGCCGAGCTGCGCGATCTCCGCCAGCGGGTCGTAGCCGAGCGCCACGCCGTTGGCCATGTCCCAGTACGTGGCGACGAACGGCGAGCCGACCGAGTCGAGCAGCGCGGCGCTCTCGGCGGCCGGGAGGGTGTGCTCGATCGCCAGCACGACGCCGGCGGCCTCGGCCTCGGGGGCCAGGGCGCGCAGATGCCCGCGCAGCCGCTCCACGCCGTCGGCGCCGCCGATGTCCCCTTTTAAGAAGAAGGGCACCAGCAGCACGCGCGCCCCCAGGTCGGCGCAGAGCTGGATGCCGGCCCGCACTGCGGCGAGCGCCTTCTGCTGCGTCTCCGGCTCGGGTGAGGCCAGCCCGCCCTGGTTGAGGAAGTGCGCGGCGACCGAGGGGATGGCCACGCCCGCGGCGGCGGCGGCGCTGCGGATGCCCGCGCGCAGCTCCGGTGCGAGCGGCCCGCCCGGCTCCACGTCGGCGGGGCGGTGCCAGTCGATCTCGACTCCTTCGATGCCCAGCTGCGCGGCGCGCGCGAAGACGGCGGGGGTTGGCTCCCGAAGCACGCTCTGCATGGCTCCGTAGCGCACAGGAAACCTCCTCTCTTGGTGCGGGCTGAGACGTCGTGATATGGTCTGTGGTCCGTACCAGCCACGATACCACGCAGGCTCATGGGTGTCAACAATGCGACGTG
>CALJIC010000068.1 GCA_937974195.1 uncultured Roseiflexaceae bacterium | reverse complement strand
GCGATCTCCTCGTCGCTCAGCCCCAGGTCCGCCAGCGAGAACGGCTGCATATCGAGCTCCGCCTCCTCGTCGCCCGCCTGCTCCTCCGACGAGGGCGTCTCCGCTGCCGCCTGCGGCTCGCTGATGGCGCCGATGCTCTCCAGCCCGGCGATCTCCTCGTCGCTCAGCCCCAGGTCCGCCAGCGAGAACGGCTGCATATCGATCTGCAGATCGTCGTCGGACAGCCGCTCGGCGTCGGCGGAAGGAGTGCCGGAAGCGGCGGCGGGCTCCTCCGCCCGACCGCTCTCCGGCGCAGCTGCGGCGACGTCGTCTATGCCGAGTTCTTCGAGCGAGAACTGCGTGGTGTCCATCGGGCCGGGGGCGAGGTCCTCGGCAGGCTGCTCGGATGGCGCCGGCTCGGCCAGCTCAGACGGCGCGGGCGCGACATCGAGCGCGAGCAGGCTGGCGAGGAAGTCATCCTCATCTTCCTGCTGTGCGGCTCCGGACGGCCCCGTGCCGGTGGCGACCGCCGCGGCGGGCGCCTGCGAGAACACCGGCGTATCGCGCTCGTCATCGGCGGCGGCAGCGTAGGACTCCATCGGGCGCGTGGCAGCCAGCGGCTCCTCCTGGGCCACCTCCATGCGGCGGCGCCAGGCCTCCTCATCCCACTCGGGGATCGTCGGCTCCTCATCGCCCATCGGCGGCAGCGTCTCGAACAGCGCGCGCGCCACCGTCTGGTAGGGGTCCATCTCGTAGGCCGCCCGCCAGTAGCGCTCGCCCTCGGGGTTGCCGGCGGCGAGCTCGATGTAGCCGAGGATCAGATTGGCCTTGAGCGTCTCCGGGCGCTCCTCGAGAATCGCGCGGCAGGCCTCGACGGCGTCCTCCTCCTGCTCGTTGCGCCAGAGCGTCTCTGCCAGCGCGACGCGGGCGTCGAAGCGCTCGGGGTGCTCGGCGATCACCTGGCGGAACTCGGCGATCGCCTGGGGCAGCATGTGGCCCTTGGCGTACAGGCGGGCGAGGCCGGCGCGGCTGAGGCGCAGCTGAGCGTTCTCGCTGCCCCACGCGTCGGCGTAGAGCCGCAGCAGCTGGCTGCGCAGCTCGGGCATGTCCGGCTTGATCTCCAGCGCCTGCTCGAACTCGGCCACGGCGCGGTCGAGCTGGCCGTGGCGCTCGAAGGTGATGCCGAGGCCGACGTGCGCGGGGATGTTCTCGGGGTCCGCGCGCAGGACGCGCTCGAACGCCGCCTGGGCTTGGTCAAGCTGACGGTTCGCGAGCTGGGCTTCGCCGAGGATCCGGTAGGCCTCGAGGTTATTCGGGTAGTGCTCGAGGATATGCTGCGCTAGGCCGGCCGCCCGGTCCAGGTCATTGCTCTCGAGCCATTGCCGGGCTTGGTCGTAGGCCGCCTGCAGGCTCATGCGTGCCATCGCGATCCTCCCGTGTCCGCGCAGCGGTGGCAGTGCTTCGTGGACAGTGTAATCTTTTACGGCTGGAAGCGCGCCCTGTTGTCGCGAAGGCGCCGGAGCGCCTCATAATGCGTAAACCTCTTCGGGATTATATCGCAAGCGTCAAGGCATTGCAAGAGGTGGACATAGCGAGGCTGTGCGGCGTGGCACAGTGACGCGATTGTAGCACGGAACAGGGCGGCGCGCAAAGCGATCGAGGGCGCGCCGAAGGGAGAATCACATTACACTTTGTGTAACATTTGGTAGCGAAACAGCGCCGGAGGCGCTCAGCTCCAGAAGCGCCCCTGCTCGGGGCCCGGGTCGCCGTTGGAGGCGGTGCGCTCGACGTAGGGGATGCCGAGGTGCTCGTAGGCGCGGCGGGTGACGATGCGGCCACGGGGCGTGCGCTGGATGAAGCCGAGCTGCAGCAGGTACGGCTCGTAGACGTCCTCGATCGCGTCCACCTCCTCGGCCAGCGCCGCGGCGAGGGTCGAGAGCCCCACCGGGCCGCCGCTGAAGAGCTCGGCGATCGCCCGCAGCAGGCGCCGGTCGTTCTCATCGAGGCCGAGCTCGTCCACCTCGAGCTGGTCGAGCGCAGCGCGGGCGACCTCGAGGGTGATCGTGCCGCCGCCGACCACCTGGGCGTAGTCGCGCACGCGGCGCAGCAGACGGTTGACGATGCGCGGCGTGCCGCGGGCGCGGCGGGCGATCTCGTGCGCGCCCTCCGGGGTGGTCTCGACGCCGAGGATCCTCGCCGAGCGCACGACGATCTCGTGCAGCGCCTCGGGCGAGTAGAACTCCAGGCGGTGGATGCTGCCGAAGCGGTCGCGCAGCGGCGAGGTGAGCAGCGCGAGGCGGGTGGTGGCGCCGATCACCGTGAACCTGGCGAGCTTGAGGCGCAGGTTGCGCGCGCTCGGCCCCTTGCCGACGATGATGTCGAGGGCGAAGTCCTCCATCGCCGGGTAGAGCACCTCCTCGATCGCCCGGTTCAGGCGGTGGATCTCATCGATGAAGAGGATGTCGTCCTTCTGCAGGTTGGTGAGGACGGCGGCCAGGTCGCCGGCGCGCTCGATCGCCGGGCCGGAGGTGAGCTTGATGTTGACGCCCATCTCGTTGGCCAGCACGCCGGCCAGGCTGGTCTTGCCGAGGCCCGGCGGCCCGTAGAGCAGCGTGTGGTCGAGCGGCTCCTTGCGGCCCTTGGCGGCGGCGATGGCGATCTTCAGCTGCTCGACGACCTTCTCCTGACCGATGAACTCGGCCAGGCGCTTCGGGCGCAGGCTCTTCTCGACCTGCTGGTCGTCCTCGCGGGAGTTAGGGTTGACGATGCGCTCGCCGCTCATGGCACGGGCCTCCGCACGGGTGTGCGATCAATGTGTGCATTATAGCATGCCGCCCGGCGATAGGGTGGCGGGGTGAC
>CALJIC010000067.1 GCA_937974195.1 uncultured Roseiflexaceae bacterium | reverse complement strand
GACCGGGAGCGGGAGCTGGGCACCGGCGGCGTAGCTCAACTCCTGGTCCCGGTCGCGCTCCCGCACCGGTTGGCCGCCCTCCGGCGAGAAGCCCGGGGGGTCGAGCAACTCGCTCGCCATGAGCTCGGTGCGGCAGATGGGGCAGCGCTCGGGGCCGCGCAGGGGCTCGAGCCGGACGTACGTGCACGCCGGGCAGTACACATAGGTGCCGAGCGGCTGGGCGAACAGGCTCCGCGCGGGCGCGTCGTACCCGCCGCCGAAGACGTAGATGCCGCCGACCCGGTAGGTCTCCTTGTTCACCACCAGCAGGCGGCCCGGAGCATACTCGCTGAGCGCCTGCAGCTTGCTCTGCTGGGGGCGCTCTTTGATCGTCACCCTGTCGCCTTCCCGCTCGAAGACGTAGAACGTGGCGAGGTCGGTAGGGAACGCGTAGCTCGGGAGCAGCCCCTCGTCGAACAGCGCGTCGAGCAGGCCGCCGTCCTCCGGGTCACCGTTGCCGCCCGCCGGCGGTCGCCGGGCGGACCGGAGTCGCTCCAGGCGCTCGATCAACTCCCTGGCTGTGTCGGCGACGAAGGCCGCCCGCGCGTCAACTCCGCCGGGCGCGACCTCGTCGGGCAGCCAGTCCGCCGCCGCACGGGCGACCGCACTGCCCCGTGTGTCCACCCAGGCCCGGAAGGCTGCAAAGGTGAGCGGTCCCTGGCCCTCGAAGAACTCGGACCAGGTGCCGAGCGCAGTGAACAGGCTCCTGCGCTCGCGCTCCAGCCGCGAGCGCTCTGCGGGATCGAGCCGGTCGATCTGCTCGTGGAAGAAGGTCTGAAGCAGATAGGCGCAGACGTGACGCCGCGCGAGCGCCTGGCGGTCGATGCTGAGCAGGGGGCGCCGCGGGTCGCCCGCGATCATGCCCTCCGGATGGTGGAAGTAGAAGTGGTCGTGCGGGCCGCTGTCCGCGTAGGTCACCACAGTCGAGATCGCGGACCCGCGTCTGCCCGCGCGGCCGGCGCGCTGCTGGTAGTTCTCACGCTGCGGCGGGACGTTCCGCATCCCGATCGCAACCAGCGAGCCGATGTCGATGCCGACCTCCATGGTCGTGGTGCAGCTCAGGACATCGACCGGGGGCTTGTCCTCGTCGAGGGCGACGTCCTGGAACCGCAGTTCGTACTCCTCGGTCGTCGCGTAGACGGCCCCCGCGTCGCGCTGCGAGAGCTGGGCGGTGTGCTCCTCAGCTGTGAGGTGCGCCGGGCGCGCGCCGCGCAGCACGGCGCGCAGCGGCGCGCGGTAGTAGTCGTAGCGCGCCGACGTCGTCGGGTCATCCGGCGGGCACGGGTCGA
Organism: uncultured Roseiflexaceae bacterium; assembly: GCA_937974195.1. GTDB lineage: Bacteria > Chloroflexota > Chloroflexia > Chloroflexales > Roseiflexaceae > CALJIC01. The sequence goes on along the minus strand of CALJIC010000067.1, from coordinate 12,265 downwards.
GCTGTGACCCGCCGCACACAGCGCAGCGCCCGAGGAGCCGGACGTGCTGCATATTGCCGCAGGCTGGGCAGCGCAGCCACGTGTCGTCGAACGCGAGCTTGAGCGCAAGCGCCGTGGGCCTGAGGTACGACAGCCCGTTCTCATCCCGCTCGGTCATCACCTCATAAAGCGCTTCCCGCAGCCGCTTCAGCTGATCGTCGCTCAGGCCGGCCGCTTCCTTCAGCACCTTCTCGAGATCCCTGAGAGGCGCGCCGTGCTTCGGCGGCCGGGCGTATGCCAGGACGCGCTCCCGAACATGGGATGGCAGGCTCCTGTCGAACGCCCCGCGCTCGAGCAGGGCCTGCGCCCAGAAGGTGGCGACCACGTCGAGCTGCTCGCGCAACGCCTCAGGGAACGCCTCGAGAGCGCGCCGCAGCTTTTGGACAGTAGACCGTGACGGCCTGACCACCATCGCGCCGAGGCTATAGACGGCGTAGAACGGGTTGGCGAGCTGGTCCAGCAGATGCTGCCGGTAGTGCATCGGCAGCTCGCCGAACGGCGCGTCCTCTTCGCTGAGGGCCGATTTCAGGTCGGCGTCGTAGTAGCGCTCGAACTCGCGCATGTGCCTCAGGAGCTGCACTTGGGAGTCGAACTCCTGGTCGAAGAAGTGCAGCCGCATCTGGTGGCAGACTGCCACGAAGGCCGCGTAGAGGCGGGGGCCGAGGGTCGGCTCACTGCCGATGTGCTCGAGGCGATGCACGGCCAGCGTGAGGGCCTGGCGGAACGTATCGAACTCCACCTCGCGCGGGAGGTCGCGGGCCAGCCTGGCGGCCTTCTGGCGCCCGTCGGCGAAGAGGAGCACCTTCCGGCCGCCGTTCGGGAACCGCTCGCTGAACGGCCGGCTCGGCGGCTGTGAGATGAACTGCTCGTGAACGATGTTGGCGAACGGCCGCTCGCCGCGCGTGGCCAGGTCGAGCACCTTGTCAGCCGTCTTCCGTATACACACCGGGCAGCTCTCGAAGGGGTACTCTGACGAGCGCCGCGGCCCGTCGTCATCGTCTGCGCCGGCGCGGGCCTTTGCAGTCGGGCGCCACAGCTGCCGGTAGCGCTCCGGATCAGCCGGCGGGTCCGTCACAACCCGGCCGGTGGCCACATCGATCCAGATCGGCTCGACTAGGCCGTCCCTCTCGTGCTTTCGGAACGGCTGCTCCGGGATCAGCCAGGTCTCCTGCAGCGGTCGCGCCGTGGGGTCGACGCGGCCGCCCGCCTCGTGCCAGTAGAAGTTCGGCCGGTCGCCGTCGCCGAAGGCCCGCAGGAAGACAGCCCCGCAGTCGCGGTGCGCCAGCAGCTCGTAGACGCGGGCGCCGCACTCGCAGTGCGTGCGAGGCTCGGTGTAGAGCCGGCCCAACAGCGTGGGGCCATCGGCGCCGCTGAGCCGGGCCGAGCATCGCTGGCTGATGCAGGCCCAGAGCGAGGGCAGCCCGCGGAACAGCATGTGGACGCGCGTCTGGAGCAGGGGCCGCTGGCCGTTGTGCGCATACGTGCCGAGCGCGAGGAGCGCCTCGGTCGCGCGGCGGGCTGTGTCCGGCACCGCGTTGGGGAAGAGCCTACTCGCGAGCTCCCCGAGGGCAGTGGCCCTGGCGGTTGTCTCCGCGATCAGCAGCTCGGACGGGCCGAATCCGTACAGGCGCTGGTACAGATAGGCCCGCAGCGCCGCGCCAGACTCTCCGCTCGAATCAGTAGGGGGCGCAGGCCAGCCCAGGGCCCCCGCCAGCGCTGCCACTGCAGCTGTGGCCCGCTGCAGAGACACGGCGCGCTGGGCGAAGGCTCCCTGGTCGAACGCCGCCAGCGCGTCCGCCTCCGCCTGGCTCCCCGGCCGCCCGCCTGCGCGCGGCTCGCGGTACCCGCGCACAAGCTGGAACGAGCGGCCGCCAAGGGCCGGAGAGCCGGTGAGAGCCTCCGCAAATGCGAGCGCGTCAGCCTCTATCGTCTCGTCCGGCCCGAGGCTCGCGCTGGTGAGGATGCACCGCATCCGCTCGCGCGGGATATCCAGGCGCGCCTGCAGGCGCCTGATCAGATAGGCCACCTCGGCCCCCGCGGTGCCGCGGTACAGATGCGCCTCGTCGATCACGAGGATGAGACTGTTGTCAGGGTGGCTCGCGAGCCACCGCCGCGTCTGTTCGAATATCCCCCGCTCAATCGGCCGCATCAGCATGTACTCGAGCATCGAGTAGTTCGTGACGAGCACGTCGGGGCAGGCGAGCTGCATCTCGTGTCTCGTCAGGAGCTCCCGGTCGCCGGGCTGCGTCTGCAGCCTCCGGTCCCACGCGTTCCCCGGCGTGCCGAAGAAGCCGCGCAAGTCCTTGGCCGGCCAGCGCCCGCGCGCCTTAAGCTCGGCCACGAGGCGGGCGCTCTCCGAATCAGGTCCCTCGCGGCTAGCAGCATCCTCCAGCTCGAGGTAGTACCTGAGCAGCTTCCCGAGGTGGTCGCTATCCTTCCTGGGATCGCGGGCGCCGGGGTACGGGGTGCGGCTCGTGTACATCCCGAAGCGCGGGTGGCGCCCGTAGCGGCTGCGGAAGAGGGAGGCAAGCCGCTCGTCGCCGAGCAGCCGTCTCAGTCGCGCGATCTGGTCGCTCACCAGAGCGTTCATTGGGTAGAGCAGCAAGGCGCGGAAGCCATGCTGCCGGAACGACGCGGGCCTCGCCGCGGCCTCCTCGATCAGGCTGCCGATGATCGGGAGCAGGAACGTCTCAGTCTTGCCCGAGCCGGTGCCCGTCGACACAATCAGGTCGCGCCGGTCATGGAAGAACGCCTCGAGCGCCTCAGCCTGGTGCCGGTACGGCCGCGGGAAAACCCCGATCCCTGGCTCCCAGCCTGCGAGCTCGTCAAGCGTCGCTCCGACCGGGCGGGGGAGGCGCAGCTCGCCGTAGCGGGCTCCTAGCTCATAGGACGGGGTGGTCTCAAGGAACGGCTCGCGCGCGATCGCGCCCGGCTCAGCCAGAAGCGCGCGCCGCTCCTGCACCACCCCCTGGTCGCGCACGTAGTAGGCGGCCTCGATATAGCGCTGCAGCCGCAGGCGCAGGGCGTCGGCGATCTCCTGCATGCCTGCGCGGACTTCACTCATCTGGCTCACAGTCATTGCATCACCATTGATGAACCCTACCGCTCGTCGATCCGCACACCGAGGTCACGGAGTGCGTCGCACGCCGCTCCCACGTAGGGTGTCGGGACATCCCACCAGCGAGGGTAATACCTGCCATCTGTGCGCGCGCGCTCGCGGCCGATCGTCAGAAACAGACGGTGCTCGGCGCGCGGCAGCTCGCTGCGCAGTTCGAAAGACCACTGGTCGCGGCGACGCTCGGCCAGCACCCGCACCGGGTTCCCGGCGAGCATGTCAAGCCCGTACATCAGCCGGCGCACATCGCCGTCACCAAGCCGGGGCTGGGCGGCCGTCTCGACTCGGCCGCGGGCGATCTGAACGATGTAGTAGGCCGTCGATCCACGCCGGGTGTGGCTGCGCGCGAGGTACTTGCCATCGGGCAGCCGGTCGACCCGCTGCGTCCAGCGATGAAACTGATCGGCACCCCGCACACAGGCGGCGGGCGCATAGACGTCGACCGCAAGGTCGCCTGCCTCCTCGTCGCAGGGCGTGTCGAGGACGCTACACGTCCAGGTTCTGAGGTCGGCAGACGGGGTGCGCAGCCACTCCTGGGCGGGCAGCGTATCAAGCTTCAGCCCGAGCGACTTCGGGTCGGCGCGAACCAGACGCGCTACACCGGCCCGCTCGATCACGGCCTGTAGCGACGGCGACAGCATCTTGGTGGGCGTGCCGCCGAGGAGCAGATGCCTGCCGATCGCCGGCAGCGGAACTAGGCGAAGTGGCGCCGGAGCCCATCGCCCGCCGGGCAGTCCGGCTAGATCGCCGATGACCTCCAGCTCCTGCAGGGCGGTGCGCAGCTGCTCGTCGTCCGCCGGGGCACCATCCTCCGCGCATTCCCTCCAGGGGAGGAGCATGCGCGCTGCGGCGTTGATGAGCCGGGTGACGTAGACCGGCTGCGAAGCCGCGGACCACTCCGCCCAGAGCGCCGCCCGCAGGGCCTCGGCGCAGAGCGAAGGCCCGAGAACATCCGTGTACGCCTGGTGGCTGAGGCCGAGGGCGCGCAGCACCGCGCCGCGCGCCTCCTCGCCGGACGCTGGCTGGAGCCCCACGCTCATAGGACCACCTGCTCCACACCGGCCAGCTCGCGCTCATCGAGCTTGATCTCAGTCTCCTCGAGGGCATTGCGCAGAGCCTCAGCCTGTCCAGTGGCGAGGGCGTATGGCACGAGGATGCCGCGCGCCGCCACCTTCAGCGCCTGTCGCTCGTCCCTGTGTGAAGGGCGGATCGCAGCGAAGGCGCGAGCGAAGGCGCGGGCGATCGAGGCGGGGAGATGGAGGCGGTCCGCATTGACCTCGTCCAGCACCGTCACGCCCTGCTGAAGCTCATCGTCGACGCGCGTGCGCCAGGATGCCCACACCTGCGGCGGTACGCCTGTCCGCTGCACGGCGGTGCTGTCCATCGATTTCTCCGAAGCCCGCGTCTCGCCGGCCGGGATGAGCAGGGCCTGCGACCAGAGCGCCGGGGGCAGCGGCACCGTAGCCCCGCCCTCCACGAGCGTCCCAGCCAGCAAGACGTTGCGCGGCCACACCAGCCTGGCAGCGCTGGCATAGGGGTCCCCCGGCGCGAGCGCCGACGGGTGGACAATCTGGAGCGCGCGAGATGTGCTCTCATCCCAGGCTGCCCCGTAGCATGTCAGGATCGGGAGCAGGTAGGCGTCGGCGGCCGCGCGGTTGACCCCGTCGAGCACAGCGAGAAAGAGCCTGTCGCGCTGCTCAGGCTGGCTGGCGTAGAGCAGCAGGTCGAGCAGCCCACCGGGATGAGGCGTGAGGCGCCCCGTCCTCGCGTCGATGCGCCCGAGCAGGTCGGCCGGCTCGAGGGCGACGGGGGGAACCGTTACCCACACCATGCGACCGCCGGCCGCGACCTGTGCGTAGCGCTCAAGCACATCGAGGGCAGATGGCCCGCAGAGGAGCGGCATCAGGCCGCTGACGAGTGCGCTGTGGAGGGTAACCCCAACGGATGGGGCCTCGCCGGTCGCCAACGCCGCCCGGCGCGCAGCGCGAACCACCTGCTCCTGGTCCTCGACTTGGGGCTCGCTATTGAGCAGGGCAGCTGGGGGCGGCGCGACATGCGCGGCAGCAGGGGCGGGCGGCGCGCCGGCGGTGGCCGGGGTGCCGAGCGCCGCGCGGACAATCGCGAGCTGGGCGAGAGCATCAGCGGGCCGGCGCATCAAATCGGCGAGACGCTCGCTCAAAGCAGCGTCCGCCAGTTGGAGATCGGCATCGAGCTGGCGCTGCCTTTCGGCAATCGCGCGGTCGAGCCTCTCGAGCTCCTGCCGCTTGCGCGCCATCTCGGATTCCACTGCCTCCTGCGCGCGCCGCTCGGCCGCCTGTGCCTTCCGCTCAAGCTCCGCAAGAAGCGCGCGCTTCTCGCTCACGGCGCTCGTGAGCTGCGAGTACTGCGTCTGCAGCTGCTCGAGCTCAGCCCGCGCCTTTGCAACGGCCTCAGCCTCCGCCTGCGCTTTGGCCGCAGCGCGACCCTCCTGCTCTGCGGCAGCGATGCGCCTCTCAACCGCTGGCAGCGCCAGGAGTTCAGTCTCGAAGGCTCCGAGATCGACCTGAACGCGCTCGACATCGGCAAGGTAGCGGCGCGCCCGCGCCACCTGATGAAGCATTACCTCGTGATCGCCCTCGGAGAGCGAGCTCACGATGTGCTGGATGCCTGCCTTGGTGAGCTTTAGCGACTTATCAACGTCGGTGCGGTTCCGCAACGTCTTCAGCAGCCGCTGGAGTACGATCGTGTCAGGGGCCCAGTCGAGCTCACCGAGCTTCATAGGCTTCGGCGCGTTCCGCCGCAGAAACACGCGCTGAGCATCGACGTAGATCTGCTCGAGGTGCTCTTTCGGCAGCGCGCTCACCCGCTGGATCGGCTGCATGCGCTGGTGCTGATCGAGCACCCAGCGGCCCCGCACCTGAGTCAGCTTCACCGGCCCGGCCCAGCTCTGGTTATCGAGCACAATGTAGACCAATCGCGAGGGGACGAATCGAAGGCTCAGGCCCTGGTCGAGCCGCCTGAAAGCCTCGTCGGCGTCAGCGGCGCGCAGATCGAGAACCTCAACCATCGGCTTCGGGGGCTTATCCCAGTTGATCCGGTAGCGGTCGTGCTTCGGATTTTTCGCATCAAAGTTCGGGTACGGTTCGCAGGTGAACCACCACACGCTTTTCTCGATCGCATCCGCATCCGCCTTCAACCAGGTCACGCGCCCGCGGTTGGGGAATTTGCGCTCCACATCATCTATGGAGACCCAGCAGCCTGTGTCCCCATCTAGGAAGTAGAGCGGCTCAAGGAGCGCGTTGGTGTTAGCATCTATAATCCACGTGTCACAGACTTGTCCAAGAATGATCTCCTCTTCCATTGGTCCACCTATGTGCTATTTCTGCACGAGCCGCACGATGGCACGCATGTGTGGGGCAAGAGCGACAGGTACAGCTCGAAGATCTCGCAGCCGATCACAGCCCGGGAGGGCCGCCAGCTGTTCCAGGACACGTCGATCTGATGCGGTTAGCGGGATGCCGGTCTCCCCCGCCATACCGGTGAGGGCCGTGGCTAGCCAGCGGGCGCGACGCTTAACCGCCGGCGGCAGGGTAGGTGTGGCCGCTGGTGTATCTGTCTGAGTACCAAGCTCCAGATACAGGCGACCGTATGCGCCAGCGTCCAGCTGGAGGACGAGCGGGGCAGCCTGCTGCGCGGCCTTCTGAAGCAGCTCCTCGATCAGAGCGCCCGCCTCGTCAGCCGCCAGCTGATCGCGACGCTCGAGCGCAGCCCCGAGCTCCCAGAGCAGAGTGAGCGGAACTGCGCAGCGCACCTGAACGGCTGCCTGCTCGCGCAGAGCTTTGCGCCGCACCGGGTCCCGGTGCGCCCCGACGCCATCGCGAAGTGCGTCGAGCTCAACCTTTGACCCGCCCCACTCCAGAACGATGGCCAGCCCTGCCGGACAGTTGATCCGCGCCTCTGTCGGCCTGGGCTCGACCGTGAGGTACAGCGCTGCGTCGGCCGCATCATCGACCGTCACTCGGAAGGTGCCCGGCCGCTGGAAGCGCGTGGTGTAAAACGCTGCGCTCGTGTTCGTGTCCTGTCCGGCGCCCGCCGGCAACAGGCCCAGCACAATATCCTCGTTCGCCGAGACGACCGCCACGCCAGCATCGCTGTAGCGCCGGGGCGGAGTGATCAGCACGAGCCTGGAGGACGGCTTTGCCAGCTGGTAGCCGATCGACCCACACCAATCTCGCACCTGAGCGTCGGCCGACTGTGGTATCTGGATCGACCAGGCCTGCCATGCTCCACATCTGCCAAGCCGTTCGGGCGCCAGGAACGCCGGCGGCTCCCGGTATCGCGAGCGGCCAGCGTGCTCATCGTGAACGAGAAGAAAGCAAGAGCTTCCCGGCTCTACGACACGCTGCTCGAGGCGCTCGCCGCTGTCGCCGTCGAAGAGCGTAGCGCCCGTGCCGAGGCCGGGGATCGAGCCAAGCCAGGCGCGGACATCCCACCCGCTCGGCCAGCGGCCCTCGGGCGTCACCTCGTATGCCTGACGCTGAGGGGCAACGCGGATCAGCGCACCGCCGCGGCCCGGCCAGAGCTGCGTGGCCGGCACCGGCGGCGCGCTTGGGACGCAGATGCGCCAGCCGGAGAGCGCATCCACCAGGCTGTCAACCGCCTCGAGCCATCTGCCAGGCAGCTCGTCCACACGAAGCGCCACGGACCACGGGTGCTCGCCCTCGATAAAGACCAGCCTCACCCCGGATCGCCGCGCCGCCGGCGGCGCAGATGGAGTAACGCTGACGCTTAGGGGAAACAGGCCTTTGGTGTAGACGAGCTTTTCACGAAGTAGCTCCTGCAGCAGACTGTGGTCAAAGACGCCCTGCTCCGCGCCAATCGCAGCCTGAATCCTTCTCAGCGCCTGCGGTGTGACCTGCAGAGTACTGAACTGGCTACGGCCAGGGATGTAGGCCTTGATGTAGTAGCCGTCTCCGTCGACGTATTTGTGCAGTGTGGGCATATGAGTGACTACAGCGGCTCTTTGCGCTGCCGAGCCGCATCCCCGAAGCTCGCGCAGCTGTAGCGGATCTCGCACGCCTCGCAGGTCGCGGCGTCCACAGAGTGCGCAGGCGGAGCCCACTGTTCAGCAAACGGCTTCGCGCGCTCGAGCTCGATCAGCTCGACCGTCTGGTGGAAGTCGTCCATCGCCCTCTCGATATGCGCCGGGTTGGGCTGCACGATGTAGAACAGGTTGGGGAAGTGCCGCGCCACGCCCGCGGACATCTCCCAGCGGCGGTCGTCGCCGAGCTCGCCCACGAACACCAGCACGCAGCGTGCGGGATACTCGCCCGTCTGCTGGCGGTACAGCTCAGCGTACACCCGCATCTGATACTCGTAGTCAGTGAGCTCCTGCGACCCCTTCGCGGGCATCCTGCCCGACTTGTAGTCCCAGACCTCCACATCGTCGGGGTCGGTGCTGACGGGCAGCTCAAGCGCGTGAGAGACCGAGCCCGACAGCACGTCGACGATGCCCTCGAGGACGTAGTCGCGCCCGGTGTGTGTCTGCAGCGCGCGCTCCAGCCGGTACTCGGTCTGCCGGACGTGCGGGAAGAAGTGCGGCCCGACCGACGACACGAAGCGGGAGATGAGCTTCGTCGCCAGCTTCTGCTGCTGCCGCGCACTGTAGGGGCGGACGCCGGACCGGATGAGCCGATCATGCGCCTCGATCACCAGCGTCGCCACCGTCTCCTCGTCCGGAAGGCCCGCCCGCGGATCCTCGCGGTAGCCGCGGTGGATGCGGTCGAGCACATCGTGGACGAGCGTCCCGAAGTAGCGCTGGGTCGCCGTCGCGCTGCTGAAGCCGCGCACGCCGAAGTAGCCGTACTGCCGAGGGCAGCGCTTGAACGAGAGGATGTCCCCGGTGGTGGAGTACTTGCGGACGTGGACCGTCTTCGATGTCGTCGGCACGGTCCAGCCCGTGAGGAGAGATGAGATGCTCATAGGATATGTACCCCCAGGCGCTGCAGCGCCGCTCTGCTGTCGATGAGATTCCCCGCCGCATCGTAGCCGAGCACGCGCGACCACTTGCCGATATCGTCCCTGCCGGTGATGACCAGCAGGCGCTTGGCGCGCGAGTAGGCGACGAAGTAGAGCCGGATGGCGTCCTCCGCCGCGCGCAGCTCCCGGGAGCGCCGCACCGCCGGCTTGGTCGGCCAGCTCGAGAACGGGGACAGCTCGTCCTCCAGCAGGTGCGTGTCGCTCACCCAGGGCTGCTTGTCCGGCCTGAGCACGAAGACCACCTCGAACTCCAGGCCTTTGGCCTGGTGGATGGTCATCACGTTGACCATGCCCTCCTGCACGCTGACCTCATCGTCCTCCGGGTCGTTGAGCTTGTCGTGGATTCCTTCGATGAAGACGCCGTAGAAGTTGCGCAGCGCGCTGTCGAGGACGCGTGTCGGCCCGCCCTCCGGGCGGTCCAGCGGCAGCTCCCCGTCGTAGAAGAGCGACTCGTACTCGGCTAGGATCAGGTTGAGCGCCTTGAGGCGCGCGCTCGCCTCAGGGTCGGTCAGCCCGCTGACGAAGGGCTCGTGCGCCAGCAGCTTGTAGAGCAGGCTCGAGATCGTGACCCGGCGGCCGCCCTTGCGCGTGAGGTAGTTGTACCCGCCGTCGGTGGCGAAGGGCGCCTCGCGCACCGCCGCGGCGGAGCTCTCGACGTACGCCCGCAGCTCGCGGTACGCCGGGTCGCACGCAATCGCGGCGTAGGCTTCGCGCGCCGATTGGACATAGGATTGGACGCCGCGCGGCAGATACTCATTCTGGCCAGCGCCGTCCGCGTCGATGATGCTCAGCAGCGCGCCGATCATCTGGAGGAAGAGGGGGTCCTTGTGCGCCGATCCGTTGCGCGGGTTGTAGAGAGGAATGCCTCTAGATCTCAGCGCGGAGGTGAAGGCGCCGATGCTGTGGCTGCTCTCGCGGGTGCTGAAGGTCAGCAGCGCGACCTGGCTGTAGTCCGTGATCTTCCCGGACCGCTTGAGATCGCATATCGTCTCGGCGACCTTCTCCGCCGCCTTCTGGAAGGTCTTCTCCGCGATCGCCATCACCGCTGGGTAGGCGCCGTTCAGGCCGGATGCCGCAACCAGCTCGCGCTTGTTCGGTGCCCGGACCCGCACGCGGTCATCGCGCATGAGCTTATGCTCGCTGATGAACCGGTTGACCCACGCGACGATCGCCGGGTGGCTGCGCCGGTTCTCGCGCAGGTTCACGGAGGCCGGCTCGACACCGAGGTAGTGCTGGCAGGCGCGGTCGAAGTCGATCAGCGCCTCGACCGTCGCGCCCCGGAACCGGTACAGCGACTGGTCGTCGTCGCCGACGACGGTGATGTCCCCGCTGAGCTTCGCCAGCCGGAAGTAGATCTGCTCCTGGATCGGGTTGGTATCCTGGTACTCGTCGACGATCACGACGAACCCGGGCTTGGCGGCGCCCTCTCCGCTGAGCCACTTCTTACCGCCGGGGGTCTCCAGGAAGGCGAGAAAGTGAGCCTGGAGGTGCGCCTGGTCCGTGCGGTGCTCTGCCTCTAGCGCCGCCTGGTAGGCCTGGTAGCCCTCGGCCAACGCGATGAAGGCCGGGTTGCCTGAAGCGAGCATCGCGTCCACGTCGGCGCTGTTCTCCGTGAGGCGGTTGAACAGCTTGACGGCCCACTCGGCGCGGCTCGCGACCGACGGCGCGTACTGGCTATCCTCCCCGACAAACTGGAAGTACGTCCACACCGGCGAGTCCGGATCGTCGTAGACGAGCTTGTTTCGGGTGCGGCGGAGGAAGAACTGCTGGGCAAGCTCGTCCTCAAGTACCCTGATGCGCAGCGTGGGCTCGTAGCGCTGGTCCTGCAGCACGCGGGAGCAGATGCTGTGCAGGGTGCCGAGCGTGATGCGCGACAGGTCGATCGACTCAGCCTCGTGGACCCCGCCGGCCACAAGCTTCTGCCGGCTCAGGAGCAGCCGCGACTCCAGCTCAGCCGCCGCCTTGCGGGTGAAGGTGGTCAGGATGATCCGCGACGGGTCCACCCCATCGACCAGGATCCGCTTCAGGGTGAGCCACACGAGGGTGTGCGTCTTCCCTGTGCCCGGCCCCGCGATGATCCACAGCGGGCGGTCGTACGGATGAGACACGGCCAGCCGCTGGTCGTCGTTGAGCGGCAGGGGGCCGCCATGCACATCGCGCAGGATGTCAAGATACGTGTCAAGTTTCATAAATCAGAGCCACCTCAAGCTACATCCGGGCCGAGCGCGCCGCTCAACGGTCGGGCCGTACACTTTTCAGAATCTCCCGCACTACGCCGCTCTTCCCACGACACGCCGGCCAGATCACCGGCGAAGCAATATCGCCGGTGCGCTGCAGGTCGCGCACGATGTTGGTCAGGTCGTGGCCCGTGTAGCCGGTGATCACGACGACCAGATCGCGGCCCGTGGTGCGGTCGCGCACGAGCCCGCGGTCAATGTGCCCCTCGCTGGAGGGGGGCACCTCCAGATAGTCCGTGAGCCCGTGCTGCTCCCGCAGCTCGCGCTCCACCTCGCGGCGCGTCGCCACGTGACCGCCTACAAGCGTGATCCTGACGTCGGCCAAGCTGACGGCAGGGACCTCCTCGACTATTTGAGCGGGCGCCTCCATGCTCCGCTCGGCGAGGGCCCGCAGCTCCTCCTCGATCGCCCGGGCGAGCCCATCGGCCAGATCGCGCCTGAGGAAGTGCAGCGCCCGCCGCAGGTCGCCGATGTAGGCCGGCATCGGCCGCCCCTGTCGCAGCGCCAGCGTCAACTCCTCGAGGGCGAGAGCCTGGTACTCCAGGGCGAGCAGGTCGGCAAGCCCCGGCACGTCAACCGCGTATGGCTCCACGCCCTCCAGCAGCTCGAATTGCTCAGCGCGCGTGACCGCCCCCTCGCGCCGGAGCACACGTAAGAACTGCGTCGCCTCCTCGATACCCCTCTGGTCACTCGACGCCGCGAGGTGCTCCAGCCAGTCCGCCAGCGACTCGCGCAGGCGCTCGGGCTGCTCGGCCGCCCGCCTCAGCTCAGCACGCCGCCTCAGCAGCTGAGTCCCATCGGGCTGCTCGCGCAGCCGCCGCCCGGCGCGCTCGACGTAGCGGTCCAGATAGACGGC
>CALJIC010000066.1 GCA_937974195.1 uncultured Roseiflexaceae bacterium | reverse complement strand
GGGAACACGCCACTCCAGTCAGGCGGAGACGCCGGAGGTAGTTCGTGATCAATGGTACAATTATGGTAGAAGAGAGCAAGAGGAGCGTATGACCGTCTTCTACCTAATCCGCCACGGAGAGACAGACTGGAACGCCACCGGCCGGTGGCAGGGCCACGCCGACGTCCCGCTCAACGAGAACGGGCGCGAGCAGGCCCGTCGCCTCGGGGCGCGCCTCCGCCGCGAGGGGGTCCGCTTCGACGCGATCTACAGCAGCGACCTGCAGCGCGCCTGGGCGACGGCGACGATCATCGGCGCGGCGCTGAGCACACAGCCGCAGCCGCTGGTCGCGCTGCGCGAGATCGACGTGGGCCGGTGGAGCGGCCTGACCGGCGCCGAGGTCGCGGCGCTGGACGGCGAGATCCTGGCGCGCCTTGAGTCCGGCGAGGACGTGCCGCGCGGCGGGGCCGAGCGCTTCGCGGACCTGTACAGCCGGGCGGTCTCGGCCGTCAACCGGGTGCTCGCCATGCACCCCAACGGCACCGTCGCGCTGGTGACCCACGGCGGCGTGGTGCGCGCGCTGCTGCTGCACGCCGCGCGCGACAAGTCGGACGTCTCGGTGCGCCGGGCACACGTCGGCAACACCGCGCTCTCGATCCTGATCCACGGCCGCGGGGGCTGGGACTTCGGCGCGATCAACGATATGTCGCACCTCGAGGGCGGGCCGCTGGTGCCTGATGTGACGTCGGACGCGCCCGACGACGCCGAGCGGCCGCTGTAGCGCCCGCCGATGCAGCGCGCGCTCTGACCGCAGCATCCTCATGAGCGACATCTACACCATCGACACCCCGGAGAACATCGAGCTCGCCTACGATGTGGCCGGGATCGGCTCGCGCTTCGTGGCGGCGATCGTCGACAGCCTGCTGATCGTCGTCGGCCAGGCGCTGCTGCTGTACCTGCTGGGCCTGGCGGTCGGCGCACTGGGCGTCGACGAGAGCCCGGCGATCGCGCTCGGGGCGGCGCTCTCGTTCCTCATGCTCTGGGGCTACTACATCGTCTTCGAGCTGGTGTGGAGCGGCCAGAGCCCCGGCAAGCGCCTGATCGGCCTGCGCGTGGTCCGCGAGGGCGGCCGGCCGATCACCTTCCTCAGCTCCGCGATCCGCAACGTCGTGCGGATCGTCGACTTTCTGCCCGCCCTGTACGGCATCGGCGTGGTCGTGATGTTCATCGACCGGCGGGCGCGGCGCCTGGGCGACTTCGCGGCCGGCACGCTGGTGGTGAAGGAGCGCCGCGGCGTGACGCTGGAGAGCCTGGCGCCGGCCCCGGCGCCGCTCCCGGACGCCGATGCGCCGCTGCTGCCCAACATCGAGCTGATCGACCAGCGGGACTACGCGCTGGTGCAGGAGTTCCTCAGCCGGCGCCAGGCGCTCGCCCCGGACGTGCGCCGCCGCCTCGCGGAGCAGATCGCCGGCCCGCTCCAGCGGCGGCTGGGGGTCGCGCCCGACGGGGACGACGAGCGCTTCCTCCAGCTCGTCGCCGCCGGGTACCAGCTGCGGCGGCGCGCGCCCGACGCCTCGTCCGAGACCAGCCCGTGATCGACGGCGCGCCGCGGGGGCGCGTGAAGGCTTCACCTCCCCGAGCCTCCCTCCTGCCGTCGCTCCGCGGGAGGAGGCGGTTCGCCTCTCTGCTTGCCTGCGAGCCAAGGCTGCAGAGCGCGAGCGCCTGCCCGTCGTAGCGGCCGGATGTCGCTGCACGCGAACGCGCACGCTACACGCAGCTCGCTATCGGCTCCGAGCACCGCCACGGTCCGCAGACCTCGCTGACACGCGCACTCGTTCTCAGGTAACACACCGAGCGCCTCACACTCGAAGGGCTCACCGATAGGGAGAGGACGAAGGCGTGTGGCTTCACCCCGGACGGCCGGCTCCTCATCAGTGCGTCGATTGACGGAAGAGGAATGAGGCGAAGCCTCCCTCGCGGCAGACGCCGCAGCGCGAAACTCCTGTAATCTACGCGTAATCTCCGCATTATTCCCGTAGGGCAGCCGCCGGGCGTACGATCCAAGCGTTATCCCTATCCGGAAAGGAGAAGGCATCATGGTGCACGACTGGAGGCGGCGCGCGGCGGTGGTGTTCGCGCTGGCGTTGGCCGTCTTGCTGGTGGTGGTGCCGAAGGGAAGCCGGGCCGCCGACTTCGGCCTCGCGCCGATCTTTCCCGGGGCGGTGGCGGGGCAGACGATCGAGTTCCAGGGGACGGGCTTCGAGCCGGGGGAGCAGGTGTCGATCTGGGCGACGGCGCCCGACGGCTCGGTGCTGGGCGGGCACACGGTCAGGGCCAACCTGCTCGGCGAGGCGCGCCTCACGTTCCAGCTGCCGTTTAACGCGATCGGCGGCACGTGGGCGATGACGGCCTGGGGCCGCCGGACGCAGACGCCGGTGATCACCTACTTCGACGTCGCCGGCCGCTCGCCCGAGCAGGCGCCGCCGCAGGGGCGCGTGTCGCCGGACGCCGGCCCGGCCGGCACGACGTTCACCTTCACCGCGATCGGCTTCCACGACGGCGAGGAGGTCAGCTACTGGATCACTGGCCCGGGCAACGTGATCTACGACGCGTTCCCGCGCGGCACGCGGGCGAACGGCCTCGGCCAGGTCACGGTCTCGTGGACGCCTCCCTACGGCGCGCCCGCCGGGACCTTCGTGATGACCCTCCAGGGCATACGGAGCGGGGTCGCGCGCGGCATCGCCTTCGAGCTGCAGTAGGCGCCAGGCGGCTCGGCTACACGGCTGGGGCTCGGGGAGGCAACTCTCCCCGAGCCTTCTTCGTTGGCTTGCCTCCTCTCAGTGCGGGACGGGGCCGCCGCGACATCCACCGCGCGCCGATCGGGTACACTAGCGGCGTGGAGCATCCCTGGAGAGGTGAATACATGGACCCGGTACGCGTCGGCGTGGTCGGCTGCGGCATGATCAGCGCCATCTACCTCAAGAACTGCACCCGGACCTTCGAGAACCTCGACGTGGTGGCCTGCGCCGACCTGCAGCCCGAGCTGGCGCGCAGCCGCGCGCAGGAGTTCGGCGTCCCCCGCGCCTGCACCGTCGAGGAGCTGCTGGCCGACCCCGCGGTCGAGGCCGTGCTCAACCTGACTTCCCCCGCCGCCCACACCGCCGTCAACCTGCGGGCGCTCGAGGCCGGCAAGCACGTCTACGCCGAGAAGCCGTTCGCGCTGGCGATGGACGACGCCGACCGGGTGCTGGCGCTGGCGGCGGAGAAGGGCCTGCGGGTCGGCGTCGCCCCGGACACCTTCCTGGGCGGCGGGCTGCAGACCTGCCGCGCGCTGATCGACGCCGGCGCGATCGGCACCCCGTACGCCGCGAGCGGGCTCATCCTCATGGGCAACGTCTACGACGGGATGCACCCGCGCTTCGACACCTACCTGACGCTCGGCTGGGACCCGCTGTTCGACATGGCGCCCTACTACCTCACGGCGCTGGTGTTTCTGCTCGGCCCCGTCCGGCGCGTCAGCGGCTCGACCGGCCAGCTGCGGCGCGAGGTGACGGTCACGAACCCGCAGTCGCCGCGCTACGGCGAGACGGTGCCGGTCGCCGCGCCGCAGAACGCCGCCGCGACGCTGGACTTCGCCTCTGGCGCGATCGCCACGCTGCAGGCGGCGAAGGAGAGCTTCGGCTACACGCCGCGGCTGGAGATCTACGGCACCGAGGGCATCCTGTACGCGCCCGACCCGAACATGTTCGGCGGGCCGGTGCGCATCAAGCGCCCCGACGGCTCGGTCGAGGAGGTGGCGCTGACCCACGGCTACACCGAGAACAGCCGCGGCCTCGGGCTCGCGGACATGGCGCGGGCGATCCGGTCCGGCGGCGCGCACCGCGCCAGCGGCGACCTCGCCCGGCACGTGCTGGAGATCACGCTGGGGGTGTTCGAGTCCTCGCGCGCCGGGCGGCACGTGGAGATCGGCCCGCCGCGGGCGCTGCCCGACCCGCTCCCGCCCGTCCCGGCGCCCGGCGCCTGAGCCCGCTCAGCACAGAAAGGACAGCAGCGATGAGATCCCCGCTCGCCCGCGCCGCGGGCCGCAGCCACCTGCAGACGACGGAGGTGCGCTGAGATGCCGCAGGACATCCGCGTCGGGCTGATCGGCTACGGCTTCGCTGGCCGTGCCTTCCACGCCCCGATCATCACCTCGGTGCCCCACCTGCAGCTCGCCACGGTGGTCGAGCGCCGCGGCGCGCGCTCCAAAGAGCGCTACCCGTGGGTCACGGTGGTGGACAACGTGCGCGCCCTGTACAGCGACGACACGATCGACCTGGTGGTCGTCACCACGCCGAGCACGAACCACGTCGAGTTCGCCCGCGACGCGCTGCTGGCCGGCAAGCACGTCGTGGTCGAGAAGCCGTTCACCGTCACCGCCACCGAGGCCGATGAGCTGATCGCGCTGGCGCGGCGGCAGGGGAAGGTCCTCAGCGTCTACCACAACCGGCGCTGGGACGGCGACTTCCTGACCATCCGCGAGATCCTGCGCCAGGAGCTGCTCGGGCAGGTGATGACGTGCGAGTTTCGCTGGGACGTGTTCAGCCCGGTGGTGCGGCAGGGGAGCTGGCGCGAGAGCGGCGGGCCGGGCACGGGCGTGTGGTACGATCTGGGCGTCCACTTCCTCGACCAGGCGCTGTGTCTGTTCGGCGTCCCGCAGACGATCACCGCCGACATCCGCATGCAGCGGCCGGGCGCCGTGGCGCACGACTACTTCGACGTGACGCTGGGCTACGCCAATAACCTCACCGTGCGCCTGCGGTCGTCGCGCTTCGCCCGCGAGCGCGGGCCGCGCTATGTGCTACACGGGACGCGCGGCTCGTTCGTCAAGGAGGGTATGGACCCGCAGGAGGCCGCGCTGATCGCCGGCCAGTCCCCGGCGACCACCCCCGGCTGGGGCGTTGAGCCGCGCGAGCGCTGGGGCCGGCTGAACACCTCGGTCGGCGGGCTGCACGTGGAGGGCGTGGTCGAGACGCTGCCGGGCGCCTACCAGGCCTTCTACCAGAATATCTACGACCACATCACGGGGCAGGCCGAGCTGGCGGTGAAGCCGGAGGAGGCGCGCATGGCGATCCGGCTGCTCGAGCTCGGGCTGCAGAGCCAGGCTGAGGGCCGCACGCTCGCGATCACACCCTGATCCCTCTGCCGGATGGAGGGACGTATGGCCATTCCAGCCTCAGAGACGGCGGCCGGCCCGATGACGTACGTGGCCGTCGAGCAGTATGAGCCCGAGGCGCGGCGGCTGGTGCATGACCCGCTCGCCGCCCAGTTCCTGCCCAGCGGGGTGCGGGCCATCGTGGGGCTCGCGCGCTGGGGCCCGCTGCGCAGCCTGCTGTTCGGCCTGTCCGAGCGGGCCACCCCCGGCCTCTGGGGCGGCACGATCTGCCGCAAGCGCTACATCGACGACCGGCTCCGCGAGTCGCTCGGCGCTGTTGACGCGCTCGTCAACCTGGGGGCGGGGTTCGACACCAGGGCCTACCGCATCCCCGGCCTGGACGCCACCCCGGTCTTCGAGGTCGACTCGCCCGAGAACATCGCCGCCAAGCGGGCCCGGCTGCAGGAGCTCTACGGGCGGGTGCCGGCCGCGGTGCGCCTCGTGCCGATCGACTTCGAGCGCGACGAGCTCGCGGCGGCCCTGGCCGAGCACGGCCACCGCGCCGAGCACAGGACCTTCTTCATCTGGGAGGCGGTGACGCAGTACCTGAGCGAGCGGGGCGTCCGCAGGACCTTCGCGTTTCTGGCGCGGGCGGCCCCCGGCAGCCGGCTGGTGTTCACCTACGTGCGCAAGAACTTCATCGACGGGGTCGAGCTCTACGGGTCGCCGTACATCTACGAGCGCTTCCGGGTGAGGCAGCGGCTCTGGCACTTCGGCATGGAGCCGGAGCAGGTGGCGCCCTTCCTGAGCGAGTACGGCTGGCGGGAGGTCGAGCAGGTCGGGAGCGCGGAGTACACCGCGCGCTACGTCAGGCCGGCCGGGCGGGAGCTCCCCGTGTCGGCGATGGAGCGGGCCGTCTACGCCGAGAAGGGCTGAGGCCGCGCTACAGCAGCCTCAGGCCGCCGGTGAGCGCCTCGAGCGCGAGCAGCGCCGCCACCGCCGCGTGGGCCGCCTGCGCCGCGGGCCTGCCCTTCGGCAGCCGGAGCGCCCGGCTGACGACGATCACCTGCTTCACCGGCGCCGCAGCGGGCTACGCGCGCACCCCATCGGAGTCGGCCTCCTCCCACGGGTTGTAGTTCAGCGCCTGGTGGCGGAAGTACGTGGTGTACAGCTCGGCGTAGTGCCCGCCCGCGGCCAGCAGCCCCTCGTGCGTGCCCTCCTCGATGATCTGCCCCTGGCGCAGCACAATGATCCGATCCGCCGACTGCACCGTCGAGAGGCGGTGCGCGACCACGATGCTGGTGCGGCCGCTCAGCACCGCCGCCAGCCCGGCCTGGATCTGCGCCTCGGTGAGCGGGTCGATGCTGGCGGTGGCCTCGTCCAGCAGGAGGATGGCCGGGTCCTGCAGCAGCACGCGCACCAGCGCGACCAGCTGGCGCTGCCCGAACGAGAGCCGCGAGCCGCGCTCGCCGACATCGCTGTAGAGGCCCATCGGCAGCGAGTCGACCCAGCTGCCGTCGCCGAGCCGCCGCGCCGCCGCCACCACCTCCTCGTCGGTCGCGTCCGGCCGCCCGTAGCGCATGTTGTCGATCACGGTGCCGGAGAACAGGAAGGGCGTCTGGGGCACCAGCCCGATCTGCCGGCGGTACTCCGCCAGATCGAGCCGGCGGATGTCGCGCCCGTCGATCAGGATGCGCCCGCCCTGGAACTCGTAGAAGCGGGTGATCAGCTTGATCAGGCTCGACTTGCCCGCGCCGGTGTGCCCGACCACCGCGAGCGTCTGCCCGGCCGGGATGACCAGGTTGAAGCCCTTCAGCACCCAGTTACCGGCCGCCGGCCGCCGGTCGCCGTCCTCACCCGCCGCGCGGCGCCCGTCGAGCGCCGCGGGCTGAGCGCTGCCGTTGCCCTCGCCGGCGGGGCGCGGGGCGTCGGGCGGAGCGCCTTCGGCAGAGGAGTAGCGGAAGTCCACATCCTCGAAGCGGATCTCGCCCCGCAGCCGGCCCACCGGCTCGCTCGCGACCTGGACGACGTTCGGCTCGGCGTCGATCAACGCGAACACCCGCTCGCTCGCGGCGAGGCCCTGCTGAAACTGGCCCCAGAACGAGGCCACCATCACGACCGGGTTCAGGAAGATCGCCAGGCTCTGGATGAACAGATACCAGTCGCCCACCGACACCACGTCGCCGAGGACCAGCGTGCCGCCGGCGAAGATGATCACCGCGGTGGCGATGCCCGAGATCGCGTGCATGATCGGGTGGATGCTGCCGAAGATCACGTGGCGCTTGAGCTGCACCACGTACGCCAGGCTGTTCGTCTCGCGGAAGTCGTCGTAGAGCGACGCCTCCTGGCGGAAGTTCTTGGCGACCGCGATGCCGCTGATCGTCTCGTGGATCGTCGCGTTGAGCGTGGCCTGCACCCGCTGGGCTTGCTGCATCGCCCGCCGCGCGACCCGGCGGAAGGTCACCGCCACCAGCACCACCACCGGGCCGACCGCCAGCGTGATCAGCGCCAGCTGCAGATTGGCCAGCAGCATCACCACCGTGATGACCCCGATCAGGACCAGCTGGCTCATCAGGTCGATCGTCAGCGTGACGACCGTCGCGAAGTCCTGGGTGTCCGAGGTCACCCGGCTGACGATCTTCCCGGTGGCGTAGCGGTCGTAGAACGACATGTCGTGGCGCATGAGCGCGCGGAAGGCGTCCTCGCGCAGCGCGAGCACGACATCGCCGACCGCGCGCGCGGAGAGCTGCACGCGCACGAGGTTGAAGGCCCAGTTGAGCGCGCCCAGCACGGTGACGAGCCCCGCGAGCGCCAGCAGGAGCTGCAGCCCCGGGCTGCCGACGAGCGCGTCGACGCCGCGCGCGATCAGGATCGGGGTCGCGGTCGCGGCCAGCGAGATCAGCACCACGGCGACCGCGACGGTGATCACCGTCGCCCGGTGCGGCCGGAAGTAGGCGGCGCTGCGCCGCAGGAGCTCGGTGTCGCTGTAAGTTCGGTCGTAGGCCTCGGCGTCCAGGCCGGCGGTCACACGCATGATGGTTCCCTACTCCGTCTAAGACGTATGCGGTGGCCTCGCCCCCGCTTCCCCTGGGAGGGCGGAGCCCTCACTTTCTTTCCGACGCTCTGCGGCGACTGCGTCGCCGCAGAGCGTCGGAAAAAGTCGTCCGTGGAGGGCGTGCCGCCCTCCACACCTCCCCGCAGAAAACAGGCTCTGGCGGGCGGCCGCCACCCCATCACCCCGTCACCTGGTCACCCCATCGCCAGACGGCTGCAGGCGCCGCTCGCCGGGGATGAACAGCTGCCGGTAGAGCGGGCTGGTCTCGAGCAGTTCCTCGTGGGTGCCCTGCGCGACGAGCTCGCCCTGCTGCAGCACCAGGATCTGGTCCGCCCGCATGATCTGAGCGAGGCGATGGGTGATCAGCAGGGTCGTCCGGCCGCGCAGGATGCGGCGCATGGCGCGCTGGATCTGGTCCTCGGTGTTGCTGTCGATCGCGCTGGTCGAGTCGTCGATGATCAGGATGCGCGGGTCGGCCAGGAAGGCGCGCGCGATCGCGATGCGCTGGCGCTGCCCGCCCGAGAGCGTCACGCCGCGCTCGCCGACGATCGTCTCGTAGCCGTCCGGGAAGCTCATGATGAACTCGTGCGCCTGCGCCAGCCGCGCCGCCTCCTCGATCTGCTCGCGCGTCACCTCGCCCCGCGAGCCGAAGGCGATGTTCTCCGCGATCGTGCGCGAGAACAGCACGATGTCCTGCTCGATCGTGGCGATCTGCGAGCGCAGGCTGTCCAGGCTCCAGTCGCGCACGTCGACCCCGTCGATGCGCACCTGGCCGGCGGTCGCGTCGAAGGTGCGCGTGACCAGCCGCGTCAGCGTGGTCTTGCCGGCGCCGGTCTGCCCGACGATCGCGATCGTCTGGCCGGGCCGGGCGTGGAACGAGATGTTCTTCAGCACCAGGTTGCCCGGCCCGGCCCCCTCCTGCGCCGCCTGGCTGCCGGGCAGCGCGGCGTAGCCGAACGACACCCGGTCGAAGACGATGTCGCCCTCGATCCGGCGGGCGACGCCGCCGGCGTTCTCGTCCAGCTCCGTCTCGGTCGTGATCAGCGTCAGGATGCGGCGCGCGCTCGCGACGCTCTGCTGCAGGATGGTGAACACCATCAGCAGGAAGCGCATGGGCATGCGCAGGCTGTTCAGCAGCGCCATATAGGTGATCACCTGCCCGACCGAGATGCGCCCGTCGAGGTACAGGAGCAGCGCGTGCCCGAAGGCCAGGCCGACGGCGAGGCCGTAGACCAGCAGCGGCAGCGAGCGGGCCTCCACGCGGCCCTGGAGCACGAACGAGTCGCGGTAGGCGCGCGCGCTGTGGGTGAAGCGCCGCTCCTCCTCCGCCTCCTGCGCGAACCCCTTCACCACCTCGATCCCGGCCACCGCCTCGGTCAGCCCGGCGTTCAGCGTCCCGAAGCGCTCGCGCAGCTCGCTGGCCACCGGCCGGAGGGCGGCATTGTAGCGCCACAGCGCCCATGCGAGCGCCACCAGGAAGAGCACCGGCACCAGCAGCAGGTCGAGCTGCAGCGTGGTGATAGTGATCAGCGGCACCACCAGCGACAGGCTGGACTCGATGATGAAGTTGAAGCCGGGGCTCACCATCTGGCTGACCTGCTGGACGTCGTTGATCACGCGCGCCATCAGGTCGCCCACGCGCTGGTGCCCGTGGAAGGTGAGGCTCTTGCCGAGCAGGCTCAGGTACACCTCGTCGCGGGCGTCGCGCTCGATGCGCTGCGAGAGGACGCGCACCGCGATGGTGTTGATGATGTCCGACAGCGCGTAGCCCAGGTAGGCCGCGGCGACGGCGAGCGCCGCGAGCGCCACGGCGCCGATGGTCGCGCCCTCCACAACGGTGTCGAAGGCGCGCCCGAGCAGCACCGCCGCCAGGCTCTGCGCGCCGGCCATCGCGGCGGTGGTGATCAGAAAGATCACCGGCAGCAGGGGGTAGCGCCGAATGTGAGATGCGACCCAGCGGAGGGGTGAGCGGCGATCGTAGTGGTACTCGTCGACGACCGAGAACTCGCGGGAGGTCATGGGGCGGTTCTTTCCTGTTCCAGCTATCCAGCTCTTGCGCGCCGAGGCCGGTGCGCCCGGCCACCAAGTCTACCATGCCTGCCGGACCATCCGCGGCCCACCGGCCCGAGATTCGATATACTTGTCGGCGAGGAGGTGGCCGATGTACGTGATCGAAGGGCGCGCGCTCACCAAGCACTATGGCCCGACCCAGGCGCTCCGGGGGATCGACGTGCTGGTCGCGCCGGGCGAGATCGTCGGGTTCCTGGGGCCAAACGGCGCGGGCAAGACGACGGCGATCAGCGTGCTGCTCGGCCTGCGCAAGCCGAGCGGCGGCACGATCCGGCTGTTCGGGCGCCCGCCGAACGACCCGCAGGCGCGCAGCCGGATCGGCGTGATGCTGCAGGAGTCCGGCGTCCCCGAGAGCCTGCGCGTCGAGGAGGCGGTCCGGCTGTTCCAGAGCTACTACCCCTTCACGCTCCCGACCGACGAGCTGCTGCGCCGGGCCGACCTGGCCGCGCAGCGCCGGTCGCTGATCGCCAACCTGTCGGGCGGGCAGAAGCAGCGGCTGTACTTCGCGCTGGCGCTGGCGGGCGACCCGGACCTGCTCTTCCTGGACGAGCCGACGGTGGGCATGGATGTGGAGGCGCGCCTGCGGTTCTGGGAGCAGATGCGCGAGTTCGCCGCCCGAGGCAAGACGATCCTCTTCAGCACCCACTACCTCGAGGAGGCCGACGCGCTGGCCGACCGGATCATCGTGATCAACCAGGGGCGAGTCGTGGCCGAGGGGACGCCGCACGAGATCAAGCAGCGGGTGCCGAACGCGATCGTGCGGCTCCGCACCGACCTCCCCGCGGAGCAGGCGCGGGCCATGCCCGGCGTCCAGCACGCGGTCGCCGACAAGGGCCATCTGGTCGTGTCCACATCGGAGCCCGAGACGTTCCTGCGCGCGCTCTTTCGGGCCGAGTGGCAGGTGGCCGACCTCTCGGTGCAGCGCGCCGACCTCGAGACGGCCTTTCGGGCCCTGACCAGGGAGGAGCCCCATGAATGAGATCGCCGAGCGCAACGCTGCGCCGCCGCCGTTCGACCGGCAGCTGAACCCCACGGCACTGCGCTCCGGGCAGCTCGGGCCGATGCTGCTGCGCCAGGCGCACAGCGAGTTCATCAAGCTGTGGCGCATCCCGATGTTCTCGGTGCCGACGCTGCTGTTCCCGATCCTGCTGTTCCTGCTCTTCGGCGTGCCGAACGCCACGGAGACCCTGCCGGGCGGAGGTGTGGCCGGCCCGTATATGATGGCGTCGTTTGGGGCGTACGGCCTGCTGGGGATCGCCTTCTTCAGCTTCGGCATCGGCGTGGCTAACGAGCGCGCCCAGGGCTGGATGAAGCTGGTGCGGGCGACGCCGATGCCGGCGTGGGTGTACTTCGCGGGGAAGCTCGTGACGGCGCTGGCCTTCTCCGCGCTGCTGCTGATCTTCCTGTTTCTCTTCGCGGCCGTGGTCGCCGGCGTGCGGATGCCGCTCGGCACCTGGGCGCTGCTGGGGGCGACGCTGGTGACCGGCATGCTGCCGCTCACCACCGCCGGCTTCGCGCTCGGGTACTGGGCGCCGCCGAACAGCGCGGCGGCGATCGCCAACCTCGTCTACCTCCCCACCGCCTACGCCTCCGGCTTTCTGATGCCCGTGGCGCTGCTGCCGCCCTTCGTGCAGGCGCTCGCGCCCTATCTGCCGCCGTACCACTACGGGCAGCTCGCCTGGCGCGCGGTGGGGGTCGACGACGGCCAGGCCGCACTTCATATCGCCTGGCTGTTCGGCACGGCGCTGCTCTTCGGCGCGCTGGCGGTGTGGGGCTACCGCCGCGACAACGGCCGACAGTTCGGGTAGCGGGTGTCCGGCGGAGAGGCTTCCCAAGCGATGATGGAGCAGATTCCCGCCTCGTGGCCGGCCGGCCTCCTCCGGTTCGTCGAGCAGTCCTGGGGCGATGTGCGCGCCGTCGAGCCGCTCTCCGGCCTGAGCGGGGCGAAGGTGTGGCGCCTCGCGACCGACCGGCAGTGGGCGGTCGTCAAGCAGTGCTCGCCGTCCGAGGCGCGCTTCTACGAGGCGGTTGCCCCGCGGCTCCGGGCGGCGGGCGTCGGCGTCCCGGAGCTGTGGTGGTCGGGGGCGCGCGCCAGGAAGCGCTGGGTCCTGATCGAGTATCTCCCGGCCGCGCCTCTGCGCTCCGCCTGGGTCGGGAATCCCGCATGGATGCGCGCGCTGGCCCGCCTGCACCAGCTTCCCCTGGACGTGTTCGCGCCGCTCAAGGCGCCCTACCGGCCGGCGTGGAGCGAGGCGATGGTCGAGGCGGCGCTCGAGCTGGTGCCGCAGCGCCGGCGGCAAGCGCTGCGGGCGCACCTCGGGGCCGTCGCCGCTGCGGTCGAGCGGCTGCAGGGCTATGTGCGGCCGATCTCGGGCGATCCGAACCCGCTCAACTGGGGTCTCCGCGCCGACGGCTCGGCGGTGCTGTTCGACTGGGAGCGGGCTGGCTTCGGCCCGCCGGCGTTCGACCTTGCGATCACCATCCCCGGCCTGGCGAGCGACTCCGCGGCGCAGCAGGTCGCCCGCGCCTATCTGAGCGCCGCGGCGGAGGTGCCGCCCGCCCCGCAGGCTGTCGCGGCGCTCGCGCGGGACATCGCCCGCTGCAAGGTGTGGGTCGTCGTCGAGTTCATGGCGGAGGCCGTTGAGCGCGGCATGGAGCTCGGCCCGGCCTACGGGGAGCTCTGGCGCGCTGTGCCCGACTGGGTCGCGCGGATCGCGCGGCTGACGGGCTAGGGCCGCGCGGCGCCAACGGAGTGAGCGGCGACCACGGGGGTCGCCGCCCACACGCCTCCTGTGCCTCCTACTGCTGCCCGCCGGCCGCCTCGGGCTGGCCCGCCGCGACCTCCCGGACCGTGATCGTGCCGCGCATCCCGGCGGCGGCGTGGCCGGGGAACGAGCAGACGAACTCCAGCCCGCCCGGCGGGACGACGATCTCGCCGCGCACCGTCTCACCGGGCCGGGCCACCAGCCGCGTGTCCCCGGCGACCAGGTCGTGGTCGGTGTGGCCGGTGTTGGTGAACGTCACGGCGTAGGTCCCCGGCTGGTCGACCTGCACCGTCGCGGGCCGGAAGCCAAGCTCGTAGCCCTCGAACTCCAGCGTTCCCACCACCGGGCCGGCGGCGACCGCGGTGCCCGCGGCGCTCGGCGGAGCGGATGCGCCCGGCGACGAGTCGCGCGAGCAGGCGGCCAGGCCCAGCGCAAGCAGGGCGATGAGCAGCAGCGTTCGAATCGGTGTATTCATCGGTTTCACCTCTCAGGAATATTCGCGTTAGACGTCTACTGATCTGCGCGCCGCGCTCCCCGCAGGGCCTGCGCGACGAGCCCGACGAGCGCGCCCCAGATCGCGTTGGTGATCAGCACCGCCACGATCGCCAGCGGATTCGTGGCCGGGCCGCTGAGCTGCCCGGTGAGCACCGGCGAGAGGATGGCGCTGATCACGATGGCGAACACGCCGTACGCGAGGCCCGTGAAGACGAGCGTCAGCAGCGGCTCGCGCACCCGCGTGTACACCACCGCCAGCAGCCACGCCAGCGAGATCAGCGCCGTGACCAGCAGCGGCGCGGCCGGCAGGCCGAGGCCATCCATCAGCCCGGTCATATTCAGCGCGGGGCGGAGCAGGGCCAGCGCGCCGAGGCCGACGATCAGCGGCCAGTGAAGGCGAGAGAGTCTGTGCATGGGTCTATCCTTTCGTCTCAGCTCGCGCGAGCTGCGCGCTTGCTTGTGCCGAATCGTAGAGGCGCGCGCCTGTTTGCGCATCGGAGCCGGGGCGTCTCGTGGTGTCGCAGTTTGTTGACAGCCGCGTACGTCGTGAGGCGACCGCCGCATCGCGCTGCGATCGGCAGACATGTGCGCGGCAACCTGCTACACTAGAGCTATGCAGGGGACGACTGGTGAGGAAGAGACCGCCTCCCGGCAGCAGGTGCCGGACTGGCTTCTCGACGCGCTGCTCGGCGTGGCGGTGACGCTCGTGATCGCGCTGGTGATCAGCAGCGACCAGGGCGGCAGACGCAGCCCCGACGCGCTCGCCTACCTGCTCGCCGGCGGCTTCGGGGCGCTGATGCTCCTGCGGCGGCGCCTCCCGGTGCTGGTGCTGGTCGCCACGATGCTGCTGCTGTTCGCCTACTACACCCTCGGCTACCCCGCGATCGGGCTGGCGGTGCCGGTCGCCGCCGCCCTGTACTCAGCCGCCGAGCGCGGCCGCCTGGCCGCGGCGATCGTCGTCAGCGTAATCCTGGTCGTCGTCTCGACCTACTTCCGGCTGCTGGAGGGCGAGCCGGTGGCCTTTCTGCTCGGCTACGAGCTCGTCTCGGCGGTGACGCTGATGGGGATGGCGATCGCCCTCGGCGACGGCACCCGCTCGCGGCGGGCGCTCCGGGCCGAGCAGGAGCACACGGCGCAGCTGATCGCCCAGGAGCACGCCTACCGGGCCGAGCAGCGCGTCCAGGAGGAGCGCCTGCGCATCGCGCGCGACCTGCACGATCTGATCGGCCACAGCATCTCGGTGATCTCGCTCCAGAGCCACGTGGCCGAGGAGGCGCTCGGCCGCGACGACGAGCAGGTGCGGCAGGCGCTGGCGCACATTCAGGCGGCCAGCTCGGCGACGATGCGCGAGCTGCGCGCCACAGTCAAGCTGCTGCGCAGCCCCGCCGGCGAGCACCCCGAGCGCTCGCTCAGCTCGCTCGCCCACCTGTCTCAGCTGATCGAGAACGCGCGGGCGAGCGGCCTGCAGATCGATGTTCAGATCGAGGGGGACATCGGCGGCCTGCCGGCGGCGGTGGACGCCGCGGCGTACCGGATCATTCAGGAGGCGCTGACGAACACGATCCGCCACGCCGCCGCGACGCGGGTCGAGCTCGCGATCGAGGTCGATTCGAACACACTCCGGCTGCGCATCGCGGACAACGGCGCGGCGCGCGGCGAGCTTACCTGGGGCAGCGGCATCGCGGGGATGAACGAGCGGGCGCGGCTGCTCGGCGGGTCTCTCAGCGTGCAGACGCGCCCCTCGGGAGGGGTCGAGGTCACTGCAGCGCTCCCACTGAAGGAGGCGCCATGATCACAGTGGTGCTGGTCGACGACCAGGAGCTGGTGCGGGTGGGCCTGCGCGCCCTGCTGGAGCGCGACCCGGAGATCCGCATCGCCGGCGAGGCCGGCGACGGGCGCAGCGGCGTCCAGCTGGTGCGGCGGGTCAAGCCGGATGTGGTGCTGATGGACATCCGGATGCCGGGCGTGGACGGCCTGCAGGCGACGCGCGAGATCCTGGGCGACCCGGAGCTGAGCGGGACGAAGGTCGTCGTGCTGACGACCTTCGACGAGGACGAGCACATCCAGGAGGCGATCCGCGCCGGCGCGGCGGGCTTCCTGCTGAAGGACCTCTCCCCCGAGGAGCTCCGCCGCGCCGTCCACGTTGTCGCCGCGGGCGAGGCGCTGCTGGCGCCCTCAGTCACCCGCCGCGTGATGCAGCAGCTCGCCGCCCAGAAGGGCGCGGCGAACCCGCGCCTGCTGGACGACCTGACCGAGCGCGAGCGCGAGGTGCTGCGGCACATCGGCCTCGGCGAGTCGAACGACGAGATCGCGCAGAGCCTGGTGATCAGCCCTGCCACGGCCCGCACCTACGTCAGCCGCCTGCTGGCCAAGCTCAACGCCCGCGACCGGTCGCACCTGGTGATCATCGCCTACGAAAGCGGCCTGGTCACGCCGGGCCAGACCTAGCGCGGCGGGGCTACGCGGCCCGGTCCGGCACGTAGCGCATGAGCACGACGCCGGAGGGGATCGGCTTCGCCTCGATGAGGCGCAGGTTGACCCGCACGCCCTCGGGGAACAGCTTCTTGCCGCTGCCCAGCACCACCGGGTAGACCAGCAGGATGTACTCGTCGACCAGGTCGTGCTTGGCGAGCGTGTGCACCAGCACGCTGCTGCCATCGGTCAGGATCGTCTTCCCCGGCTGGGCCTTGAGGGCGCGCACCTGCTCGACCACGTTGTCCCGGATCAGGGTCGAGTTCCGCCAGGCGTCCGCGTTGGGCAGGGTGGTCGAGACGACGTACTTGCGGATGCCGTTCATCGCATCGGCGAACGGGTCGCCTGCGGGCATCGGATCGAAGGCGCCGCCGTGGATCTGCCAGGTCTTGCGGCCCAAGAGCAGAGCGTCGCTCTCGCTCATCGCCGCGAAGAAGTGCTCGCCGATCTCGTCGTGCCAGTACGGGTGCGTCCAGCCGCCGTGGGCGAAGCCGCCCTCCGTATCCTCGTCTGCGCCCCCGGGCGCCTGGATGACACCGTCCAGCGAGATGAACTCCGATACCACGATCTTGCGCATGTTCAGCTCCTCGCTCTGGGCCGCCTCAGTGGCGGCGTCGGTCGAAAGCGCCGGCGCCTCCAGGCTCTCGCCGGGGGAACCAGCCGCTTGCACGAAGTAGTCGTCCGGGCGCGGCTGAAATCGACACCGCGCCCGCTCTCTTCGGTGCACTTTCCAGCCGGACGACCGAGGAGGCCCGAGCGATGGCCGGCAGTGGGGGAACGAGTCAGCGCTGAGCCGGACTCACGCAGTGGGGCGCCGCAGCCAGGTCCACCACAGCGCCGCGCCCAGCAGCGCGGCGGAGATGAGCGCCCAGACCAGCGCCCAGAACGGCGAGGGGATCCAGGTCAGCGCGGCCATCGCCGCTGCGTCGCTCCGGCTGTCCCCGGCGGCGGTGACCCCGAGCAGCATCCACAGATCGCCGAACGCGCTGAGCCCGAGGTGGAAGGCGAGCAGGTTCAGCAGCCAGAGCGCCAGCGCGCTCCCGGCGCGCCAGGCCGCCGCCAGCAGCAGCGCGCCCATGCCGACGCCCGCCGCCAGCGTCAGCAGGCCGCCGAGGATCTGAGCGCTCAGCAGCGTCGGCAGCGCGTAGCGCAGCGTGAGCAGCACCAGGGCAGCGCCCACCGCCGCGAGCGCCGCCCGGCTCGTGCGCGGGCTGCGGCCGAGGGCGATCAGCGCGGCGCCGGCAACCGCCACCCCGACGTAGCCGGCGGGGATGATGAGCAGCCGCAGCCCGCCGGCGGTCGCGGCCACCCCCGAGCCGTCGGGGAAGACGACGAAGCGCAGGAACGCGCCGCCGGTGACGATGGCGGCCAGGCCGTGGCTCAGCTCGTGGACGAGGGTGGTCAGCAGGCGCAGGGGGTAGGCGAGCGGGCCGAGCCAGCCGATCAGCAGCGCGGAGAGGGCGCCGAGCGACGCCAGCCCGGCCGGGGGGATCTGTGCTCCGGAAAGACCCAGGCGCGAGGATGGAAGTGGGCGCATCGTTCCTCCGAGACGGTGTCGTGCTCTGCGCATGAGACGTCTCGGCGCGCCCCGATGTTGCTCAGCGCCGCTGCCACTTGAGCTGGAACTCCAGCTCCTCGCCGCCCTCGCCGCGCTCGTGCTCGATGCTGATGCTGGCATCCGCGGGGACAGTGAAGCGCTCGCCGGCGACCTGGATCGTGAACGGCTTGCCCTGCTCGAGCGCATCGGCCAGGCGGCGTAGCTTGGCCACGAAGTCCTGGACCGAGTAGACTTTCTCGATATCGCGATGGGGCAGGTTGTCCATAGAAACCTCCGCTTCCGCGGCTCTGCGGCGACGCAGTCGCCGCAGAGCCGCGGGAAAAAACATCGGTGGAGGGCCTGCGGCCCA
>CALJIC010000065.1 GCA_937974195.1 uncultured Roseiflexaceae bacterium | reverse complement strand
CCTGCCCTGCATCTACCTGGTCGACAGCGGCGGCGCCTTCCTGCCGCTCCAGTCCGAGGTCTTCCCAGACCGCGACCACTTCGGGCGGATCTTCTACAACCAGGCGCGCATGAGCGCCCAGGGCATCGCGCAGATCGCGGCGGTGATGGGCTCGTGCACCGCCGGCGGCGCCTACGTGCCGGCGATGAGCGACGAGGTGGTGATCGTGCGCGGCACCGGCACGATCTTCCTCGGCGGCCCGCCGCTGGTCAAGGCCGCCACCGGCGAGGACGTGAGCGCCGAGGAGCTCGGCGGCGCCTACGTCCACACCCACCTCTCCGGCGTCGCCGACCACCTAGCCGAGAACGACGAGCACGCGCTGGCGATCGTGCGCTCGATCGTAGCCCACCTCGGGACGCGCAAGACCTGGCCGTGGGAGCTGGCGGAGGTGGAGGAGCCGCTCTACGACCCGCAGGAGCTCGGCGGCATCATCCCGCGCGACCCACGGGCGAGCTACGACGTGCGCGAGGTGATCGCGCGCATCGTGGACGGAAGCCGCCTGCACGAGTTCAAGGCCGACTACGGCGCGACGCTGGTGTGCGGCTTCGCCCACATCCACGGCATCCCGGTCGGGGTGATCGCCAACAACGGCATTCTGTTCTCGGAGAGCGCGCTCAAGGGCGCGCACTTCATCGAGCTGTGCTGCGCCCGCGGGCTGCCGCTGATATTCCTTCAGAATATTACCGGCTTCATGGTGGGCAAGGAGTACGAGCAGCGCGGCATCGCCAAGGACGGCGCGAAGATGGTGATGGCGGTGGCCAACGCCCAAGTGCCGAAGTTCACGGTGGTGATCGGCGGCTCGTTCGGCGCCGGCAACTACGCGATGTGCGGCCGGGCCTACGGGCCGCGCCAGCTCTGGATGTGGCCGAACGCGCGCATCTCGGTGATGGGCGGCCAGCAGGCGGCCAACGTGCTGCTCACGGTGCGGCTGGAGGCGCTCCGGGCCCGCGGCCAGGACATGACCAGCGAGGAGCGGGAGGCGTTCACCCAGCCGATCCTGGAGATGTACGAGCGCGAGGGCCACCCCTTCTACTCTACGGCGCGGCTGTGGGACGACGGCATCATCGAGCCGGCCGACACGCGCATGGTGCTGGCGCTCGGCCTCTCGGCCGCCGCCAACGCCCCGGTCGAGCCGACGCAGTTCGGCGTGTTCAGGATGTAGCGCACAGCACGAAGCGGCGTCGCCGGCGAAGGCCCAACCTGGCGCCTGCGCCCCCGCCGCCGGCATCAGATGGAGCGAAAGGGAGCACCGATGACTGTGGCAATCACACGGACCGGCTCGGTGGCGACGGTCACCCTCGACCGCCCGGAGGTGCGCAACGCCTTCGATGCGGCGACGGTGGCCGCCCTGCGCGAGGCGTTCGGCGAGCTGGCGGCCGACGACAGCGTGCGCGCCGTGGTGCTCACCGGCGCGGGCGACGTCTTCTGCGCCGGCGGCGACCTGGCCTGGATGCAGGCCAGCCTCAACTGGAGCTACGAGGAGAACCTGGCCGACGCCGAGGCGCTCGCCGCCATGTACGAGTCGGCCTGGACGCTGCCGAAGCCGCTGGTCGGGCGCGTCAACGGCCACGCGATCGGCGGCGGCGCGGGCCTAGTGGCCTGCTGCGACCTCGCCATCGCCGCCGATACCGCGCAGTTCGGCTTCACCGAGGTCAAGCTCGGGCTGCTGCCGGCGGTCGTCGCCCAGTACGTCATCCCCAAGATCGGCCTCAGCCAGGCGCGGGCGCTGTTCGTGAGCGGCGAGCGCTTCAGCGCCGAGCGCGCCTTCGAGATTGGCCTGGTGCACGGCGTGACCCACCGCGAGGAGCTGGACGAGCTGGTCGGCAGCGTGCTGGAGCGGCTGGTCAGCAGCGCCCCGGGAGCCATCGCCGCCACCAAGCGCCTGATCGACGCCGTCTGGACGCTGGAGCGCGCGGATGCGCGGCGCTACGTGGTGGAGGCGATCGCGCAGGCCCGCGTCGGCAACGAGGGCCAGGAGGGGGTGCGGGCCTTCCTCGAGAAGCGCCGGGCGGCGTGGTAGCGATTTGACTTTCTACGACCTTTATGCGAAAATAGCGCAATCCCGGCACACGCTAGGATTGCTTGTACGTTGACGGCCTGGTGCGCCTTCGCCTCCACGGCGGCTGAGATCGCGCCTTCCTATAGACGAACGGCATCGATGCGCAACCTCCGGCCGGTTCATCAGGCTGGGGGGCTTTTGTTTGTTCGAGAATCGCATGGCTTCGGAGCGCCCCATCTACCCATTCAGCGCCCTGGTCGGCCAGGAGCGCCTCAAACGCGCCCTCATCCTCAACGCGATCAACCCGCGAATCGGCGGGGTGCTGATCCGCGGCGAGAAGGGCACCGCGAAATCCACCGCAGTGCGCGGCCTCGCGCGGCTGCTGCCGATGATCGAGGTCGTGGCCGACGACCCGTACAACAGCTCGCCGACGAACCCGGCGCTGATGTCGGACGAGGTCCGGGAACGCTTCCGCAAGGGCGAGAAGCTGCCGGTCGTGCTGCGCCCGACGCCGCTCGTCGAGCTGCCGGTCGCGGCCTCCGAGGACCGCGTGGTCGGCTCGCTCGACCTGGAGCACGCGCTCACCGAGGGGCAGCGGCGGTTCGAGCCGGGCCTGCTGGCCCAGGCCAACCGCGGCCTGCTGTACGTGGACGAGGTCAACCTGCTCGATGACCACCTGGTGGACGTGCTGCTGGACGCCGCGGCGATGGGGGTCAACACCGTCGAGCGCGAGGGCATCAGCGTCTCGCACCCGGCGCGCTTCATCCTGGTCGGCACCATGAACCCCGAGGAGGGCGAGCTGCGCCCGCAGCTGCTGGACCGCTTCGGGCTGGTGGTGGAGATCAGCGGCATCACCGATATCGCCGGGCGCGTGGCGGTGATCGAGCGCCGCATGGCCTACGAGGCGGACCCGGAGGCGTTCGCCGCCCAGTGGCACGACGAGGAGCAGAAGCTGGCCGACCGGATCGTCGCGGCGCGCGCGCTCCTGCCGGGGGTCCACATTACACGCAACGACATGTCCGCCGTCGCCGCGCTGGCGGTCGAGCTGGGGGTGGACGGCCACCGCGCCGACCTGGCGATCCTTGAGACGGCGCGCACGCACGCCGCCTGGGCCGGGCGCACGCACCTGAGCGTGGAGGACATCCGGCTGGCCGCCGAGCTGGCGCTGCCGCACCGCATGCGCCGCCAGCCCTTCACCGAGGTCAAGCTCGACGAGGGGCGCGTCAGCGCGATCCTCGAGCGCGTGGCGGGCGAGGAGGGCGAGGCGCAGGCCGCCGCCGCCGACGGCGAAAAAAAAAAGAGCAGCTGAGCACGGGTGAGGCCGAAGGCGAGGAGCGCCAGGGCGAGGAGGGCGAGGGGACGCCCGCCACGCCTGCGGCGAGCAGCCAGGCGGACGCCGGCGCGTCGAGCGCGGACCAGGGCAGCGGGAACAAGACGATCAAGGCCGCGATGCCCTACCAGCCGAAGCGCCTCGAGGGCGACCGCGACAAGATGCAGCGCCGCGCCCCGGGCAAGCGCAGCCGCACGCGCACCAGCCGCAAGCAGGGACGCTACATCACCAGCCGGCCCGCCCGGCGGGTGACGGACCTGGCGCTGGACGCGACGCTGCGCGAGGCCGCGCCCTACCAGCGCCAGCGCCGCGAGCAGGAGGGCGACCCGCAGCGGCCGCGGCGGGTGATCCTCAAGCGCTCCGACCTGCGGCAGAAGGTGCGGGTGCGCAAGACGCGCAACGCGGTCTGCTTCGTGGTCGACGCGAGCTGGAGCATGGCGGCCGAGGAGCGCATGCAGGCCACCAAGGGGGCCGTGCTCTCGCTCCTGCGCGACGCCTACCAGCGGCGCGACCGCGTCGGCCTGGTGTCGTTCCAGCGAGACTACGCGACGCTGCTGCTGCCGCTGACGAACAGCGTCGAGCTGGCGCAGAAGCGCCTGCAGAACATGCCGACCGGCGGGAAGACCCCGCTCTCGCGCGGGCTGCTGCTCGGGTACGAGGTTCTCGAGCGGGCCCGCAAGCAGGACCCGGAGGTGGTGCCGCTGATGGTGCTGCTCACCGACGGGCAGGCGAATGTCTCGATGACCGACCTGCCGCCGCAGGCAGAGAGCTACGCGCTGGCGGACTTCATCGCCGCCCAGTCGATCAAGGCGGTGGTGATCGACACCGAGCATCCGATCTTCGAGCGCGGGCTGGCCCGCCAGCTTGCGCAACACCTGAAGGGGCGCTACTATCGCCTCGATGACTTGCGCGAGGGAGGCCTCGTCGACCTCGTGCGAGCCGAGCTGAACGGCTGAGCGGCCCGCGGCGCAGTACCGCGCTGCCCGCTATGGCCCACAGCCTGCTAGATAGACGAGCTGTTGGAAGACGTACCAGGAGGACCGTTGGTCATGACCGATCAGGAGCGCCCCGGCGAGGAGCGGAAGGAATTGCTGGATGAGCTGCTCGACTCGACGGTGTCCGTCGAGGAGGCAGAGGCTGCGCGGCAGGCGGAGCCGGAGCAGGCTGAGGGCCAGGCGCCAGAGGGCGATTCGGCACCCGCCGAGCCGGCGCAGGCCGCCGGAGAGCCAGCGGCAGAGCAGGCTGAGACACCGGCCGCCGAGGAGCCGGTAGCGGAGCAGGCCGAAGCGCCGGCCGCCGAAGCGCCCGCAGCCGCGCAGCCCGCCGAGGAGCCGGTGGCGGAGCAGGCCGAGACACCGGCCGCCGAGGCCACGGCTGGCGAGGCAGCGGCCGAGCCAGCGCCCGAAGCACAGGCCGCTGCGCCTCTCACCTTGAACGAGCCCGCGCCGGCCGAGGCGCCCAGCGCGAGCTACGAGGGGGAGAGCGAGGAGACCGGCCGACCGCGCCGGGTGAAAGACCTTGTGCCGGGCATGGAGCTCGAAGGGCGCGTCACGTCCATCGCCCTGTACGGCATCTTCGTCGACATCGGCGTCGGGCGCGATGGCCTGGTGCACATCTCCGAGATGAGCGACACGCGCATCGACTCGCCCAGCGACATCGTCAAGATCGGCGACCGTGTCACCGTGCGCGTCAAGAGCGTCGAGCCCGACGGCAGGCGCATCAGCCTGACCATGCGCTCCAAGGAGCGCGCAGAGGGCCGCCGCCGCCGGCGCCCCGAGCCGAACCGCGAGGCCCTCGCCGCGCTGCGCGTCGGCGATAACGTCGAGGGGACGATCACCGGCATCGCGCCCTTCGGGGTGTTCGTGGACATCGGCGTCGGCAAAGACGGCCTGGTGCACGTGTCGGAGCTGGCCGAGGGGCGCATCGAGAAGGCCGAGGACGTCGTCAAGGTCGGCGAGACCTACACCTTCAAGGTGCTCGAGGTGGACGCCGACGGCGCGCGCATCAGCCTGAGCCTGCGCCGCGCCCTGCGCAGCCAGCGGCTGCAGCAGCTGCAGCCGGGGCAGATCCTCGAGGGCACGGTGAGCGGCCTGGCGCCATTCGGCGCCTTCGTGGACATCGGCGTCGGGCGCGACGGCCTGGTCCACATCTCGGAGCTGTCCGAGGGGCGCGTCAGCCGGGTCGAGGACGCCGTCAAGGTCGGCGACAAGGTGCAGGTGCGCGTGCTGGACGTGGACCCGCAGAGCAAGCGCATCAGCCTGACCATGCGCCTCGAGGACACGCCGGCTGAGGATGCCTCCGGCGCGAGCAGCGGGGCCGGCGACCCGGCGCGCTACGGGCGCCAGATCCGCGAGGAACGCTTCCAGCGGCCGCCGCGCGAGGAGCGCGAGCGCCGCGGGCGCCAGGAGCGGCAGCAGGAGCGGGTGCCGGAGATCTACACCACCGACGACGACTCGGACGAGCCCTTCGTCGGCGACGCGACGCTGGAGGATCTGGCGGCCAAGTTCGGGCGCAGCCGGCCGGAGCGGCGCCGCCGCACGGAGGAGGAGGACGAGGAGGACCGCCTGCTGCGCCGCCAGCGCGAGGCGCAGCGCCGCACCCTCCAGTCGCTCTCGGAAGACGAGTAGCAGACGCGCGGAAGCACTCGGTGGTTGTGGGCTCTGGCGGCTTCGCTGCCGGCGCCCACAACCATCGTTTTGTGCAGGCCGCGCATATGACCCGGCTCACGCGGTCGTGCCGCTGCGGAGCGCCACAGATCCCGCCGCCGAGCCGAGGAAGGCGCGCGAACTGGGGAGACTTCGCCTCCCGAACCCCTGTAGAGGGCGCGGAAACAAAGCCGCCGCGCGCGTCGTCTATTTGACAGCACGTTCGCATCCTATGTATAATTGCCGGGACAAACGCGGCCGACGCGTCCGCGTCATCCCTTCCTTCAGGAGCTGGCTCACGGGCGTGGGGGAAACACGCCTGTTTCTTTGTGAGGAATAACGAGCAATGCCGAAGCGAACCTGGCAACCCAAGCGAATCCCGCGCCGGCGCAAGCACGGCTTCCTGGCCCGCATGGCCACCAAAGATGGGCGCGAGGTGCTGCGCCGCCGCCGGCTGCGCGGCCGCTGGCGCCTGACCGTGAGCGACGAGCGGCGCGCCGTGCGGCGCGGCCACCGCTAGACGGCGTCGCAGCGTCTGCCTCGGGCAGAAGCGAGCGACCGCAGGTCACAGAGATGGAGCTGCCCGTGCACCACGCGACCTGCGACCTGCGACCTGCATCATGAAACGAGCGTACCGCCTGCGCCGGCCCGAGCAGTTTCAGCGGGTCAGGCGCACCGGGCGCCGCTGGGACGACGAGCTCCTCACCCTCAACGCCGCACCGAGCCGTCGCCGCGGTACGCGCTGCGGCTTCGTCGTCGGCAAGCGGTTCGGCAAGGCAGTCGAGCGCAACCGGGCGCGGAGGCGCGTCCGCGAGGCCGTCCGGCTGATGTATGATCAGATCGCCCCTGGCTGGGATCTCGTATTCATCCTGCGCTCCCCGGAGCTCACGACGATCGAGTTTCACCGGCTCCAGGCGGCGATCGCACAGCTTCTGCGGCGCGCTGGCGTGTGGCGCAAGCCCGAGCAGCGCGCAGAAGCACAACTAGAGCAGTAGTATGGGTATCTGGAACGCGTTCGTCCTCTTCCTCGAGCAGATTCTGCTGACGTTCTATAACTGGTTTGCAGGAGCGGGGCTGCCCGGCAGCGCAGGCCTGGCGATCATTCTGTTCACGATCGTCGCGCGCCTGGTGATCCTGCCGCTCACGATCAAGTCCCTCCAGTCCACGCGCAAGATGCAGGAGCTCCAGCCGCTGATGAAGGAGCTCCAGCGCAAGTACGGCAAGGACCCGCAGAAGCTCCAGGAAGAGACCATGAAGCTCTACCGGGAGCACAAGGTCAACCCTGCGGGCGGGTGCCTGCCGATGTTCCTGCAGCTCCCGATCTTCCTCGGCGTCTACCAGGCGGTGATCAGCCTGACGCGCGTCTCGTCCGCCGAGCATGCCGCCGGCGCCATGGCGCGCGCGCTGAGCGAGAACGGCATCAACGCCACCCTCCCGGAGACGCTCGGCCAACCGCAGCTCGCCGGCGGCTTCCTCTGGCTCACCGACCTCGGCCGGACCGACCCGCTCTACATCCTGCCGATCCTCTCGGTGGTGTTCCAGCTGATGGTGCAGCTGATGGCGACGCCGCGCATCCAGGACCCGCAGCAGAAGGCGATGTCGCAGTCGATGCTCGTCCTGCCGATCGTCTTCGGCTACATCGGGTTCACCTTCCCGAGCGGCGCCGTCCTCTACTGGGTGGTCGGCAGCATTCTCTCGGTGATCCAGCAGTATGTGATCTCCGGCTGGGGCTCGCTGGCCAACTACCTGAAGTTCCTGCCGACCGACGGCGGCCTCCTTCCGCCCGTGACGCCGGTCGGCGCGGCGGCTGCCGCAGGCGGCGCGACGGCTGCCGCGGAGGAGCCTGCGAAGAAGACGGACTTCTGGGATGTGCTGCGCCCGCTGATGGAACCACGGGCAGAGGCCGCCGCCGCCGATGAGCCCACTTCGGCGAGCGAGCAGGCCATCGCCGAAACCAGGCGGCAGCTCACCGGCAACGGTCAGCTGAACCCACGCCGGCGCAAGGCGCGCCGCTAGCCGACGCGCTCCACAGTGGCACCGGTTGGGCGCCGCGCCCGCCAATCCGAGGATGATATGAAAAGCATCGAGATCAGTGCGCGTACGGTGGCCGAGGCGATCCGGCTAGCCCTCGCCCAGCTGGGGAAAGATCGTGACGAGGTCGCGATCGAGGTGCTCGAACCGGGCAGCGACGAGGAGGAGGCGCTGGTACGAGTGACCGTCGTCGATGACGAGGAGGAGGCGCCCCCCGAGCCCGCTGCCCCGGCCGAAGGCGCCGCCACGGTGGACAGCATCGCCCGGCGTATCCTCGAGGACCTGCTGGAGCGGATGGACATCCACGCCTACGTCACGGCCGTGCGCAGCAGCGTGCCGGACCAGCGCGGCGAGCCGGAGGAGACGATCACGCTGCACGTCGAGGGCGCCGACGAGGAGGCGATGAGCCTGCTGATCGGCCGGCGCGGCGAGACGCTGCGCTCGCTCCAGTTCATGGTCAACCTGCTGGTCAGCCGCAAGGTGCAGAAGTGGCCGCAGGTGGTGGTCGACGTCGGCAACTATCGCCAGCGGCGGCAGGAGTCGCTCGAGGGCCTCGCGCGGCGCATGGCCGAGCGCGTTCGCCAGAGCGGGCGGCCGCTGATGCTGGAGCCGATGGGGGCCTACGAGCGGCGCATCGTCCATCTGGCGCTGCGCAACGACCCTACCGTCTATACCGAGAGCAGTGGCGAGGGCGAGAACCGCAAGGTTGTCATCTACCCCGCCAAGTCCTCGTAGGCAGCACAATCAATGGCTCCTGACTATCTCCTGCTCGGCCACTTCACCCGCGACCTGCTCCCGGACGGCAGCACGACCCCAGGCGGCACGGCGATGTACTCGTCGCTCACGGCCCACCGCCTCGGCGCGC
Source organism: uncultured Roseiflexaceae bacterium (assembly GCA_937974195.1). Lineage (GTDB taxonomy): Bacteria > Chloroflexota > Chloroflexia > Chloroflexales > Roseiflexaceae > CALJIC01. The sequence goes on along the minus strand of CALJIC010000065.1, from coordinate 16,154 downwards.
GGGTGGCCGTTGTGTCCGCCCCCGCCCCGCTGCCGGCGGAGTGGCCGGCGGAGATCGAGGTCGCGTACTGCGAGCGCCTGCCGGCCCCGACGTTCGAGAACCGCTACACGCCCGCCGGCCGCGTGCAGATCTTGCACGCGGCGGCCGGGCAGATCACCCTCGATGACGTGCCGGCCGAGTGGCGCAGCGCGCCGGTGATCCACCTCGGCCCGGTCGCGGCCGAGACCTCGGCCGAGCTGAGCCTGGCCTTCCCGGACGCGCTGGTCGGCATGACTCCGCAGGGGCTCATGCGCGAGTGGCGCGAGCCGCTCCCCGGCCCGGTCATGTACCGGCCGTGGCGCCCAGAGCCCGAGCTGCTGCGCCAGATCGATGTGCTCGTGCTGAGCATCGAGGACGTGCGCGGCGACGAGTCGCTCGCGATCGACTACGCCCGCCACTGCCGGCTGGTGGCGCTGACGCGCGGCGCGGCCGGCTCGACGCTCTTCATCGAGGGCAAGCCGCACCCCATCGCGGCCTGCCCGGCAGACGAGCGCGACCCGACCGGCGCGGGGGATGTGTTCGCCGCAGCGCTGTTCGTGCGCCTGCACGAGACCGGCGACCCGATCGAGGCGGCCAACTTCGCGGCCTGCGTGGCCGGGCGGAGCGTCGAGGGGCCTGGCGCCAGCGCGATCCCCACGCGCGCCGAGGTGAATCAACGCCGGGGACAGATGTAGGGGCACAGTTAGGGGCGCAGCGTGCTGCGCCCCTAACTGTGCCCCTACTGCGCCCCTATCGCAGGAGTCTCTCCTGCACTCCTACCGCCGGTCGTCGTTGCGCCGCGGTGTCATGCGCGGGCCGCGCGCACCGAGCGGGCCGGCGGTGTGCTCCATCGTCTGGCCCTTGTCGGCCGAGAGCCCGACGCTCGGCTGCTGCGGACCCTCCTCCTTCTTGTCCCGCCCGACCTCAGCCGCGCGCAGCTCCTGCGCCTGCAGCAGCAGCTCCGGCGCCGGCTCGTAGAGGAACTCGAGCGCCTCGCCGTGCTTGTCCACGCCGGTGGCGGCCACCAGCACGCGCGCGCCCTGCGGAATGCCGCCCGAGGCCATCAGGTCGGCCAGCGGCGCCTCGACGAGCTTGAGCAGCTGCTGGCGCAGCGGCCGGGCGCCGAAGCGCGGCTCGAACCCCTTGCGCAGCACGTACTCCTTGGCCTCCTCGGTGAGCTCGACGCTGATGCCGTGGCGCAGGTAGGTCTCGTTGGCCTCCTGCAGCATGCGCTCCAGCACCTGGCGCAGGATCTCGCTCGACAGCGGGCGGAAGGCGATGATCTCGTCCAGCCGGTTGATCCACTCGGGCTGGAAGACGCGCTGCAGCGCCTCGAAGCCGATCTGGTAGATCTGCTGGCCGGTGGCCTCGACATCCTTGGCCGGGGTCCGGAAGCCGATCGTCCGCCGGTCGAGGAAGTCCACCATCTCCTTGGCGCCCACGTTGGTCGTCAGCACCACGATGCTGCTGTGGAACGACACGCGGCGGCCGCCGTTGAGCAGCAGGATCTCGCCGTCCTCCATGATCTGCAGCAGCAGGTTCCACAGCTCCGGCTGGCCCTTCTCGATCTCGTCGAAGAGGACGACGCTGTTCTCCTGCTCAATGATCTCGGGGTTGAGCAGCGGCTTCTGGTCGCGCCCGACGTAGGAGGGGGGCGCGCCGACCAGCGCCGAGACCTCGTGGCCCTGACTGAAGAGCGAGCAGTCGATCTTCAGGAACGCCTCGCCGTCCGGCCTGAGCAGCTGCGCCAGCCGGCGCGCGGTGGCCGTCTTGCCGACGCCAGTCGGCCCGAGGAAGAGCAGCGTCGCGCGCGGACGGCGCGGGTTGCCGGCAGAGAAGCCGAATCGCGCGCGGTTGAGCAGACGCACGATCGCTTCGATCGCGCGCTCCTGGCCAAAGATCGTCTGCCGAAGCTTCTCCTCGACCTCATCAAGCGGATTTGCGGACCCGCGCACTGCCCGGCGCATCCCTGCAGGTATCTGTTCCATCTTGTCTCCAGTTCGATTGATTGCGTGCTGCGGTGGTGCTCGTGAGTATTGGGGGGGAGAAGCGTCGCACTCAGGCGATAGCGTCGCTGATGGCTTCGCCTTGTCGCCTTATCTTTGATTATAGACTTGCGAGAAACAAGACGCAAGGGAAGATGAGTGGCGGATCGGACTCGGGATCGTTGCGGGCCGGCCCGCCCGCTGGCGTGGCTCGCTCGCGCGATCTGCCGCTGGGGCGTGTGTGCGGGGAGCTGGGTTTCGGGGCTGAAAGGGGGCGATCGCCACGGTGTGAGGTGGGACGCAGCAGGCGACGCCCTCACGAGCAGGCGTAGCAGGCGACGCCCCTACCCGCGACTGCGGGCCTTCATCGCGCGCTCGATGTCCCGGCGCGCCTCGCGCTTGGCGATATCCTCGCGCTTGTCGTAGAGCTTCTTGCCCCTGGCGAGGCCCAGCTCCACTTTGGCGCGGCGCCCCTTCAGGTACAGGCGCAGCGGCACGAGCGTGTAGCCCTGGCGCTCGACCTGCCCGACGATGCGGCTGATCTCGCGGCGGTGCAGCAGCAGCTTGCGCGGCCGGGTGGGCTCGTGGTTGAAGTACTTCCCGGACTGCTCGTACGACGCGATGTGCACGTCGTACAGCCACACCTCGCCGTTCACGACGCGCGCATATCCGCCGCGCAGGTTCACCCGCCCGTTGCGAATGGATTTGATCTCGCTGCCGGTCAGCACGATGCCGGCCTCGTAGGTCTCTTCGATGAAGTAGTCGTGGCGCGCCTTGCGGTTGTCCGCCACGGTCTGCTCGGCTCGCCGCTCACCGACAGCCATAAAAACCTCCGTCCGGCCATTATAGCACGCCGCGCTCAGCGCGCGTGCCGGCGTCCTCAGCCGCGATCGCCTCGAGCGCATCGAGCGCATCGTCGCGCAGGCGCTGCATCTGCGCGAGGAACTGCGGGCTGCGCTGCTTCGCGCGGTTCAGCCCTTCGATCAGCGGCCAGATCTCGCTCCAGGCGCCGTCCAGCCAGTCCACCTCCAGCGCCGCCTCCAGGCCATGGTCGGCGAGGAGCTGGCGCACGTCTTCGCGCAGGCGCTCGAAGACGGCGGCCGCACGCGCCTCGAGCGGCGTGCGCCGGTAGGAGGGCGTGGCCGCGGCCAGCAGGCCGTAGGCGAGCACCTGCTTCAGCCGCAGGTTGAGGGTGTGGCCGATGCGGTGCTCGGGCGCGTCGAGCGCGGGCACGTCGACGAAGAGGAAGCCGTCGACGAAATCGGTGCGCGGCCCGGTGCCGCGCCCGCGCCCATCGAGATCGTCCAGCACGCCGCCGCCGCGCATGATGAAGGGCCGCGGGTCATCGCGGCCGGCGCCCGGCCGCTCCTCGAGCACCAGCGCCGACGCGGCGAGGTGCAAGACGCTGAGGACGCGCGCCTCGCGCCCCAGGTCGCCCTGGACGGTCAGGTGGTGCGGCACGACGCTCCCGGGCGGCAGGATGCGCAGCGCCACGACCGCGTCGATCAGGCGGCCGGCGACGCTGTAGGAGCGGGCAGGCGGCAGCCGCACCAGCCAGGTGCGCAGCGAGGCCGAGTAGGCGCCGTCCATCCCCAGCCGGCGCACCGTCGCGCCGAGCAGCGCCGCGACCGCGCCGCCGGCGGCCACGGGGAGGTAGATCTTCCCGCCAACCGGCGGCAGCGCGCTGTGGCGCTGCTCCGTGGCGGAGATCTCGCGGCCGAGCTCGTTCAGCGACGCGATCAGGTCCCGGTCCTGGGTGTCGGGGAAGTCGCGCAGCGTGAGGTAGGCCTCGGTGCGCAGCAGCGCCACGCCGGCCGGCGAGAGGCGCAGCGGCGGGAGCGGCAGCCCGACGACACGCCTGGCGATGCGCGGCTCGAGCAGCCCGTCCTCCGGCAGCCGGTAGCTAGCAGACGGCGCGCGGGCCGGCGAGTCGCTCGCGCCCACCAGCGCCTTGTCGTCAGGGGAGCGCCCGCCGCCGATGAGATCCCTGGCGGCCGCCGCAAGGCGCTGCTCCACGCTGTCGAGCAGCGAGACGGTCTCGGCCAGACGCTGCCAGACCGCCCACAGCGCCAGCCCGGCCAGCACCAGCGCGACCAGGCGCTGCCAGGAGGCCGCGTCCGCCATCATGCCGGGCAGGAAGAGCGCCATACCGAGCAGCAGCGCCGCCGCCGGCGGGAGCAGCAGCGCCAGGGCATGCGTGAGCTCCTGCTTCTCGCCAGATGGCGCGAGGCCGAGATAGCTGGTGAGGTCGCGGTCCACGATCCGGGCGCGCACAAAGGTTGGCCGGATGAACAGCTCGGCCTGGGCGATCATGAGCAGCGCGATCAGCCCGCCGGCGATCAGCCCGATCCAGCCGGTCGGGATCTGGGCCACCGCCGGCCCCACCGGCAGCAGCAGCAGCGGCAGCACGTAGCGCGCGACTCGCTGCAGCAGGCGGCGCTCGCTGTGGATGCTCGCCCGGAGCCGCTCGATCAGGACATCGAAGCGCATCGCTTTGCCTTACCGCACGCGGTTGATGGCGTCGCGGAGCCGGATCGCCTCAGCGCGAGCGGCCTGGGCGAAGTCCGGCCCGCTGCTGGCGTACAGAATACTGCGCGAGGCGTTGATCAGCGCGCGCTCGCCGGCGGCGTCCACCGCGGCCCGCACCGCCGCCTCCAGATCGCCGCCCTGGGCGCCGACGCCCGGCACCAGCAGCGGCAGATCGGGGCAGGCGGCCCGCACGGCGGCGATCGCTTCGGCATGAGTGGCGCCGACCACCAGCCCGACATTGCCGTTGGCGTTCCAGCGGTCACGCGCCTGGCGGGCGATTTCCAGGTACAGCGGGCCGCCGGTGGCGAGCTCCAGGTCCTGCACGTCGGCGCTGCCGGGGTTGGAGGTCTTGCAGAGCACGAAGCAGCCGCGCTCGGCGTGGCGCAGGAACGGGGCGAGCGTGTCGCCGCCCAGGTAGGGGCTGAGCGTCACCGCGTCGGCGCGGAATACCTCGAAGGCCATGCGGGCATAGGCCTCGGCGGTGGAGCCGATGTCGCCGCGCTTGGCATCCAGGATCATCGGCACATCGCGCGGTAACTCGCACAGGCGCTGGAGCGTCTCTATTCCTGGGGCGCCGAGCGCCTCGAAGAACGCGATGTTCGGCTTGTAGGCGCAGGCGATGTCGGCGGTGGCCTCGATGATCGCCGCGCAGAAGTCGTAGACGGCCTGGGCTGAAGAGCCGAGGTGCGCGGGAAGCCGTTCCGGCAGCGGGTCGAGGCCGATGCAGAGCAGGCTGCGCCGGCTGCGGCTAGCGTCGAGCAGGGCGTCGATAAAGCGCATGGTTTCTTCTCCTCAGGCCGGTTGTGCGCGGTGAATCCTACGGGCGGCGGCGGGCGCTGTCAAGATTCGGGCGGCCGTCACACTAAAACGGTTTTGACATGCGCTTCCCGTTTGTGATATGCTACGCAAGCGCCGAGCCGCTTGTCCACATCATGCTGTGGAGAACATGCGTTCTGTGGCTTTCCAATGGGGTAAAACCTGTGGATAAGTGGAAAAGGTGCGGATAAAATTGGTGGACAAAGGGATTGACTTTAACGAATAACTAATGATATAGTAACGCAGGGTACAAATGGGGTGCCAAGCACGCGTCCCTCTTACACGAGAGCACCTCGGGGCTTGGAGTGGCTGGCTCTCAGCCCCATCTTGTTGCCTAAAAACGGGCGACATTACGAGTAACTCGTCCCGGTGGCCGGCCTGTCGCCCAGCAACCTTGACAGGTCGTGTATTATGTCATCAAGAAAGCCAGGATCCATGACCACCACGATAGGAGCGACAGCGCTACAGGAGTGGGCGCAAATGCTTGAGCAGCTGCTTGAGACGGCTCGCGCCCAGGGCTACCTCACCTACAGCGACATCCTTGAAGCCCTTCCCCAGCCCGAGCACCACGTCGCCGATGTCGATCAGCTGTACGCCGCCCTCCAGGCCGAGGGCATCCGCGTTGTCGAGTCGCCGGCCGAGATCGCCGAGCCACAGCCTTCGGTGGAAGATGAGCTTTACTCTGACCTCCCCGACCTCACCGACGTCGCGCTAGACGACCCGGTGCGCATGTACCTCCAGGAGATCGGCCAGGTGCCGCTGCTCTCGGCAGAGCAGGAGGTCGTTCTGGCGAAGCAGATGGAGGCCGGGCACCGGGCGCGCTGCCTCCTCGAGCGTGAGGAGTACACCTCGTGGCAGGAGCGGCTGCAGCTGGAGCAGCAGGTAGCCCGCGGCGCCGAGGCGCGGCAGCACCTGATCCAGGCTAACCTCCGGCTGGTGGTCTCCATCGCCAAGAAGTACACTTCCTACGGCCTGACGATGATGGACCTGGTGCAAGAGGGCAACATCGGCCTGATGCGCGCCGTAGAGAAGTTCGACTACACCAAGGGCCACAAGTTCTCCACCTACGCCACCTGGTGGATCCGGCAGGCGATCACCCGCGCCATCGCCGACCAGAGCCGCACCATCCGCCTCCCCGTCCACATGGGCGAGGCGATCAGCCAGGTGAAGCGCACCTCCCACAAGCTGCAGCAGACGATGCAGCGCGAGCCGACCCCCGAGGAGATCGCCGACGCAATGGGCATTAGCTCGACGAAGGTGCGCCGCACCCTCGAGGCCTCCATGCACCCGCTCTCGCTGGAGATGCCGGTGGGGCAGGAGGGCGAAGGGCGCATGGGCGACTTCATCGAGGACGACCGGATCTCCACGCCGGCCGAGGCGGCCGCCTCCTCCATGCTGCGCGAGCAGCTCGAAGAGGTGCTGCAGAAGCTCCCCGAGCGCGAGCGCAAGATCATCCAGCTGCGCTACGGCCTGAAGGACGGCCGCTACCGCACGCTCGAGGAGGTCGGGGTCGAGTTCGGCATCACGCGCGAGCGCATCCGCCAGATCGAAGCGGTAGCGCTGCGCAAGCTGCGCCACCCGCACCTCGGCAAGAAGCTGCGCGGCTATCTCGACTAGCGACACACGTTCTGCGGAAGAGGGAGTTTCTGGGGAGGCAATGCCTCCCCAAACTTCATCTCGGCGGCGCGGGGCCTCGCCGCCGAAGGCCGCGACCCCCGTATGGCAGCGACACTCAGCAGCGAAGATATCGCGTCCCGCCTCGAAGCGCTGGTCGGCTGGACACGTGAGGGCGACGCGATCCGGAAGACGTTCAAGCTGGCGTCGTTCCCGGCCGCGATCGCCTTCGTCACGCACGTCGGCTTCCTGGCGGAGGCCGCCGGGCACCACCCGGATATCGACATCCGCTGGCGCAGCGTGACGCTGACGCTCACCACCCACGACGCCGGCGGGCTGACGGAGAAGGACTTCGCGCTGGCCGCGCAGATCGACGAGATCCTGGGGTAGCCGATGGTCCGGCGGCGCCTGCAGCAGCTGTTTGCCGCCCTCACCGCGTCCGTCGCGCCGGACGAGCGCGCGCTGCTGCGCGCGACCCTGAGCCCGGGCGAGCTCGCGCTCTTCGAGCGCATGCCGGTCTTCGACCAGCGCCACTCGCTCGACGTCTACCACACCCTGGTGCGCGCCGGGCACCGGGACACGGGGCTGCTGAAGGCCGCGCTGCTGCACGACTGCGGCAAGGTGGACGACGACGGGCGGCCGATCCCGCTGCTCTACTACGGCCTGTTCGTCGTGCTCAAGCGCCTCGCGCCGGGGGCCTACCGCCGCGCGGCGCGCAGCGGGCGCGGGGTGCTGCGGCCCTTCGCCGTCCACGCCGACCACGATCTGCGGAGCGCGCGCCTGATCGAGCAGGCCGGCGGCTGCGCGCAGGCGGCCGAGATCCTGCGCGACTACGCCGCACAGCGCGCCACTCCGCTCACCGCCGCGCTCTCGTGGGCCGATAACCAGAACTGACGCGCCGGCAGCCCGGGGCCGCGAATCATATGATGTACGACCGAGTCGACTACACCATCCAGCTCCCGGTGTTCGAGGGACCGCTCGACCTGCTGCTGCGGCTGATCGAGCGCGAGGAGCTCGACATCACCGAGGTGGCGCTGGCGCAGGTCACGGACCAGTACCTGGAGCACGTGCGCGCGATCGAGGACCCCGACCCGGCGGCGCTTTCGGCCTTCCTGGTGATCGCCGCGCGGCTGCTGGTGATCAAGTCGCGGGCGCTGCTCCCCCGGCCGGCCAGCAGCGCCGATGAGCCGATCTCCGACGGCGAGGCACTGGTGCGCCAGCTTCAGGAGTACCAGCGCTTCAAGCAGGCGGCGCTTCTGCTGCGGGCCTGGGAGGAGCAAGGGCGACGCACCTACACGCGCGTCGCCACGCCGCCGCTGCCCGTCGCCCCGCGCCCCGCCGCGCTCGACGCGACTCTGAGCGACATGATCGCCGCCGTCCAGCGGCGTATGCAGCTGCTCCTGCCCCTGGAGCCGCCCGAGACCCCGCTGCCGGCGCCGAAGATCATCACCGTGCAGGAGATGGCCGAGCGAATCCGCGATCGGCTGCGCGTGAGCGAGTGGTTCAGCTTCGAGGACCTGCTCTCCACCACCGTCACCCGCGTCGAGATCGTGGTGGCGCTGTGGTCGGTGCTGGAGCTGCTCAAGCGCCGCGCGGTCGTCGTCGAGCAGGCCGAGCTGTTCGGCCCGATCATGATCGGGCGCGGGCCGAACCTGAGCGACGCCGCGCTGCACGAGCTGAGCAGCGAGACGGTGGCGTCATAAGCCTTGCGCCGGATACAAGCGCCGGCGCCTTGTGCTACAATTACGTCAATCCGATAAATCTGGGAAGCGATTGTGGCACACGAGTCCCCAACCGCCCGCACCGAGGCGCTGATGACCGACCTGGCGCGCAACCTGCCGCTGGGCGACCTGCTGGCTCTCGGCACGCAGCTGCGCGCGGACATCACACCTGAGACGCTGCTCCAGGACGTCGCCGACGCCATCCGGCGCTCGCTCGGGTACCGGCGCGTCTACGTGCGGCTGCGCAATGCAGACACCGACGAGCTGGAGGCGTGCGCCTTCTCCGGGATCCCCGAGGACGAGATCGTCACGCTGCGCGAGCGGCCGCTGGCGCCCGCCGAGTACCAGGCGCTTCTGCAGCCGAAGAACCGCCTGAGCGAGTCGTACCTGACCCCTGGCGAAACCACCCCCGTGCCGGACGGCCCGAGCGACCACGACAGCGGCACGCTGCTGGTCCCACTGCGCGGCCGGAGCGACCGGCTGATCGGCGCGATCTACGTCGAGCCGGCCGACGACCTGGCGGCGATCGAGCTGCCGAACATCAAGGTGCTCGAGGCGATCGCCCGCCAGGCCGGCCTGGCGCTCGAGAACGCCCGCCTGGCGGCGCGCACCCAGCGGCTGCTCGCCAAGGAGCAGCTGCTCGTCGAGCTGGGCCGAGAGGTCTCCGACACGCTCGACCTGGACGTGATCCTGGCGCGCACCGTCGAGCGGCTCAAGGTTGAGTTCCAGGGGAGCGCGATCGCCCTGCTGAACGACCAGAACGAGCTCGAGATCGTCGCCGCGGTCGGGCGGATCGACGAGGCGGCGCGCAACGTCCGGCTGCGGGTCGGCGAGGGGATCTGCGGCTGGGTGGTGCGCGAGGGGCTGCCGTTCCTCTCCAACGACACCTGGAACGAGACGCGCGTCACGCCGGCGGCCCACGACATCGGCACCAACCAGTACATCCGCTCGTACATCGCGGTGCCACTGCGCACCGGCGGGCGGGTGATCGGCGTGCTGACGGTCGAGTCCGACCAGGTCAACGCCTTCACCTACGAGGACGTGGACCTGCTCGAGGCCGTGGCGGCGCAGGTCGTCGGGCCGATCAGCAGCGCGCGGCTCTACCAGGAGGCGCAGCTGCTGGCCGAGCAGGTGCGGCGGCGCAACAAGGTGCTCGAGGTGATCAACACCCTGGCGCGCATGGCCGTCTCGACGCTCGACCTGGAGCGGCTGCTGGCCACGGTGACGGCCGAGATCCAGCAGGGCTTCGGCTACGGCCACGTCGAGCTGTACCTCGTGGACGAGGAGCGCGGCGAGCTGGAGCTGGTGGCGCAGGCCGGCACCGAGGAGCCGGTAACGCCGGGCCACCGCCAGCCGCTCTCCAAGGGGCTCCTCGGGCGCGCCTACCGCACCGCGGCGACCGTGCGCGCCGACGACGTGCGCCAGGAGCCGGACTACCAGGTCAACACGCTGGCCGACGCGCGCTCCGAGCTGTGCGTCCCGGTGGTGGCGAGCGGCCGCGTCCTGGCGCTGCTCAACCTCGAGTCGCGCCAGGTGGCGGCGTTCAGCGACGAGGACCGGGCGGCGCTCGAGACCGCGGCCGACGTGCTGGCGAACGCGATCGAGAACGCGCGCCTGTACCAGCGCGCCCAGGAGGCGGCGGTGCTCGAGGAGCGCAGCCGGCTGGCGCGCGACCTGCACGACTCGATCTCGCAGCAGCTCTTCAGCATGACCCTCACCGCCCAGGCGGCGCGCGCCCAGCTGGAGAAGAACCCGGCGCGCGCGGCGGCCCAGCTCGAGCGGCTGCAGGAGACCGCGTCGGCGGCGCTGGCCGAGATGCGCGCGCTGATCTTCCAGCTGCGCCCGCCGGGCCTCAGCGAGCAGGGGCTGATCGCGACGCTGCAGCAGCACGTCGCCATGCTGCGGCGGCGCGAGGGGCTGACGATCGACCTGTTCGTCAGCGGCGAGGAGCGCGACGCGCGCGGGATCGAGCAGGCGATGTACCGCATCGCGCAGGAGGCGCTCAACAACGTCGTCAAGCACGCCGGCGCCTGCCAGGTCGAGGTCGCGCTGGACCTGAGGCCGGATCAGGTGGTGATGTCGATCGTCGACGACGGGCGCGGCTTCGAGCCCGGCGCGGAGAACAACGGCAACGGCCGCCACCTGGGGCTGGTGAGCATGCGCGAGCGCGCCGCCGAGCTCGGCGGGCGCCTCGAGCTGCAGTCGGCGCCGGGCAAGGGCACGCGCATCAAGGTGATCGTGCCGCGCGGCGGGAAAGAGGCCGTCGGGGCGGCGGAACGCTAGAGCGTCGGGGCGCTGCGGTGCTTCGATGGCCACGGGCACACGCAGACGCGCGACGTATGAGGGATGACCAGCGGGCGAGCGAGACGAGGAGCGATACAATGGACCCAATCACCGTCCTACTGATCGACGACCACCGCGTGGTGCGGCAGGGGCTGCGCGACTTCCTGGAGCTCCAGGAGGACATCGAGGTCATCGGCGAGGCCGCCAGCGGCGAGGAGGGAGTGAAGCTCGCCCAGGAGCTGCTTCCGGACGTGGTGCTGATGGACATGGTGCTGCCGGGGATCGACGGCGTCGAGGCCACCCGCCGCGTCAAGAACGTCAGCCCGTCCACGCGCATCATCGTGCTCACCTCGTTCGCCGACGACGATAAGGTCTTCCCGGCGATCAAGGCCGGCGCGATCTCCTACCTGCTGAAGGACGTCCAGCCGGAGGAGCTGGCGCGCGCCATCCGCGCCGCGCAGCGCGGCGAGGCGGTGCTGCACTCCGAGGTGGCCGCCAAGCTGATGCAGGAGTTCAGCGCCCCGCGCACCGCCGACGACCCGGTGGAGCAGCTCACCGAGCGCGAGATGGACGTGCTGCGCCTGATCGCGAAGGGCAAGAGCAACAAGGAGATCGCCGACACGCTGGTGATCAGCGAGAAGACGGTCAAGACCCACGTCTCGAACATCCTCTCGAAGCTCCATCTGGCAGACCGCACGCAGGCGGCGATCTACGCCCTGCGCCAGCGCCTCGTCCCGATGGACTGAGGCGCGCCACGGCGCGAACCCGCCCGCGGGCTTCCCCAACCCATTCTCAGTACAAAACGCTCCGCCTTTCGGCGGAGCGTTTTGTACTGAGAGGGCCTTAGCGCGGATGAAGCGCGCGAACGATGCCGCCGCGCCGCCATGCGCCTATAGTAGCAGCAGAGCAACGACACTGGTCGGCAACGCGCCGACGCGCCCGTGGGAGAGGCCCGAGCCTCGCCAGCACCACGGCGCCGGCGCCGCGCCCTTCGTCAAGGAGGTCCGGGTGCGACCGGCAATTCGCCGCGCCAGAGCCGCGCGGCCGCCGAGGGGTGACGCCGCCTGAGCGGCTTCTGGCGTGAGGAGCGGACGGTATCGGTGGGGTTTCTGTGAATACCAGATGGGGAAGAGCAATGTACTTCGACCGACACGACTACCTACGCGCCCAGGAGCGCCACGAGCGCCTGCTTGTCGAAGCCCGCATCCTACGCCTGATCCGCGCGGCTCAGGGCGAGCCCGCCCGCCAGCCCGCGACGCGGCGCCAGTCGCTGCTCCTGCGCGTGATCGCGCTGCTGCGCGAGCGGCCGCCGGTGCGCGCCTGAGCATCTCAGCCCTTTTGCCGAGATGCTCGTCCCACCTGAGATGTGCGGCCGCTCGTCCTCCGGCAGCAGAGGCGGAACCGTTCCGGCGGACGATGCGGCCGAAATATCGTAACGCCTATACTGGCAGCATATTCGCCTGGCAGGCAGCCAACCAGAACAACGAGCGCCGAGGAACGCAGCCATGATAGCGATGACCGAATACCGCGCTGGGGTCAACGTCGAGACGCTCTACAACGAATATCAGCGCCCGGTTCTGGCCTACCTGACCCGCCTGGTGAGCGACCGCGAGGCGGCCGAGGATCTGTGCCAGGAGACCTTCATCAAGGCCCTGCGCGGCTGGGAGAACCGCGACACCGGCGCGAGCGTCGCGGCGTGGCTCTACCGCATCGCGACCAACACGGCCTACGACTACCTGCGGCGGCAGCGGCGCATTCGCTTCACGCCGCTGGCGGACACCGATGACCCGAACGGGGCGGGCGCGAGCCTCGAGTCGCACCTGGACGAGCGCGAGCCGGTGCTGCGGGCGCTGGCGCAGCTGCCCACCATGTACCGCCTGCCGCTGGTGCTGCACTCGTGCGAGGGGCGGAGCACCCAGGAGATCGCTGACACGCTCGGGGTGTCCAACAGCGCCATCAAGACCCGCCTCTTCCGCGCCCGCGAGCGCTTCCGGCAGGTGTACCAGGGGTAGCACGGCCACCCGCGGCGCTAGCTCGCGCCCCGGCCGGCGCGCTCGTACACCGCCAGCGTCAGCTCGGCGGTGCGCCGCCAGGAGAACTGCGCCGCCCGCCGCAGGCCCGCCGCCCGCATCTCCTCGCGCAGCCCGCGGTCGGTGAGCACGCGCCCCAGCGCATCTGCGAGCGCCTGCGGGCACGCCACATCGGCGATCAGCGCCGCCTCGCCCACCACCTCGGGCAGGCTCGACCCTCCTCCGCACACCACCGGCACCCCGCAGGCCATCGCCTCCAGCAGCGGCAGCCCGAACCCCTCGTAGCGCGAGGGCAGGACGAACAGCTCGGCGCCGGCGTAGAGCGCCGCGAGATCGTCCTCCGGCACGTCGGGCAGGAAGCGCACCCTCTGGCCGAGCCCGGCGCGCTGCGCCAGCTCCTGCGCCTCGGGGTAGCGCGGGTCGAAGTGACCGGCGATCGCCAGCTGCGGGCCGCCGGCGCTCGGGCGTTCGACCAGCTTCGCCCACGCCGCCACAAGCGCCGGCAGGTTCTTGTGCGGCTTATTCGAAGAGACGCACAGCGCGTAGGGCCGCGCGAGGCCGTAGCGCGCCAGCACGGGCTGGACTTCCGCAGGCTGCCGCGGCGCGAAGCGCTCGTCCGCGGCGAGCGGCGTGACCGTGATGCGCTCCGGCGCGACGCCGAACGCCGCCGCGATGTCGGCGCGGGCGCTCTCGGAGATCGCGATCAGCTCGCTCGCGGCGCGCAGCGCCAGGCGGCTGAGCAGCTCGAACAGCAGCCGCGCGCGCCGCGACACCTCGCGCGGGAACAGGCGCGGGATCACATCGTAGAGCGTCACGACCGCCGGGCAGGGCAGCGCCGCATAGGGCATCACGTAGTACGGGGCGTGGTACACATCGGCCCGCAGCCGCCGCAGCAGGGCGGGGATCTGCAGCTGCTCGCCCGGCGAGAACGGCCGGGCGCTCGTCTTCACCAGCTCGACGCCCCGCGCCAGCTCGCCCCAGTCGAACCGCGTGTTGCGCAGCGCCGGATTGTGCAGCACCAGCAGCGTGTGCCCGTGCTCCAGGGCGGCCAGCGCGCGCACCAGGCTGAAGACATAGCGGCCGATGCCGGGGAAGTGATCGGCGACATGCCGGCCGTCAATGGCGATCCGCATACCAGCCCCAGACGTAGCCAAGCGCGCTGGCGTAGGAGGCCAGCGCCTTGAGCGGCTTGAAGCCCGGCCGCCAGCTCGGCGCGGCGAACGAGTAGGGCAGGAACATGTTCGGCACCAGAATGGCGGTGCGGAACAGCACGAAGGCCGCCGCGTGCAGCGGCGTGTGCAGGGCCCGCCCGCGCGCGCGCGACGGGTCGCGGCGCACCTCCTGGGCGTGGCCGTAGCCGTACAGGAACTGCTTGCGCAGCAGCGCCCGCAGCGTCGCCGGGGCGGGGTGGTAGGTCCAGGCGTGCGGGACCAGGATGAAGCGGTAGCGGTCCGGCGGCCGATGTTCGCCGCCGGCCGAGCCAGCGACCGTCATCCGGCGCACCCGCACGAAGAACTCCGTATCCACCCCGCGCAGCAGCGTCTCGTCGAACCCGCCGGCGCGCTCGAACACCTCGCGCCGCATCGCGCAGCAGGTGGTGGTGATCTCGCAGTAGAACGAGGGCGGGTCCGGGTTGCTCTCGAGCGGCGCCTCCACCACCGGGTGGACGATCCGCGGCACCTCGCGGGCGGCCCAGCGCTGGAACCACGGCGCGCCGGGCGGCAGCAGCTTCGACGCGCCGGTCACGCCGATCGTCTCGTCCTCGAGCAGCGGGGCGACCAGCCGCTCGAGCAGGCGCTCATCCCCCGGCAGCGCGTCGTCGTCGATGAACACCAGCAGCGGGGAGCGCGTGCGCGCGACGCCGAGGTTGCGGGCGCGGCCGTTCGGGCGCACCTGGCGCACCACCTCAACCTCGGCCGGCCGAAGCGTCTGCCGCGCCAGCGCGCTGAGCAGCGCATCGGCCTCGCCCTCCAAGGATGGGATGATCACCGCTACCGGCGGATGGTTGCCCATACTCCCCAACGCCATCAGGCCATCGGCCACGCTGTGTCATGATAAAGGGAGCAAGGGGCGGGTCACCCCGCCGCTTGCTCCCTCAGGTCTCCTGAGATCGCTGGGAAGCTACTTGGTCTTCGCCGACTTCTTCGCTTCCTTCTGCTTGGCTGCCTTCCTCACGTTCTTCGGCGACTTGTCCCCCATGACAGCGCTCCTTTCCGTGGCAGGCCTCAGTGTAGTGAGACGATTATAGCACACGCGTCTAGCCGCCTCCTGCGGCTGCGCGGGCAGGCCCGATACCGACGGAGCACTTCTGGCGCGATTGCTGCTATACTTTGTTGGCCAGCCACTGGCGGGCGCCTGCACGTGGCAGCGCGCCCGCGGGGCAGGCGCCATTCCTGACCGATACGCTGAGGACGTATGCTGCCGGATGTGACTCCTGATAACGCCGTGCGCGCCCGACCGCAGCGGTACGTGTTCCGCTGGTGGGCTGCGCTGCTGCTGCTACCGCTCGCGGCCTGCTCCCTTCCCGAGCCGCCGGAGCCGCTCACGCCGCGCCCGACCGCGGCCACGATCCTCGAGATCACACCCGCCCCGACCCAGGACATCGACGCGACCGCGACGAGCTACGCCCGCCGGCTGGTCCCGACGCCGACCCCGTCCGGGCTGTACGTCGTCCAGCCGGGAGACACGCTCAGCGCGCTCGCGGTGGAGTTCGGCACGACGGTGGATGAGATCATGGCCGCCAACGGCCTGACCGACCCCGACGCGCTGATGGTGGGCCAGACGCTGATCATCCCCTCGCTGGTGCAGAGCTCGCCGGCGTTCGAGGGGCTGCCCGCCGCCAGCGCGACGGTGACGGGGACGCTGGAGGTGACAGCGACGCTGACGCTGAGCGACACAGCGGCGGTGACGGCAACCGTGCCGATCACCGCAACGCCGACGCTCTCGACCCCCTGAGGCGCCGTGAAAACTCGCACGAAATTGCGCGCAGAATCCCTTGACAGGCCGCCCTCAGTAGGCTAGAATACCCCTGCAAATCCTTGATATGCCGTCCAGGCGAAAAGGAGGTGATGCCAATGAGTAATAAGCACGAGGGCATCACCGGAGGTGCGGCCTAGCACGCGCTCGGTGATGCCCGTTCTTGAGTAAAAGCCCCCGCT